>CAZITF010000187.1:0-5770 GCA_964542095.1 uncultured Rhodobacterales bacterium
TGTTCCTGAAAATCGCGCCGGACCTCACCGATCAGGATCTGGCCGATATCGCCAAGGTGGCCACGGATGCGCGGGTCGCCGCGATCATCGCGACCAACACGACGCTGGACCGCGCGGGGCTGCGCAGCGCATGTGCGCAGGAAACGGGTGGGCTGTCGGGCCAACCCCTGTTCGACAAATCGACACGCGTTCTGGCCAAACTGCACAGGCTCACGCAAATCCCGCTGATCGGGGTCGGCGGGGTGGCAAGCGCGGAGCAAGCCTATGCCAAGATCTGCGCCGGCGCGTCCGGGGTGCAACTCTATACCGGCCTCGTCTATGGCGGGCTCGGCCTTGCGGCCACAATCGCACGTGACCTCGACGCCCTGCTGAAACGGGATGGCCACGGCTCGGTTTCAACGGCGATCGGCAGCAAGGTCCACGACTGGCTGTGATCCAGCTTCATTTCGCCAGATAAACCGCGGGGTCTGGGGCAGCGCCCCAGTCAAGAAAATTCCTTCAATTTTCTTGCTCCGCCCCGCGTTCAAGCGCGGGGTAACGTGCACCCAGCGTCACGCCGCGCGCGACAAAGGAAATCAGCAACGCCGCCCACAGGCCGTGATTGCCCATCACCGGCAGCAGAACCAGGATCGCGATCCAATAGATGCCAAAGGACAGCGCCATCATGTTGCGCATGTCCCGCCCGCGCGCCGCGCCGATAAAGATACCATCGAGCATCCACGCCGCACAGCCCACAAGGGGGGCCACCACCATCCACCACAGATAGGCGCGCGCCGCGATCTGCACATCGACATCCTTGGCCATCAGATCGATCAGCCACGGCCCCGCCAGCAGGAACGCCACCGCCGTGACGACGCACACGACCAGACCCCACATGCTGGTCATCAGGGCCGAGCGGCGCACGCGGACCGGATCACTGCGCCCATAGGCCCGTGCGATCAGGGTTTCGGCGGCAAAGGCAAACCCGTCCATCGCATAGGCCGTGATATACATGAACTGGATCAGCACCTCGTTGGCCGCCAGCGTCACATCGCCGAATCGCGCCCCGAGAAAGACAAAACTGGAAAAGATGATCATCAGCATCGCCGAGCGCAGCAGGATATCGGTGTTGAGCAGCGCCATGCGGACCAGCTTGGCCCGCTCCAGCACGCGCGGCCAGTCGCGCCAGGCCGGACGGGCAAAGGCCGCGCGGCAGAACCAAAGACCGAGAGCTGCCCCCAGGAGTTCGGCAATCACCGTCGACAGCGCCACCCCGACCACGCCCCAGCCAAAGCCCAGAACAAAGACAAAGCTGAGCGCGATATTGACCCCGTTCATGCCCAGCTGGATCCAGAACACCGCCCCCGTGCGCTCCATCGCGACCAGCCAGCCGGTCAGCGCATAGACCGCAATGGCGGCCGGAGCGGTCCAGATGCGTATATGCAGATAGGTGCGGGCCAGCCCCTCCACCTCGGCGCTGGCGGGCGACAGCTGGAACGCCGCCCAGAAGATCGGGATCTGGAACACGATCAGGCCCAGCCCGCCGAAGGCGGCCACCATCAGTGCGCGCGTGAGCCAGGCGCTGACCTCGTCGTTATCCCCGGCCCCCGCCGCCTGCCCGACCAGCCCCACGGTGCCCATGCGCAGAAAGCCGAAGATCCAGTAGATCGTCGTCAGGATGATCGCGCCCATCGCAACCGCCCCGATGGGCGCGGCCTGCCCCATCTGGCCGACCACGCCCACATCCACGGCGCCAAGGATGGGCACGGTGGCATTGGACAGCACGATGGGCAGCGCGATTTTCAGAACCCGGCGGTGCGTCAGCGGCGCGGGGGGCGCTGTTGGGGTCGCGTGCGTGTTCACCGGCGTTGCGGCATCACGAAATGACCGGTGCCTTGCGCGAACAGCCGGTCGCGATTGTCCTGCCAACCTTCGACATGGACGCTCGCATAGCGCCGCCCGGACCGGTTGATCCGCGCCCGCGCATAGGCATCGCGCGGCAAACCCGAGCGCAGATAGTCGATGGAGAAGTCCACCGTCTTGGGCAGACGCGGCAGGGCTGGGCCCTGTGGCAGTTCGAAATCCAGCGCTCCACTTTCGATATCTTCCCACAGGTAGGACCAGCTGAGCGTGATCACCGCCGTCACTTCGAGAAAGGCCGCCGTCACCCCTCCGTGCAGGGCCGGCAGCATCGGGTTGCCGATCAGTTTTTCGTCAAAGGGCAGAACGGCCGTCAATTCGTCCCCGCGCCTGTCGATCCGCACCCCGAGATACTGGATGTAGGGCACCCCATCGACCAGCGCGCGCAGGGCCGCATCGCGGCGCTGCTTGACGACCTGCACGGGTTCGGGGCGCTTCATGGCGCGCCCTCGACCGTGAACGCACCGGTGGCGGTGGCGACCGGATTGGCGGTATCCTCGTCCGTGGCCGTGGCGCGCACAAACGCGACCGAGCGGGTGACATGGTAACAGGTCGCGCGGGTGGTGATCGCCTGCCCCGGCGTTGCCGCACGCATGTAGTCGATGCGCAGATCAAGCGTCGCCGTGCCGCCCCGGTTGGCCGGATGGCACATGACGGCGGCCCCGCAGCAGGTGTCCATCAGCGCCGACACGGCCCCGCCGCTGATCACCCCGGTTTCGGGATCGCCGATCAGGCGCGGGTCATAGGGCATGGAAATCACCGCCACCCCATCGCCCATTTCCTCGACGTCCATTCCCAGATCGCGGGAATGGGGCAGCGCCTTGATGAACTGGCGGGCGGCTTTGAGTGGGTCGGACATGGGGCTCGCAACTTGAAGATGTTTCATCACGTTATGAGCGCGCTCCCGGATCAGGGCAAGCACCTGTTGCCCTCTGGCGCGTCCCGCCTTAGGATTCAACCCAGGGAGAGAGAGACAAGCCATGTCTGACGACCGCTTGAGCTTTAAGCAGATGTGCGCCGCGTTCGACGTGACGCCGCGCACGTTACGCTATTACGAATATATCGAACTGCTCAAACCCGACCGCGAAGGACGGTCGCGCTTTTACGGTCCGCGCGAACGCGCCCGGATGAAACTGATCCTGCGCGGGCGCAAGTTCGGCTTTCAGCTTGAAGACATCCGCCAGTGGCTTTTGATCTACGAAAACGAAGGCAACGAAGCGCAGATGCGCGCCTGGGTGGAACTGGCCGATGGCCAGTTGGTCGAGCTGGAAGAGCAGCGCAAGCAACTGGCCAGTGCCACCGCCGAATTGAAAGACCTGCGCGACAGCGTCGCGCGCGAGCTTGACGGCTGAGGCCCGCTGCGCGCGGTGCCGCGCGATTTCCTTTTGAAAAACACCTCGCGCCGCGTTGGGCAGGCTTTGCCCAAGACGCCTTGAGGGCCGTTGCCTTTTAAAACGAGCATTACTCGCTTCAATATCAATTATTATTCGTTTTTCTTTTATCAAAGCGCCAGCTACATCCGCTTTCAACGGGCACTGGACGTCAGAGGCAACCATTCACGGTGATCTTTCTGGCACAGCGGCCCTCAACCCCCGGCACAGTCCGGACCGAAAGGGAGACCGAAGATGACCTATATGACCTGGCGCAAAGCAACTGTCGTGCTTGCCGTCGGAGCCGCTTTGGTGGTTGCCGGCTGTTCGACCGAACGCGCGATCGACAACACCGTGGGTGTGGCCGCGGGCGCAACCAAGGTTGTTGCCAAGGGGGCCGTGGGCGCAGGCCGCCTTGTTGTGAAGGGTGGCAAGAAAGTCGCAGGCGTCGACAACTGAGCGCCATGAAACCAACCCCGGCGCGGGGCGGCACGATCCGCCGCCACGCGCCCTTGCGCCCCGGCGCTACGGCCCCTTGCGTTGACCTGTGACGCAAACGCCCTAAACCCACCTCATGGCGTGCAGTTCGAGCAAAGGTGGACAGCTACGATGGCCCTCCCGGCGAAAACGGTTCTGATCCTTGGCAGTGCTCCCAATGTGCTTATGGCGCGCGACCTGCCCAAATCCCTGTTTTCCTCAATCGTGGCGATCAACAATGCCTGGAGCGTGCGCGCCGACTGGGATTATCACATCTCGCCGGACGATTTCCCCGACCATCGCAAACCGGCTGACCCGCGCCCCGGCCAGACCCTGATCGGGGCGGCCGACTATGTACCCGCCAACAACGCCTATGGCGGCATCATCTATGCCGGGGCCACGATGGCGTTTACGGCAGGCTATTGGGTGCTGGGGGCGCTGCGCCCCTCGGCCATGATCTTTGTGGGCTGCGACATGGTCTATCCGGCCACCGGAAATCCGCATTTCTACGGCACGGGGTCGGCTGACCCGCTGCGAGACGACATCACCCTGCGCAACCTCGAAGCCAAATCGGCGCGGCTCATGCTGCACGCCTCACAGCAGGGTTGCGTCTGCCTGCGCGCTCCGGGAGGAGAAAGCCGGTTGGTGTTCCCGTCCGTGGCGCTGGATGACCTCGGCCGGATCGACATGCCCCGCATCCGCGCCAACCCAACCGCCTTTGATCGCGCCCAAAGCTATGAGGACAGCCTGGGCTATTTCGTCGAATCCGGGCGGTACTGGGATGCCGCCCCTGACTATTCGACCGAGCACCTGGATGCGATCGACCAACTGTGGATGACGGCCGGGGACGTTGCAAACCTGCAAGAGCGGGCATCGGTTTAAAACATCCGCGGCACGCATCGCGCCTTGGTGTTTTACAAACATTTGTTCAGATTTCCGCGCCTGAGGCCGGCTTGACACACCTCACATTCACGTCAGCGGCAAAAGTGACGTAACGTATGACTTACGTCAACGTCACAGTTTGGTTGAATCGAATCCGGCACTGCCCCATGTCATGGCCGTAACACGACATGCGAGCGAGTGAGATGACCGACAAAACCATGACCATCCGTGAAATGTGCGACGCCTTTGACGTCACGCCGCGGACCTTGCGATTTTACGAGGCCAAGGAACTGCTGTTTCCGATCCGGGAAGGGCAAAAGCGCCTGTTCACCAAACGCGACCGCGCCCGCCTCAAGCTGATCCTGCGCGGCAAGCGCTTTGGCTTCAGCCTTGAGGAAATCCGCCAGTTGCTCGATCTTTATGACATGGGCGACCAGCAGCAGACCCAGCTGGCCCGTACCTACGAGATCGCCAGCGACCGGTTGGCCGACATGGTCGCGCAGCGCGACGAACTGAGTGAAGCCATCGAAGACCTGCAGGACCAGCTGAAGTGGGGAGAGAAGATGCTCGCCTCGATGAATTCTTCGAAAAATGCCGCCGAATAGGCGCTGAAACACGACAGGGAGAAAGACCGTGCCCAGCTACACCCCCCCCACCAAAGACATGCAATTCATCCTGCACGATGTACTGAACGTCACGGCCAGCGGCATCCCCGGCTATGACGAGTTGGAAGCCGATTTCACATCCGCCATCCTCGAAGAAGCGGGCAAGCTGACCGCAGGTGTGCTGGCCCCGCTCAACGTGGTGGGCGACAAGGAAGGCTGCCGGTTGGAAAACGGCATCGTCTACACCCCCACCGGTTTCAAGGAAGCCTTCGAGCAGGTCAAGGAAGGCGGCTGGCCCGGTCTGGACATGCCCGAGGAATTCGGCGGCCAGAACATGCCCTATGTCATCGGCACGGCGGTGGGCGAGATGTTTTCGTCCGCCAACATGGCCTTCACGATGTATCAGGGGCTGACCCACGGGGCGGCGTCGGCCATCCTTGCCCATGGCAGCCAGGAGCAGAAGGACACCTATCTGCCCAGAATGGTGTCCTGCGAGCGGACCGGCCCGATGAACCTGACCGAGCGCCATTGCGGCAG
>CAZITF010000188.1:0-5760 GCA_964542095.1 uncultured Rhodobacterales bacterium
GTTAGAGCGCTTGATTGTGGATCAAGAGGTCCCTGGTTCGAGACCAGGAGGTGGTACCATCACTCTTTGGCCGTGCGAAAGAGTGATCGTGGGAAAAGCTTGTTGGCACTGCCTGCGTGCGACCCACATCGAGGACGCCCTGAGACTGAATATATGTGCCGGAGGGTGCTCTCTTTGCTTTCGCAAATTCGCCCACCCACCGACCCGGGCAACTTTTCGGCTTCGGGCTCACCCAAACAAAGCCTTTGCCTCTGACCCACCCGCGACCGATCTTCGGGGTGACAGGTCTGACTGCCCTTCCCAAGAGAAATAGCCGTATCCCCGTTCCGGGGCCCCTCGGCGATTTCTCTTGGCAATGTCCGCCATCCCTGTCGTCCGTCGATCAGGCGAGGGTGGCTCCGAGACAAAGGTTCATTCGATGATGACTGTTTGCCGCAGCGCCCCTGTCAATTGATCGAAGATCAGGATCTCATCGGCGTCCGTCACCACGCCGTACCAGTCCGACCCGACCGTAAAGGCGGTCGCTGTCGCCCCGTCGGGCAGTGTCACCCGGTCTGGCAGGGCCAGCGGGGCGGGGGCTTCATTCAGGCGGATGACAAGCAGCGACACCACGGTTACAACGCCGCCAATCATGATGACGGTCAGCACCGTCACCAATCGCCGCAGGAACCGCAGGTTTGCCGGTTCAATAGGGGTTTCGATGTCGTCCAACCGCCTGTCCTTTGTCATCGCGGATGATCCGCCTGCCCGCCTTGATAAGGCGATTGCGCGTGACGTGCCAGAGGCGGCGGCCCTGTCGCGCACGCGATTGGCCAAACTGATGGCCGAAGGGGTGGTGCGCGTGGACGGGGTGACGGTTTGCGACCCCAAGGCCCGTGTGAGCGCCGGGGCGGTGATCAGCATCGACGTGCAGGAGGCACAGGAGAGCCATATCCTGCCCGAGGACATCCCGCTGCGTGTCGTCCATGAGGACGCCGATCTGATCGTGGTCGACAAGCCGGCGGGCATGGTGGTGCATCCCGCGCCCGGCTCGCCTTCGGGCACGCTGGTCAATGCGCTGATGCATCATTGCGGTGACGATCTGTCCGGGGTGGGGGGCATGAAACGCCCCGGCATCGTGCACCGCATCGACAAGGACACCAGCGGCCTTCTGGTCGTGGCCAAGTCGGACGCGGCGCACCACGGGCTGGCTGACCAGTTCGCCGCCCATACGGTCGACAGGTACTACCGCGCGCTGGTCTATGGGGTGCCGGATGCCAACGATCCACGTCTGCGCGGCATCAGGGGGGCCAGTTTCGAGCCGGGCAACGTGCTGAAACTGACCACACAACTGGCGCGTCACAGGACCGACCGCCAACGCCAGGCCGTGCTGTTTCAGGGCGGACGGCATGCGGTGACGCGGGCCCGTGTCGTGGCGCGCTATGGCACGCCCGCAGTGCTGGCGCAGGTCGAATGCTGGCTGGAAACCGGACGCACCCACCAGATCCGGGTGCATATGGCCCATGCGGGCCACGGCCTTGTCGGCGATCCGGTCTATGGCGGGCGGCGCAAACTGGCGCGCGGGGCGCTGAGCGAAGCGGCGGCGGAGGCTGTTGCCGGGTTTGGACGTCAGGCGCTGCACGCGGCGGTTCTCGGCTTCGAGCACCCGGTTTCGGGCCGACAGATGCGATTTGAAGCACCCTTGCCGGATGATTTCCAGGCCCTGCTGGATGCGCTTGGCTGAGCGGACCCTTTGCCTTTTGTAACATTTCAGGTTCGAAACCGGTCGGTCCACAACCGAAATTCCGAAATTCACCACGATCCTGCAATGAACAGCACATGCGCGTGAATGCACCGCTCAGCCCCTGCAACAGCGATGTGGGATGTGGCATAAACGGACCAAGCGCTTTTGCCCTTGTCGGGGCGCGGGCGCGGACCCATATAGATGTTAAGCCCGTAAACATACCCGGAAGGGGAGGGCATACAGGAGGGACCGAATGGCCAATTACGCAAATCTGCCCGCACCCACGCCAGAAGGTGGGTTGAACCGGTATATGCAGGAAATCCGCAAGTTTCCGCTGCTGGAGCCGGAAGAGGAATACATGCTGGCAAAGCGCTGGGTCGAGGAACAGGACACCGAAGCCGCCCACAAGATGGTCACGAGCCACCTGCGTCTGGCGGCCAAGATCGCCATGGGCTATCGCGGCTATGGCCTGCCGCAGGCCGAAGTGATTTCCGAGGCCAATGTGGGCCTGATGCAGGCTGTCAAACGCTTTGACCCCGAAAAGGGCTTTCGTCTTGCGACTTATGCAATGTGGTGGATCCGCGCCTCGATCCAGGAATACATCCTGCGCTCGTGGAGCCTGGTGAAACTCGGCACGACCTCGGCCCAGAAAAAGCTGTTTTTCAACCTGCGCAAGGCCAAGAACAAGATCGGCGCACTGGAAGAGGGCGACATGCGCCCGGAAAATGTCCAGCGGATCGCGACCGATCTGGGAGTAACCGAAGACGAGGTCATCAGCATGAACCGCCGCCTGTCGGGGGGCGATGCGTCGCTGAATGCGACCGTCGGCTCCGAAGGCGAGGGGACCATGCAATGGCAGGACTGGCTCGAGGATGAAAGTGCCGACCAGGCTGGCGACTACGAGGCGCGCGACGAGTTGGAAGTGCGCCGCGAGATGCTGGCCGAGGCGCTCGATGTGCTCAATGACCGGGAAAAGGATATCCTGACCCAGCGCCGTCTGGCCGAAGAGACGATCACGCTGGAGGACCTGTCCGAGCAATATGGCGTCAGCCGCGAACGGATCCGCCAGATCGAAGTGCGCGCGTTTGAGAAGCTTCAGAAAAAAATGCGCGAGATCGCCAAGGCCAAAGGGCTGATGGCCACGGCCTGATCTTGGGTTGATCCCGGACATTTTTGGGCCCTGCCGCACCGGCGGGGCCTTTTCTTGTGCCTTGGCGCTTGCGGTGATCGGCCCTTCGGGGAGGATTTTATTGAAAACAGAGAAGTGTGGGCCTGCGCGGTGTTCCGGTTTGGGATTTTTGCCGTTGGCGGTGTGGCAGGTCGCGTGAGGCGCGAGACACGAAAGGGTGTCGACGTGGACCCGGCGAGGTCGGGGTGGTCGGCGCGCCAATACCGGTCGACGGCGTTGCACCGGATGGGGACGATCCATTGCGTTGCCGGGATCATGGCCTGCCTGCACCAAAAGCCGTTTTTGCCGTGGCCCAGTCCGATTTTCGCCACAGTGCGGATGTTGCCCGATCCACTGATGATCCGGCGTCAATGACAACTCGCACGCCGCGCAGGCAACGTGTCACAAATTCATCTGTTGGCGTTTTGCCGACCAATGCCTGAACCGCAAAAATGCGATCAGGTCGTGGCGCAGTGTGGGTTGTCCTGACCTGTCCGGCGGGTATGGTGGCGCGAATACGGCACAGGAGGGTGATATGGGCAAACCGTTGAGATGGGGCATCCTGGGCGCGGCGAATTTCGCGCGTCAACACATGGCTCCGGCCATCCATGCCGCCAGAGGCGCGCAACTGGTGGCCCTCGCGACCTCGGATTCGACCAAGGCCGACGCGTTCCGCGCCTTTTGCCCGGATTTGCAGGTCCACGATAGCTATGACGCGCTGCTGGCCGACCCGAATATCGACGCGGTCTATATTCCGCTGCCCAACCATCTGCATGTCGAATGGTCCCTCAAGGCGCTGGAGGCGGGCAAGCATGTGCTGTGCGAAAAGCCGATGGCCATGGCGGCGGGCGAATACGCGGCACTGATTGCGGCGCGCGAAGCATCGGGCTGCTTTGCCACCGAAGCCTACATGATCGTGCACCACCCGCAGTGGCAGCGCGCCCGGGCGCTCTACCGTGACGGGGCCATCGGGCGGTTGATCCATGTGGAGGGGTTGTTTTGCTATGACAATGCCGCCGATCCCGGAAACGTGCGCAACAGGCCCGACACCGGCGGCGGCGGCATTCCCGACATCGGTGTCTATACCTATGGCGCGACCCGCTGGCTGAGCGGAGAAGAGCCTGACGAGATCCTCCATGCGGATGTCGATTTCGAGAACGGTGTGGACGTGCTGGCCCGTGTCTCGGCCCGGTTCCCGACCTTTTCGGCCCATTGGATCAATTCGATGCGGATGCACCCGTTTCAGCAGATGACATTTGTGGGCAGTGAGGGCGTGATCAAGATGACCGCGCCGTTCAATCCCGGCGTGTTCGGGCCTGCGCGGCTGGAATTGCAAAGGAACACGGATCAGCCGCCGGCGATCACCGAAGAGAGATTTGTCGGCGTGAACCACTACGTGTTGCAGGTCGAGGCCTTTGTCGCCCATGTGCAGGATGGCGCGACCTATCCGTGGCAGCTTGAGGACGCGCGGGGCACCCAGGCGTTGATCGATGCCGTATTTGCCAGGGCGCGGGCTGGCTGACCGGTCCTGCGGGACGCGGTGACACGATAAAAGGAAAGGGGAAACATGGCAGGAGGATGGGCCAGGGACGGTGCGGTATCCGAACAGATCGAGGCGTCGATTTCGGACGAACTGGCGCGGATGAAGGCGCGGCGCGCGCCGGTGGGCGAGAGCCTGACCCATTGCGCCGAATGCGACGAGCCGATCCCGGAGGCGCGCCGCCACGCGGTGCCGGGGGTCAAGCTGTGCGTGGACTGCGTGGCCGAGCGCGACGCCGCCTTTCAGCGGCGCGGCGGGATCAACCGGCGGGGGAGCAAGGATTCGCAGTTGAAGTGAGAGGGCGGGCTATCGGAAGTTTCTCAAGCGAGACAAGTCTTCGACTGTTCTTGGTTTTTGTTTGCTTTTCAGTCCTCTATGTGTCATCGCGTGACAGTTCGGACAAAGTGGCACCAAATCGCGGGTTGGTTCGACAAGTCGCGCCAGTTGGCGATCTCCCAGTGGATCTTTGTGGTGCACATGGATAAAGTTTGCGCCTATATCGCCATATGTTATTTCGAAATCAAAATGACACGATTCACATCTCAGACGGCCACCGTGCTTTTCCCTGTAGAAAGCGATGCAGACTGACCTTAAACTGGGCTTTCTTTCGTAACGGTTTGTTGTGACCTGATACGCCGCGCCTTCAAAGTCGCCACCAAACCTTGCAGCGTCCCGTGGCGACAAAGCGTCATGATCAATGGACTCTTGGATGCTGCGGGCGGTCGGTACAAAAAAACTTCTGTCCTTGGGCTGTTTTACCTTGCCGCCAGATGGGCCCGCGTTCCCGCTCTTTCGACACAAAGCAAGATACTGTTCCCAATGCAGTTCAAACTCTTCATGCGATTTTTCAATCTGGCAAAACCCAAGCCTGGACAGGGCAGAAGTGATTTTTTTGATATTCTGCCCGGATCGCGGTCCGCCCACCAAACTTTTTCCCATGAGTCCATGCACGACTCGATGCGCTGACACAAAGTCATAGTCGGCATCCGCAACTTTTATGAAATGTCTGTGCTGGCGAAGTTGCCAGGCCGCTTCGTCGGGAAATTCAGAGTAGATTGCTGAAAGTCTCTCCGCTTTTGCCAACCATTCGTGAGCCGACCACTTCATTTCTCCATCGCCTCCAATTCGTCGATGAAGCCCGAGATCATACTCAGCCCCTTGTCCCAGAATTTGGGGTCGGAGGCATCGAGGCCGAATGGGGCCAGCAATTCCTTGTGGTGCTTGGAGCCGCCCGCCTTGAGCATGTCGAAGTATTTGTCCTCGAACCCCGGCGCGCCTTCGGCATAGACCGAATAAAGCGCGTTCACGAGGCCGTCGCCGAAGGCGTAG
>CAZITF010000189.1:0-5757 GCA_964542095.1 uncultured Rhodobacterales bacterium
ATCCGGTGCAGGCCGTTTCCAGCCAGTCGAGGTCGCGTTTCAACTCGGGTGCGTCCTGTCCGGTATAGAGGTCATCGAGGTTCCATTCGGGCAGGTCACCGAGCGGTTCATCCCCGTTTGATGCGTTCGCGTCGCGGACAGGGAAGGGAAGGTGGAACATGGAAGACCTCATTTTGTGTGACGCGCCATAGGTATGGCCGGAACCGGGCGGGGGCAAGTGTTTCGCCGCTGTGATGCAGCGGCGACCGACTGGAGGGCCAGCCCTCCAGACCTCCCGCAGTATTTTTGGCCAGAAGAAGGTTAAGAAAGGAACAGCCGGTCGGGATTTGTACAGAGGATTTTCTGGCGCTCTTCCGGGCTGGTGATGGCGCTGAAGCTGTCGGCCAGCGCGCTGGCATGTGGCATGGGTACGCCGTTCAGCATGAGGTAGGGCCAGTCCGACCCCCAGAGGCAGTGATCGAGGTTGGCGTCGATCAGGCGGCGGATCAGTGGGGTTGCAGCGCTCCAATCCGTGCAAAAGCGGTAGGGGGCGGAGAGTTTGACATGGACCTGCCCTTCGCTCAGCAGGGCACAGAGCGTGTCGATGGCGGGCGTGTCCACGGCCAGGTCGGTGGGCCAGCCACAATGGTCGATCACCACCGGAACGGGCAGGGCGCGGATGTCGGAGGCGATCTGTTCGATATGTTTGTCGGCGTGGATGAGAATCTGCAGGTGCATGCCGTGATCGGCAAGCGCGGGGGCCATCGCCCGCGCGCCCTCCCACGACAGCAGCCCGCCATGGACATAGTTGAGGCGCACCGCGACCATGTTCGCGGCGGCGAACGCCTTGATGTCTTGGGTGCTGGTCCCGTCCGGCAACAGGCCGACCCCCTTGAAACCGTTCCCCATGGCGCTGACCGCATCGCGCGTCACGCTGTTGTCGGCCCCGTAAAGGATCGTGTGGACGATCAGCCCCTTGCCGCATCCCAGGGCGGCCAGATGCGCCCGGTACATCGCCAGCCAGTCGTCAAAATCGTAACCCGGTGCCGGGTTCTGCACGCGAGTCGGCGACAGGGCGTATTGCGGGCCGCCCAGCAGATGCACATGGGCATCCCACGCGCCTTTGGGAAAGGCGATGGCGGGGGGCGTCGGGGCGAAGGGCGGGTTTGAATTATCCATAGGTGTCCAGCATCTCGTTCAGATCGTCGAGGCTGTTGGCCTCGTGGATCGGTTTATCATGGCGCCAGCGCGACATGCGCGGAAAGCGCAGGGCGACACCGGATTTGTGGCGGGGCGAGGCCTGGATGCCTTCGAAGGCGATCTCGAACACGTGCTCGGGTGTCACGCTGCGCACCGGGCCGAACCGTTCTTTCGTGTTTTTCTTGACCCAAGTCGTGATCTCGCGAAATTCGTCGTCGGTGAGGCCGGAATAGGCCTTGGTGAAGGGGATCAGTTCGTTGCCCTTCCAGACGGCAAAGGTGAAGTCGGTGAACAGGTTGGCCCGCCGCCCGTGCCCGGACTGGGCATAGATCATCACCGCGTCGATGGTGAACGGGTCGAGCTTCCATTTCCACCAGTCACCCTTTTTGCGCCCCGCGCGGTAGGGACTGTCGCGCCGCTTGAGCATCAGCCCTTCGGCGGAGGCATCGCGGGCGGTGCTGCGGACGGCGGCAAGCGCGTCCCAACTGTGGAAATCGATGCCTGGGGAGAGTTTTACAGGCGCATCTGTGGGCAGTTTTTCAAATAAATCACCAAGTGTTGCGCGCCGTTTTGAAAGTGCTTCTTGCCGAATGTCGACACCCTGCCATTCCAGCAGGTCATAGGCATAGAGGATCACCGGCGCTTCGCGCAGCAGCTTTTTCGGGACCGTCTTGCGCCCGATCCGCTTTTGCAGCGCGTTGAAGGACTGCGGGCCATCCGCGCCCCAGACCAGCAATTCGCCGTCCAGAACGGTGCCGTCGGGGATGAAATCGAGGGCGCGGGCAAGTTCGGGAAACCGGTCTGTCATCAACTCTTCGCCGCGCGACCAGACGTAGTGCGCACCGTTGCGCAGGATGAGTTGGCCGCGAATGCCGTCCCACTTCCACTCTGCCTGCCAGTCCCTTGGATTTCCGAGATTTTCCGGCTCTGCGTCGAGACCATGGGCGAGGTAGAACGGATAGGGGCGCGAGGCGTCGGCGGTGGGGTCGTCGGCCTCGATCAGGATTTCCCAGGTGGTGCTGGACGGGTTCCAGTCGCCCATCAGGCGGTGGGCCATTTCCGCCTCGTTGCGGCCCGTGGCGCGGGCCAGCGCGCGGGTCATCAGTTTCTGGCTGACGCCGATGCGAAAGCCCCCGGTGAGCAGCTTGTTGAAGAGGAACCGCTGGGTGGTATCGAGGCTGTCCCATGCCCCCAGAACAACGGCCTTCCGGTCGGTTTCGTCGACATCAGTAAGGCCGCGTATCACGTTGATCCAGTGCGATAATCCAAGATCAGTTTCGCTGGTAGGCGGAGGCAGGACCAGCGCAATGGTTTCGGCCAGATCGCCGACGATCGGATAGCTTTCCTCGAACAGCCAAAGCGGGATACCCGCGGCTTCGGCGGCCCATGCGCGCAATCGCGTGGTCGTCACGGCCCGTTTGGGGCGGCGGCCCGAAAAGATGGCGATGGTCCAGATCCGGTCGGGTTGGGGGGCTGTTGCGAAATAGTCGGCCAGGGCCGCAACCTTGACCGTCGTCCTGGTGGACTGGTCGATGGCGTTGAACAGGTCGGCAAAGGATTTCATGCGGCGTCCTCTGCCTCGTCCCCGCCGAATTCGGTCGGGACGACCTGCGCATTCCAGCCGGATTCGGTCAGATACCGCGCGAAGATGTCTGTGTAACCATGCGTGACATATATGTTTTCGGCCCCTGTGACCTCGATCGCGTCCAACAATCCCGTCCAGTCCGCATGGTCCGAGATGACAAAGCCCCGATCGCCCGATCGGCGCCGCCGGATGCCGCGCAGTGCCATCCAGCCACTGGCAAAGGCGGTCTCGTTTGGCCCGAACCTGCGCGCCCAGGTCGAGTCGAGCGCCGAGGGTGGCGCAAGCACCAGTGCGCCGGGGTGATCCTTGGGGGTCAGCTCGGGGCCCGCGCGGATCGTTTCGGGCAGCGCGATGCCCTGAGCGCGCAGGATCGCGTTGGTGTTTTCGATGGCCGTGTGGGTCAGGACGGGGCCGATCTCCAGATTCAGCAGGGTCAGCAACCGCTGCGCCTTGCCAAGCGCGTAGCAGCCCAGAAAGGCGGTCTTGCCCGCATTTGCGCAGGATGCCCACCATTCGTTGATCTGCGCGGCGATGTCGCGCTGGTCCTGCCAGCGAAACACGGGCAACCCGAATGTGCTTTCGGTGATGAAATGGTGGCATTTCACCGGTTCGAACGGGGTCGACAGCCCGTCATCCACCACCTTGTAATCGCCCGAGGCCACCCAGACCTCGCCCGCGACCTCGACCCGGATCTGGGCCGAGCCGGGCACGTGGCCTGCGGGATGGAACGAGACAGCCGCGCCGCCGATCTGGCGCACCTCGCCGTAAGTCACTGTTTGCAGGGAAATATCGCCCAGCCGGTGGCGCATCACGGGGGCGGCGAGATCGGTGGCGAGGTATGCGCCCATGCCGCTGCGCGCGTGGTCAGCGTGGCCGTGCGTGATCAGTGCGCGCGGCACGGGTCGCCACGGGTCGATATGGAAATCGCCAGCGGGGCAATAGATGCCCGAGGGGGTGAAGGTAAGCGCATTCATGGACGCGAACCTAGCATGGGATTGCTTCGGTGCCAGTGTCAGGCGGCTTGTGCGAACCGGTCGGCGATGGTGTCAAAGATGGCTGCGCGCGCCTCGGGGCCTTCCATCAGCACTTCGTGCTCGCCGCCGGGGATGACGTGCAGGATGCCGTCCGGCCAGTTGCGCATGCGCGCCTCGATCCGTCCGAGATGCACGATGCGTTCGTCCGTGCCGACAAAGGCGTCGGCAGGCACGGCAGGTGCGGGCATCCGCGAAAGGGCCAGTGTTTCGGACAGCGCCTCGCGCAGCCACACGAAACTGGGCCCGCCGAGGCCAAGTTCGGGATGGGCGAGCAACTGCGCGCGCATCATCTCGAACATGTCGGGATCGGAGGTCAGCAGGTTGTCCTCGAAGGGGACGGTCAGCACGTAGGATTCAAGGACTCGGCCGGGGGGCAGGCGGTGCCCATGGCCAAGGGCGGGCATGACTTGCCCAAGCGCCCATGCGACGGGGCGCAGGGGCGCAGCGATGCGGATGCCCCACATCGGGCCGGTAAAGGCCGCCGCCGCCACATCCAGTCCTTCGTACAGCGAGCGCAACCCGATGCACCCGCCCATCGAGTGACCGAGCAGGTAGAACGGTTCGGGCAGGTCCAGCGCGCGCGCGGCCCCGACCATCGCGTCGACGTCTTTCTGGTAGTCCGCAAACAGGCCCACATGGCCGACCCGGTTTTCCTCGAGCAATCGGTCGGCAAGACCCTGACCACGCCAGTCGATAATCACGCTGGCATAGCCGCGCGCGGCAAGGTCCCCCGCCGCGGGTGCGTATTTTTCGACATATTCGGTGCGCCCGGGAAACAGCAGCACGGTGCCCCTGGCGCGATCCGGGCGGAACACGCCCAGCCGGATGCGCACGCCATCGACGGCATGCGTCCAATAGGCGGTCCCCTCAAGCGGCGCGGGGCTTATATCGGTAAAGAGGGGGGCCGCCGCGAGCGTCATCAGGCCAGAACGGAGGCCAGTGTCATCGCCATGCCCATGTCGCCGTCGACTTTCAGCTTGCCGGTCATGAAGGCGGAGGTGGGGTTGGTGTCGCCCGACAGGATCGCCTTGAACGTTTCGGCATCCGCCGACAGAGTCACATCCGCAGGTTCATCGCCCGCACGTGCGCCGGAGCTGTCCATCATCACGGCGCCTTCGCCTTCGATGTCGAATTTGGCAGTACCGGAGAAATTGGCGCCCGCCAGCTTTTCATTCAGCACGACGACGGCTTCGTTCACGGTTTCACTCATCTTTGATGCCCTTTTTGGCTGCGACCGCTGTTGCGTCTCTGGAATTTGGCGCGCGGCCTGTTACATTCATTGTTATGGGCACACATTTCCGCAAACTCTACCCTGTCGTCACGGCACTTTTACTGACAGTAGGGAATTCCTTACCCGGCTACGCGCAATCCTCTCTTGACGAGATGCTGGGCGCGCTGCGCCAGGCAGAACCCGCCGAGGCCACCCGCCTCAGCCGCGAGATCGAGCGCGAGTGGTCGAAATCCGGTTCCACCGCGCTGGATATGCTGTTGCGCCGGGGGCGCGAGGCGCTGGAGCAAGAGCAGGTCGACATCGCCATCGAGCATCTGACCGCCCTGACCGACCATGCCCCCGAGTTTGCCGAAGGTTGGCACGCCCGCGCCACCGCATTTTACATGAAGGGTCTTTATGGCCCGGCCCTCGATGATTTGCAGCGCGCGCTGATTCTGAATCCGGACAATTACAACGCCCTCTTCGGTCTGGGCGTGATGATGCAGGAATTCGGAAACGATGCGCTGGCGCGGGACGCTTTCCGGCAGGTTCTCGAGTTGAATCCCAACCATGAAAACGCCAGCAAGGCGCTTGAGCAGCTCAAGACCAAGGGCATCGGCCTGGAGCTTTAACAAGTAGCACCGAGCTTATCGGGGGGATCAGCCCATGTCGGGCGACGCGCGCGTGGTGGCCGTTCTGGGCCCTACCAATACAGGCAAGACCACCTATGCCATCGAACGGATGCTGGG
>CAZITF010000190.1:0-5748 GCA_964542095.1 uncultured Rhodobacterales bacterium
CAACATGCCCGAGGCCAAGCTCGCCCGCGAGGCCGAGCTGTGCTATGCGTCCGTCGCGATGATCACCGATTATGACAGCTGGCATCCCGACCACGGCGAGGTCGATGTGACACAGATCATCGAGACACTGATGGGCAACGCAGACAAGGCCCGTACCATGGTCGCCAGGTTGCCCGCCCTGCTCGGAGCCGGGCGCGCGCCCTGCCCGCATGGTTGCGACCGGGCGCTCGAATACGCGATCCTGACACGGCCGGAGGCGCGAGACGCGGCACTGGTGGCCATGCTGGACGCAGTGGCGGGGCGGATGTTGTGAGCGGCCTGCCACTCTGAGAACCCTTTCCGCGGCAACCGCCACGCCCGCCTGACGCGGTGTCCCTGTCTGCGCGGTGCGAGGGACCGCACGGGGCTTGCAGCGGACAGACGATGCTGTCTTTGATGGCCGGGAAACGAACGAAGAAGGAAATCACATGCCCCTCGACCTCTGGCTGACCTTCGTCGCCGCCTCGAGTGCGCTTTTGCTGATCCCCGGACCCACTGTGCTGCTGGTGCTGAGCTATGCGCTGTCCAAGGGGCGCTCGGTGGCGGTGGCCTCGGCGGCGGGTGTGGCGCTGGGGGATCTGGTCGCGATGACGGCGTCGCTGCTGGGGCTGGGGGTGCTCGTTCTGGCCTCGGCCACGCTGTTCACGGTTCTGAAATGGGTCGGGGCCGCCTATCTGGTCTGGCTGGGGATCAAGCTGATCCGGTCTGCCCCGTCCGAAGGTCTGGCCCTGCCCCGCGCGGATGCGACGGCGCGCGCTGTCTTTGGCCATGCGGCGACGGTCACCGCCCTCAAGCCCAAATCCATCGCCTTTTTCATCGCCTTCGTGCCGCAGTTCATCCGCCCCGACGCGCCGTTGCTGCCGCAATTTGCCATCCTGATCGCCACCTTCTGTGCATTGGCCGCCCTCAATGCGCTGGCCTATGCGCTGATGGCTGACCGGATGCGGGTGATGATCGCGCGCCCCCATGTCATCACCTGGCTGACCCGCGCGGGCGGGGCCACGCTGGTCGCCATGGGCGTCCTTACCGCCACCCTTCGGAGAGCATCATGAAAACCGTTCAGGACTATATCCGCACCATCGTCGATTTTCCGCATGAAGGGATCATGTTTCGCGATGTGACCACGCTGTTCGCCGATGCCCGCGGGTTTCGCATGGCGATCGATCAGATGCTGCACCCCTATGCGGGCATCGACATCGACAAGGTTGTGGGCCTCGAGGCGCGCGGGTTCATCCTGGGCGGGGCGATCGCGCACCAGTTGTCCGTCGGCTTTGTGCCGATCCGCAAGAAGGGCAAGCTGCCGGGCACCACCATTTCGCAGGCCTATACGCTGGAATATGGCGAGGCGATCGTGGAGTTGCACGATGACGCCATTCAGGCAGGCGAAAAGATCCTGCTGGTCGATGACCTGCTGGCCACGGGCGGCACGGCCGAGGCCGGGATCAAGCTGGTCGAGCGGCTGGGGGGCGAAATCGTGTCGTGCGCCTTTGTGATCGACCTGCCCGATCTGGGCGGACGCAAGCGGCTCGAGGCGATGGGGATGGACGTGCATGCACTGTGCGCCTTTGACGGCGAATAGGCGAGCGGTCGCTTGAATTCGACCCCTGGGCGCGGGGGGCAATCCGGCCCTTCGGGGAGGATTTTCTTGAAACAGAGAAGATCGCATCTGGTGCGTCAGTCGAGCGGGTCTGCCGCGAGCGCCGCCGCAACGCGCTCGGCCCAGATGTCATAAACCTCTGCGCCGGGATGAAAGCCGTCCACGGCCATCATGACCGGATCGAGTTCGATATCGAAAGGCATGTGTTCCACACCGGGTTCACGCGTGCAAAGGGCGGCAAGGGTGGCGTCGAACCGGGTGGCCCGGTCCCCCAGCGTTGCCTTCAGAGGTTGCGGCAGCAGCGGAAACGCCCCCACCGGCGGCACACCGGAGGCGTAGATGCGGCGCACGCCGAATTTCCGTTTCAGCACTGCGATCAGGCGCGCGTAATTGGACTGCCACCGGGTCACATGCACGCCGTTCTTGACGTCGTTCACCCCCAGCGCCACCACGGCGAGGTCAAAGATTTGCGGGTCTTTCGCCAGGAGCAGCCGCAGCGCGGCAGAGGTCGTCAGCCCGGAGCGGGCCCAAAGATGCCAGCGCACCGTGCGGGTCTGCGCAAGACGCGCAGAAAGCCTGCCGGACAAGGCGCGGTCCTGATGGTCGACCCCGACGCCTGCGGCGGAGCTGTCACCGAGGATCAGCACACGCAGCGCCGCACCTTCCCCTGCCTGTCCGTCGCGAGGGCCGGGCGGCTCGGGCAGCCGGATCGCGCGGGCCGCGACCCATAGCCCCTGCGGTACGATCACGAGCAGGCGCATCAGACCGCCAGGGGTTTTCATGTGCAGAGTTCCCCATCGTCCCCGGAGGGTCCGGGTCTCTGCCTTGAGGTGGGTTGCATCCACTTTTCCATCACATCAGACCCCTGACCTGACAACGGCGAAATCATAACGGGTTCGCACAGCCCTGCCTCTCGCTCATTCCCGCAACACAGCACCCGGATTCATGATGCCCAGCGGGTCGAGAGCCCCTTTGATGGCGCGCATCGCCGCCAGTTTCGCCGGGTCGCCATAGCGTTCGAGATCTGCAACCTTCAGCCGTCCGATGCCGTGTTCAGCACTGACCGACCCACCCATCTCGTGTACCAGGTCGTGCAGGGTCCGCTTGATCTCGTCCCGCTGGTCCATGTGATCGGCGCGGGTTTTGCCGGGCATGGGAAAGACATTGTAGTGCAGATTGCCATCGCCCACATGACCAAAACAGTTGATGCGGAATGCGCCCAGGGCCGCAATGCGTCTACCGCCTTCGGCGATGAAGTCCGCCAGCGCGCCCAGGGGCAGTGAAATGTCGTGGGACGACACCGCGCCGATCCGGCGGTTGGCTTCGGGGATGCTTTCGCGGATGGACCAGAAATCGGTACGCTGCGCCTCGCTTTGGGCGATCATGCCATCGACGACCAGCCCGTCGGCGACCCCGGTTTCAAACAGCCGCTCAAGGGCGGCCTGAGGTGTCGCCCCACCCGACAGGCCAAGCTCGATCAGCACGCACCACTCCGGTGTATCGGACCACGGATTACGCACATCCGGCATGGTTTCAGTCAGAAAATCAAAGCCTTGCCGGTGGATCAGTTCGAAGGCGCTGACGCTTTCACCGACCTGCTCACGCACCAGCGCCAGCAACAGCAGCGCCGCACCGGGGGAATTCACCTGCATCAGCGCCGTGCCCGTCCGTGCGGGCTGTGCAAACAGCTTGAGCGAGGCGGCGGTGATGATGCCCAGCGTGCCCTCGGCCCCGATCAGCAGATGGCGCAGATCATAGCCGGTGTTGTCTTTGCGCAGGCGGCTGAGGCCATGGTAGATGTCGCCCGAGGGCAGGACCGCCTCGATCCCGAGACACAGGTCGCGCGCATTGCCATAGCGCAGCACGCCCGTGCCGCCCGCGTTGGTCGACAAGAGGCCCCCCACCCGTGCGGATCCTTCGGAGGCGAGCGACAGGGGAAACAGGCGGCGCACCCTTGCGGCGGCGTCCTGCACATCCGCCAAAATCACGCCCGCCTCTGCCACCAATACATTTTCTTCGGGGTAGACATCGCGGATGGCGCTCATCCGATCCAGGCGCAGCACCAGCGGCAGCGGGCCATCGGGCGCCAGTTGCCCGCCCACGAGGCCCGTGCCGCCGCCATAGGGGATCACTGGCACGCGCGCTTCTGCGGCGGCGCACACAAGCCTCGCCACTTCCCTGGTCGAGCGGGGACGCGCCACAAGGCCCGCAGTGCCCTGATAGCGCCCGCGCGGTTCCTGCAACTGCCCCGCCTCGGCCTCGCTGAACCGGTCCTCGGGAAGGACGGCGCGCAACGCGTCCGCGCGGTCCGGGGTCAGGGAATTCAGCATCAGTCCGCCCCTTCGGCTGTGACGTTTCCAGCGCCTTATCGGGCGCCGCGCGACGCTATTCAGGTTGTACTTGCAGCCAGGCCGGGCGCAACACCATAATCGTCGGACGGCTGGGCAGACGGTCCAGCGAGACATCCAGCGCCGGCCCCCCGACATCCACGATCTGGAATGTGTCGCGCATGCCGTCAAGAAACTCGTTCAGCGTGAACTGTCCGAACCAGTGCATCGGGATCACGATGGAGGAGCGCAACCGGCCAATGATCCGCATCATCGTGGGCAGATCCACCGTCATCCCGCCGTCCACGGCCGCCATCACCACATCCAGACGCCCGATGGCCGCATATTGTTCGTCACTCGGTTCGTGATGCAGATGGCCCAGATGGCCGATGCACAGGCCCGCCACCTCGAAGATGAAAATCGAATTGCCGTTTTTCTCGATGCCGGAAAACTGCGAACGGATGTCGGTGGAAACATTGCGCACCAGCACTTCACCCAGATCGAGGCGGTGATCGATTCCTTGCCCGAACGCGCCCCAGCCGGGCAGGACGTGGGGGATGGCAGGGTCGGGAAAGGCCGTCCAGTGGGTTTCATGGGCGTGATTCATCGTCACCACATCCGGGATCATCGGGGCCGGTCCGGTAAAGCCGGTGAAGTCCGTTACCATGTTCAGACCGCCCGCCGTGCGGATCAGGAAAGACGCATGCGCGATATAGTGGATTCGTACCGTTTCAGGGGCTACATCGACGTCATAGCTGGCGCGTTGGATGAATTGTGCCCCGTCGATGTCATTCGCAAGTGCGATGCAATGGCTGGGCGTGCGGGTTTCCTGCGCGGCGAGGCCGAGGGGCAGAACGAGTAGTGTGAGGGTCAGATGGATCAATCGCATGTAACGACTTTAGAGCAGGACAAGACTTTTTCAAAAAGTCTTGGCAAAATTCTGTGTCAGAATTTTACCCGGCTTCGGTCCGCCCGCGCCGATCCATGCGCAGCGACGCATAAAGCACGTGTGTGCGCCAGCGCCCGTCGATCTGCAGATAGCTTTGCGCCACGCCCTCGTATTTGAATCCGCAGGTTTCCAGCAAGGCCCGCGAGGCGGCGTTTTCTGGCAGGCAGGCGGCTTCGATCCGACTGAGGTCGAGCCGGTTGAACGCATAATGCACCACCGACAGGATCGCCTCTCGCATATACCCCTGTCGCGCGAATTGCGACCCTGTCCAGTACCCGAGCGTGCCCGCCTGTGCAGGTCCGCGCCGGATGTTGTCGAGCGTGATCGCCCCCATCAGCGCATCATCCTTGCGCCGGAACAGGAACAGCGGCAACGCAGTGCCCGCCGCGACCGAGCGTTGCGCCCAGTAGACCCGGTTGGTAAACGCCTTGCGCGTCAGGTGGTCGCTGGCCCAGCTGGGTTCCCACGGCGTCAGGTGGTCGGCACTGGCCACGCGCAGCGCCGTCCAGCTGCGGAAATCGGAATGGGCAGGCGGGCGCAGCGACATGCGCTCGGTCTCGATCTGCAATTTCCGTTTCGCAAGCAGCATCAGGCGGCGCGGCGCTCCTCTAGGGCGTCACGGCTGGGGGCGGCATCGACGGGGCCATAAAGCGCCATGGCCATGGGCGCGCGGCTTGCCATCGCTTCGGCAAAGTCGCGCACATCCCGCACGGTGATGGCATCGATCAGCGCCACGCTTTCCTCAAGCGGCGGCACCCGGTCCCAGATCTGCACGAGGCGCGCCAGGCGCTCGGCCCGGTTGGACGGGCTTTCCAGCCCCATCAGCAGCCCCGCAT
>CAZITF010000191.1:0-5707 GCA_964542095.1 uncultured Rhodobacterales bacterium
CACGTCCCGTCCCGCGCGATCCGCATGTCCAGATCGCCACAAAACGGCGGGTTCCACAAATGGACAGGCGGCAAACCGCGTGTTTTTACGGCAGAGATCGATGCAACCAGCCCTTCGGCATCAGGTGTCACGGTTTTTTGTCCACTCATGTCTTTTGCCATTCCATCCCGAGGCAATAGGTTATCAGATAGAGTATATCCCGAATGAAAGAGAAGTCATGACCGACGCCGAAGATCTTGTTGCCGAAATCGAAGTTTTGGGAGCCAAGCTGGCCGCGGCCAAAGCCTCGATCACCAAACGTTTCATAGGGCAGGATCGGGTTGTCGACCTGACCCTTACGGCCTTGCTGTGTGGCGGTCACGGTCTGTTGATCGGTCTGCCGGGGCTGGGCAAGACCCGGCTGGTTGAAACCCTGAGCACCGTGATGGGCCTTGATGGCAGCCGCATCCAGTTCACGCCCGACCTGATGCCTGCCGATATTCTCGGTTCCGAAGTGCTGGACACGGCTGACGATGGCACGCGGGCTTTCCGCTTTGTGCCCCGCCCGGCGTTCTGCCAGCTTTTGATGGCGGACGAAATCAACCGCGCCAGCCCGCGCACCCAATCCGCGCTGTTGCAGGCGATGCAGGAAAAGACGGTGACAGTGGCAGGGCAGGACCGCCCGCTGGGTATGCCCTTTCACGTACTGGCGACGCAAAACCCGATCGAGCAGGAGGGCACCTATCCGCTGCCCGAGGCGCAGCTTGACCGCTTTCTGGTGCAGATCGACGTGTTGTACCCTGATCGTGCGACCGAACGGGATATTCTGCTGGCCACGACCGGCACCGAGGATGCGCAATCCGAGCCTGTGTTTTCGGACGGTGAATTGCTGGCGGCCCAGACACTGTTGCGCAGGATGCCTGTGGGTGACAGCGTGGTCGAGATGATCCTCGCTCTGGTGCGTGCCTTCCGCCCGGACGAACCCGACGCCTCGGCCCGCGTGCGCGAAACCGTGGCATGGGGCCCGGGCCCGCGTGCGGCGCAAGCGTTGATGCTCGCAGTGCGCGCGCGCGCCCTGTTGCAGGGCCGCCTCGCCCCGTCGGCCGAGGATGTCATCGACATGGCCCGCCCCGTCCTGTCCCACCGCATGGCGCTGAATTTTGCTGCGCGCGCGCGCGGCGACAGCCTGTCTGACCTGATCGAGGAAACTGCCGCCACTCTCAGCCGCCAGGAGGCTGCGGCGTGACCAACCCCGTTGCCCTGCGGGAAAAGGCGGAAACCCAAGCCGCACGCCTGCCCGCCCTTCTGGCACGGGCAGAGCATCTGGCAGGCGCTGTCCTGCTGGGCGAGCATGGCCGTCGCCGCGCGGGCATGGGGGATGATTTCTGGCAGTACCGCCCGGCGCAAGTGGGTGACAGCCGCCGCATGATCGACCACCGCCGCAGTGCGATGGGCGACGTGCAGTTCGTGCGCGAGCGCGAATGGCAGATCGCGCAATCGGTGATGCTGTGGGTCGATCAGGGGGCCTCGATGCGCTTTGCCTCGACCGGGGATTTGACGACCAAGGCCGAACGGGCCCGCGTGCTGGGTCTGGCCTGTGCCATCCTGCTGGTGCGCGGTGGCGAACGCGTGGGTCTGACCGGCACTCGTCTGCCGCCACGCCGGGGCAACATGCAGATTCTGCGGCTGGCCGAAGTGTTTTCCGAAGATGCCGACGACGACTATGCCCCGCCGGAACACCGGGCGATGGTGCCCCATGCGCGGGCCGTGTTCATCTCGGATTTCATGGGCGATATCGGTGCCGTGCGCACTGCCCTGACCAAGGCGGCCGACCGTGGCGTGCGGGGCGTATTGCTGCATGTGCTGGACCCGGCAGAAGAGGCGTTTCCGTTTCGCGGGCGCACCGTGTTCGAAAGCATGGGCGGCACGCTGGAACATGAGACTCTCAAGGCATCGGACCTCAAGGACCGCTATCTGGACCGTCTGGCCGCCCGCAAGGCCGAACTCCAGCACTTGTGTTCGGTCGCGGGCTGGCAATATGGCCTGCACCATACCAACAGCTCTGCCCAGTCCGGTCTGCTTTGGATCTGGCGGGCGCTCGATGGCGGGAGGGTGCGGGCATGACCGTCTTTGGCCCCGTCGGATTTCTTGCCCCGTGGCTGCTGGTCGCACTGGCCGCCCTGCCGATCCTGTGGCTGATCCTGCGCGCGATTCCACCCGCGCCGATCCGCCAGCGTTTTCCCGGGGTGGCGCTGCTGCTCGGTCTCAAGGACGACGAATCCGTATCGGACCGAACCCCCTGGTGGCTTTTATTGCTGCGGATGCTGGCGGTGGCGGCGATGATCATCGGCCTCGCCGGGCCGGTTCTGAACCCCGAGAATGATGGTCTGGACGGTGACGGGCCATTGCTGGTCGTCATGGACGGCAGTTGGGCCGGCGCCGCAGAATGGTCCCGCCAGATCGAAGCGGTCGAGGGCGAGTTGCGCCGTGCAGGTACGGCCGACCGTCAGGTGGCACTGCTGCATCTGTCCGATCCCGAACCTGCCGTATTCCAGGCCGCCAACACCATAATCGCGCGCTTGCCCGGCATCGTACCCGCCCCGTGGCAACCGGGAGCCGTGGCGGACCTGACCGCGCGGCTGCCCGAAGGCGAGTTTGAAACCGTTTGGTTCAGCGATGGCGTGCGCTATCCCGGACACGCCGAATTGCTCGAGGCGCTGGAGGCGCGGGGCCCCGTCCGCGTCACCCAGGCGGTCACGGACGTCATTGCGCTCACGCCTGCCGCCTACAAGGACGGGCTGATCGAATTGACGGCCCTGCGTGTCGCGCCGGGGAACGAACGCGGGGTGACCGTACTGGCGCAGGGCCGCGATCCCGCGGGCAATGCGGCCATCCTGGCCTCGGCCAACGCGGTCTTTGGCCCCGGTGACACCAGCGCCGACACCGCCCTGTCCCTGCCTGCGGAATTGCGCGCGCGTGTGACCCGTTTCGAAGTGCAGGGCGCGAAGTCGTCCGGCGCTGTGACACTGGTGGATGACAGCCTGCGCCGCCGTGAAATCGCTTTGATCGCGGGCCGGGAGGGGCGCGAGGGTCTCGAACTGCTGTCCCCGTTGCACTACCTCGAACGGGCGCTGGAGCCCAACGCGGACCTGTTGCGCGGCGCGCTTGGCGATGTTTTGCCCGCCAATCCGGATGTGATCGTGCTGGCCGATGTCGCCACGCTGTCGGCGGGCGAGGCCGAGGCGATCACGGATTGGATCGATGCCGGCGGCCTGCTGCTGCGCTTTGCCGGGCCGCGTGTTGCGGCCAGCGACATTTCCCGCATCGACGAAGACCCGCTGATGCCGGTCCGCCTGCGCTCTGGCGGGCGCAGCGTGGGTGGCGCGATGAGCTGGGGCTCGCCCAAGACGCTCGCGCCGTTCAAGGAAGGCTCGCCCTTCTTTGGCCTTGCGGTGCCCGAAGATGTCGCCATCACCGCCCAGGTCATGGCCCAACCCGACCCCACGCTGGCCGAACGGGTGATTGCAGAACTGTCCGACGGCACACCGCTGGTCACCCGCAAGCGGATCGGTCAGGGGCAGATCGTGCTGTTCCACGTCACCGCCAACGCCGAATGGTCGTCGCTGCCCCTGTCGGGCCTGTTTGTTGAAATGCTGGAACGACTGGCCGTGTCCTCCACAAGCTCGGCCCCGGAGGCAGGTGACCTCGCGGGCACGATCTGGACTCCGCAGGTGGTCATGGACGGGTTTGGCACCTTGCGCGATGCCGGGTCCATGCCCGGCGTTCCGGGGCCAAAGCTTGTCACCGATCCGGCGGGACCCGACCTGCTACCCGGTGTCTATGTCTCGGGCGAGCGCAGTCTTGCGCGCAACGTGCTGACCGCCGAGGCCACCCTTGAACCGGCTGAATGGCCTGCGCGGATCGAAGTGTCGGGTCTTGCCATCATCCCCGAACAACCGCTTGGCGGGGTGCTTCTGGCGGCGGCCATCGGGTTGCTGTTGGCGGATATCATCGCCTCGCTTGCACTGTCCGGCCGCCTGACCGGTGGCGTGCGCGCCAGCAGTGCCGTTTTGGTCACAGCCGCGTTGCTGATCGGATTGCAAAGCACCCCAACCCAGGCCCAGCAAAGCCCACAGGATGCCATCTCCGCAGCCTCCGAAGTCGTCCTGGCCTATGTCATCACCGGCAACCCGCAGGTGGATGAGATCGCCGAAGCGGGCCTGCGTGGCCTGTCGGACACCCTGTTTTTCCGAACGTCGGTCGAACCCGCGCCACCCATCGGTGTTAACCTCGAAACGGATGAACTGGCGTTCTTCCCCGTGCTCTACTGGCCCGTGACGCCCGACCAACCCCGCCCTTCGCGCGAAGCCTATGCCAGGCTGAACGACTACCTGCGGTCTGGCGGACTGATCCTGTTCGACACGCGCGATGGCGATATCGCGGGCTTTGGCACGGCCAGCCCGAACGGGAAAAAGCTGCAGGATCTGGCGGCACCGCTCGACATTCCAGCACTTGAGCCGCTCCCGCGCGATCACGTGCTGACCCGCACCTTTTACCTGCTACAGGACTTTCCGGGCCGTTATCTGAATGGCGAAGTCTGGGTCGAAGCCGCCCCGCCGGGGGCCGAGCAGGTCGAGGGGATGCCGTTTCGCAATCTCAACGACGGCGTCACACCCGTGGTGATCGGAGGCAACGACTGGGCTGCGGCCTGGGCGGTCACGCCAAGCGGTCAGGCCATGCTGCCCGTCGGGCGCGGTTTCAGCGGTGAGAGACAGCGTGAACTGGCTTTCCGGTTCGGGGTGAACCTCGTGATGCATGTTCTGACGGGCAACTACAAAAGCGATCAGGTCCATGTGCCTGCGTTGCTGGATCGGCTGGGCCAATGACCGGAACCATATTGTTTGATCCGTTGCTGCCATGGCCCGTATTGGCCCTTCTGGCGGTGGTTGTTCTGGGCGGCGTCATTCTGGCCGCCATGCGCGGCCTGAGCGGCTGGGCGCTGCGCGGCGCTGCTGGCCTTGTGATCGTCGCGGCCCTGTCTGGCCCGTCATTGCAGGAAGAAGACCGCGCACCGCTCAGTGACATCGTGATCCTCGCCGAGGACCAGAGCGCAAGCCAGCGCCTGCGTGACCGCCCAGAGCAGACCGCCGACACAGCCAACGCCATCGCCGCGGCGCTGAGTGCCCGCGAGGGCACCGAAGTGCGCCGGATCACCGTCCCCGACGGCGACGAAGACACCGGCACGCGCCTCATGACCGCCCTGTCCGATGCCCTCGCCGAAGAACCCCGCGCGCGGATCGCCGGTTTGATCGCCATCAGCGACGGTCAGGTCCACGACGCCGATCTGCCCTTTGATCTTCCGGCACCATTGCACCTGCTGCTGACGGGGAAAGAGACCGACTGGGACCGTCGCCTGCTGGTCAAGAACGCGCCCGCCTTTGCGATTATCGGCGAGCCGGTGACGCTGACCCTGCGGATCGAAGACAGTGGTGCCGCCCCTTCTGGCAGTGATACGGCGGCGCTCGACATTTCGGTGGACGGGTCCGAACCGCAGCGGTTCAATGTGCGCATCGGCGAGGATATCGACCTGCCCGTGACCCTGCCCCATGGCGGGCGCAATGTGATCCAGTTCTCGGTCCCCGAAGCGGATGGTGAGTTGACGGACCGCAACAACGCCGCGCTGCTCCAGAAAGACGGCGTCCGGGACCGCCTGCGCGTGCTGCTGGTG
>CAZITF010000192.1:0-5688 GCA_964542095.1 uncultured Rhodobacterales bacterium
ACATGTCGCCCGACGGCTCCTTCATCATGGACCGCACGGATATCGGGGGCCTCTTCGTCAATTGCGGCTGGTGCTACGGCGGGTTCAAGGCGACGCCTGCCTCGGGCCATACCTTTGCCCACTTGCTGGCGACCGGCAATCCGCACCCCACCACGGTGCGTCACCGGCTGGACCGGTTCCGCACCGGGGCCGGAATCATGGATGAAGAGTCGACCGGCTCGCAACACAATCTGCACTGAGGGGAATATCGAGATGTGGGGAGCCTCCGGCGGGGATTTTTTTGAAACAGAGAAGGCGTGGACGCAACGCCCCGTTGGAGAGGTCTGATGCGGTTGCCTTGTCCGATCTGTGGCGCGCGCGATGCGCGCGAGTTCTATTATCAGGGGGCGGCGGTGATGCTGGCCCGCCCTGATCCGGAGGCCGGGGAGGCCGCGTGGGACGACTACCTGCATCTGCGCGACAACCGGCCCGGCGATCTGGAAGAGCTGTGGAGTCATGACGCAGGTTGCGGGGCCTGGCTGAAGGTGATGCGCAACACTGTGACACATGCCGTTCGCAGCGCCGAACTGGTCACGGAGGTCAAAAGATGAGGGTTCCGGGCAAGGGTCTGATCGACCGCAGCACCCCGCTGTCTTTCCGTTTTGACGGACACACCTATCGCGGTTTCGCTGGCGATACGCTGGCCTCTGCCTTGCTGGCCAATGACGTGCGCATGGTGGGACGGTCGTTCAAATACCACCGCCCGCGCGGCTTTCTGACTGCAGGGTCAGAAGAGCCCAATGCGCTGGTGACTGTTGGATCCGGGCCCGCCACCGACCCCAATGTGCGCGCCACGGTGCAGGAACTGTATCAGGGTCTTGAGGCGCGGTCGCAGAACGCATGGCCGTCGCTCGCCTTCGATTTGCTGAGTGTGAACGATCTTGCCGCCCCGTTTCTTGGGGCGGGTTTCTACTACAAGACCTTCATGTGGCCGCGTGCCTTCTGGGAAAAGGTTTACGAGCCTGCCATCCGCCGTGCGGCGGGTCTGGGCGCGCTTGCGCCCGAGAAGGACGCGGATCACTATGAAAAGGCTTATGCCTTCTGTGATGTGCTGGTGATCGGCGCGGGGCCTGCGGGCCTGATGGCTGCCCTTGTCGCAGCGCGCTCCGGCGCGCAGGTGATCCTCGCGGACGAGGACAACCTGATGGGCGGACGGCTCAATGCCGAAACCCTGAGTGTAGATGGCATCGCCGGGGCGGAGTGGGCGGCACAGACGGTCAGGATGCTTGCCGAGATGGACAACGTGCGCCTGATGACGCGAACGACCGTGACAGGGGCCTATGACGGCGGCACCTTCGGTGCGCTCGAACGGGTGGGTCACCACGTCGCCGACATGCCCAAGGGCGGGGTCAAGGAAACCTTCTGGCGTATCGTGGCCAAGCGATCCGTACTGGCCGCAGGTGCGATCGAACGCCACATCGCCTTTCAGAACAACGACCGTCCCGGTATCATGGCGGCAGGGGCCGTGCGCGCTTATCTCAACCGATGGGGTGTGGCGCCGGGCAAGGCGGTGACTGTTTTCGCAAATAATGACGACGCCCATCGCACGGCGCTCGATATGGTTGCGGCTGGCGTGCATGTGGCCGCCGTGATCGACAGCCGCAAGAATGCCAAACCACTGGGAGATTACCCCGTGAGGGCAGGTGCGATAGTGTCTGGCAGTGCCGGGCGCAAGCGGCTGGAGGCGATCACGGTGCAGACCGGGTCGGGCTGCGAAAGCATCATGACCGACTGCCTCGCCGTGTCGGGGGGGTGGAATCCGACCGTTCACCTCACCTGCCACATGAACGGGCGCCCCACGTGGAACGCCGAGATCGCCAGCTTTGTGCCGACGCCCGGCGCCATTCCGGGGATGGAAGTTGCCGGAGCCTGCAACGGGGCCTTTTCGACTGCGGCCTGTCTTGCACAGGGGGCGGAGGCGGCGAGGGCAAGCCTTGATAATCTGAAAATGAAAGTGGCGGATGTCGACCTGCCGATGGCGGACGACACGCCCTATACACTTGAACCGCTCTGGGCCGTTCCGGGCAAGGGGCGCGCGTGGCTCGATTTCCAGAACGACGTGAGCGTAAAGGACGTCAGACAGGCGGCGGTCGAGAACTTTACCTCGGTCGAACACATGAAACGCTACACCACCCAAGGGATGGCGACCGATCAGGGCAAGAATTCGAATGTCACCGCGCTGGCGCTGCTGGCAGATGCAACGGGGCGGGGCATTCCGGAAACCGGGACAACCACGTTCCGACCACCCTACAGCCCGGTCGCGCTGGCCGCCCTTGGCGCAGGCGCGCAAGCCAAGGGCTTTGCGCCCGAGCGTAAGACGACCAGCCATGCGGCATCCGTGGCAGTCGGCGCACCCATGATTGCAGTGGGACTGTGGTACCGCCCCTCCTACTTTCCGAAGGCAGGCGAAACCACGTGGCGCCAATCCTGCGACCGCGAGGTCGGATATGTGCGCGAAGCGGTGGGCATCTGCGATGTTTCGACTTTGGGCAAGATCGACATTCAGGGGCCGGACGCGGCCAAACTGCTCGACTTTGTCTACACCAACATGTTCTCGACCCTGCCCGAGGGGCGGGTACGCTATGGGGTGATGTTGCGCGAGGATGGGCATGTCATGGATGACGGCACTACCGCGCGACTGGGGGCGAACCACTACGTGATGACGACCACCACTGCCGCGGCCGGGCAGGTGATGCGGCATCTGGAATTCGTGAGCCAAGCCCTGCACCCGGAGTGGGACCTGCGGATCATGTCGGTGACCGAGCAATGGGCGCAATTCGCCGTGGCCGGTCCCGTGGCGCGCGATCTTCTGAATGGGCTGTTGGACGACGAACTGGACAACGAAACATGGCCCTTCATGGCCTGCGGAACGGTCACGTTGCAGGGGGTAAGCGGGCGGCTGTTCCGGATCTCGTTCTCGGGCGAGCACGCCTATGAGTTGGCCGTGCCGTCCCGCTATGGCGATGCGCTGTTCCGCTTGCTGGTCGCGCGGGCCGAGGCTTTGGGCGGCGGGGCCTACGGGATGGAGGCGCTGAACGTGCTGCGCATCGAAAAGGGGTTCATCACCCATTCCGAAATACATGGGCGGGTCAGCGCGCAGGACATCGGCATGGGGCGGATGCTGTCGCAGAAGAAGGATTTTGTCGGCAAGACCATGGCCCACCGGCCCGGATTTCTGGCAGACGGGCGCGAACAGCTGGTTGGTATGAAACCGGTCGGCCCGGTCAAGCAACTGACCGCCGGGGCACATATCTATGCAGACGGGGCCGAACCCGTGCGCGCGCACGATCAGGGCTATGTCACGTCGGTCGCGTTCTCGCCGAGTTTCGGGCATTACCTCGGGTTGGGCTTTGTGCGTGACGGGTTGAGCCGCCATGGCGAGGTGCTGAACATGGTCGATCATCTGCGCGGTATCCAGACACGGGTGGAACTGTGCAATCCGGTGTTCCTTGACCCGGAAGGAGGGCGCGCACGTGGCTGAGTTGATTGCGAAATCGCCGCTCGATGGCAGGGATGACATCGCGATCGGGTCGGTCACATTGGCCGATGTCGATCTGGGTGTGCTGACCTCGGTCGCGCCCTTCAAAGGGGGGGGCAAGGCGGCGGGCACCGCACTGAAGGCGGCGCACGGGATGGCCTGGCCCGCACCGTTGCGTGCCACGGGAAAGGACGGCGGGCGCGCGATCTGGTTCGGGCGCGAGATGATTCTTTTGGCTGGGCCTGCACCGGATGCGACCCTGGGGGCACATGCCGCCCTGACAGATCAAAGTGATGCCTGGGCGGCTGTCACCCTGTCCGGCGCACGGGTCGAGGACGTGCTGGCGCGACTTGTTCCGGTCGATGTGTCCCTCGCTGTATTCAAGCGGGGTCACACCGCGCGCACGCAGTTCCAGCACATGAACGGATCGATTACCCGCATCGGCACCGACACATTCCTGATCTTCGTGTTCCGTTCGATGGCGGGCAGTCTTCTTCACGATCTGGAAAGGGCCATGGAAAGCGTCGCGGCGCGCGGGTAAAACCGCACCAGTGATTCTCGATGCCGGAGCTTGCCATGACCCGTTTTGCCCTGATCCTCGCCACTGCCGCCCTTGCCACCCCCGCCATTGCGCAAGACAAGGAAGAAACCTGTGGATTTCAGGCGCAGGTGGTGGCGGCGATCCAACAGGCCCGCCTTGACCGCGTGCCCGAGCGCGACGTGCAGGACCATATTCTGGCCAACGGCCCGGAATGGCCCGAAAATTACAACAATGCCATCCCGCTGATCACCCCGTGGGTTTACGAGCAAAAACGCAGAGTGATCCGTAACGAAGACCTCAGTGCTGCGTGGAGCGAGCTTTGCCTGCAGCAATAGGCTCGACTCTGGGGCCTGCCGCCCCAATATTGAAGATATGAGCCTGCCTCCGGGATTTGTGGACGAATTGCGCACCCGCCTGTCGCTTGGACAGGTTGTCGGGCGCAAGGTCATGTGGGACGCGCGCAAATCCAATCAGGGCAAGGGCGATCTGTGGGCCCCATGCCCGTTCCATCACGAAAAGACCGCCAGCTTTCACGTCGACGATCGCAAGGGCTACTACTATTGCTTTGGCTGCCACGCCAAGGGCGACGCCATCAGTTTCGTCCGCGAAACCGAGAATGTCGGGTTCATGGAAGCGGTCGAGATCCTTGCCGGCGAGGCAGGCATGCCGATGCCCGAGCGCGACCCTCGCGCGCAGGAAAAATCGGACCGTCGCACGTTGCTCGCCGAGGTCATGGAACAGGCGGTGCAGCATTTTCGTTTGCAACTCAAGACGGGTGCCGCATCCGAGGCGCGTGCCTATCTGGAACGGCGCGGGCTGAACGCGGATGCGCAGGACCGCTGGGAAATCGGATTTGCGCCCGATGCGTGGCAAGGGTTGTGGGACGCGCTGAAGGCCAAGGGGGTCGCGGACGATCTGATCCTTGGCGCGGGTCTGGCCAAACCCAGCCAGAAGGGCGGCAAGCCCTATGACACGTTCCGGGGCCGCATCATGTTCCCGATCCGCGATGCGCGCGGGCGCTGCACCGCCTTTGGCGGGCGCGCAATGGACCCGAACGACAACGCCAAGTATCTGAACTCACCCGAGACCGAACTGTTCGACAAGGGCCGCAGCCTTTACAACCACGGGTCCGCGCGCACGGCTGCGGGCAAGGGCCAGCCGCTGATCGTCGCCGAAGGGTACATGGATGTGATTGCACTGGCCGAACATGGTTTCGGCGCCGCGGTTGCGCCTTTGGGCACGGCCATCACCGAACACCAGCTGGCGATGCTGTGGCGGATCGCGGATGAACCGATCATCGCGCTCGATGGTGACACGGCAGGCCTGCGTGCGGCAATGCGGCTGATCGATCTCGCACTGCCGGCGCTAGAAGCGGGCAAATCCCTGCGCTTTGCCCTGATGCCCGAGGGGCAGGATCCGGACGATCTGCTGAAATCCCAAGGGACGGGGGCGCTGCAAAGGCTGCTGGACGAAGCAATGCCCATGGTGCGCCTGCTTTGGCAGCGCGAAACCGAAGGCCGCGTGTTTGACAGCCCCGAACGCAAGGCGGCGCTGGACAAGGCGTTGCGCGACAAGATCAGGCTGATCCAGGACCCGTCGATCCGCCAGCACTATGGTCAGGAAATCAAGG
>CAZITF010000193.1:0-5597 GCA_964542095.1 uncultured Rhodobacterales bacterium
ATTCGCATGCCGATTTCGCAGATGGCTAGCGGTTTCACATGTTTCCAGCGCAATGATGTAATTCTAGCAAAGATAACGCCCTGTTTCGAAAATGGAAAAGGCGCAGTCTTAGATGCTCTTCCAACGCCAATTGGCTTTGGTTCAACAGAGTTCATTGTGCTGCGCGCATCAAATGCACTTGACCCACGATTTCTATATTTGTTGACGTTTGAAGCGCAGTTTCGCCGCCTTGGTGAAGAGTCGATGACTGGGTCAGCAGGGCAACAGCGCATCTCTAGAGAATTTGTAGCCAACTATCCGGTCGCGGTTCCTTGCAGAGACGAACAAGTCCGTATTGCCGAAGGGCTGAGTGTTGCGACATCTGACGTTGATGCGACTATTGATACCGCCGAGCGAGAAATAGCTCTCATTCAAGAGTTCCGAACTCGACTAATCGCCGACGTCGTCACCGGCAATCTTGACGTGCGCACCATTGCCGCCAGCCTTCCCGAAACTGATGACTTTGAGGTCGCGGACGATCCGTCAGAAGACGAAAACCTCGACGACATGGCCGATGACACCGAAGACGAGGAGGCCGCCGCCTGATCATGCCCGTTCCCGCCAACCCGAAAATCTACCACATTGTCCATGTCGACAACCTCGCCTCGATCATCGCGGCCGGTGGTCTGTTGTCCGATGCGGAGATGGCTGGGCGCCCGGGGGGAACTGTGATCGGGATGGGACGGATCAAGGCACGTCGTCTGAACGAACTCAGCCTGTCATGTCACCCTGCACTTCGAGTTGGGCAATGTGTCCCGTTCTATTTTTGTTCCAGATCTGTTATGTTGTTTATGATCCACAAGCGGAACGAAGAACTTACGTACCGAGGCGGGCAAGAGCCCATCGTCCATCTGGAGGCAGATATGCGGGCGACAATTGATTGGGCGCAGGCGAACGGTCGGCGCTGGGCATATACGCTCTCAAACGCGGGTAGCTATTATTTCGAAGACCGTTCCAGTCTCGATGACCTTGGCGACGTCAACTGGAATTCGGTAAATGCCCGGCAGTGGGCGGGCGCTGCGAAAGACGGCAAGCAGGCCGAGTTTTTGATTGAGCAAGCTTTTCCGTGGCATCTGGTAGAACGGATTGGCGTGCATTCACAACCAATCGCGTCCAGAGTTGCGGCGGCGATGCATGGGGCGGCGCATCGACCAGTACTCGAAATCAAACGAGACTGGTATTATTAGGGGAGGATGGGGATGTTCAATTACACGACCGGAGACATCTTGAGGGCGGACGCCGAGGCGATCGTCAATACAGTCAATTGCGTCGGCATCATGGGCCGTGGCATTGCATTGCAGTTCAAGAATGCGTTTCCTGACAACTTCAAGGCATACAAGATCGCTTGCGACCAAGAGGAAGTGCAGCCTGGCAAGATGTTTGTTTTCGAGACGGGGACATTTACCAATCCCAAGTTCATCATCAACTTCCCGACCAAGCGCCACTGGCGCGGCAAAAGCCGGATGGAGGATATCGACTCCGGCCTTGTGGCGCTGGTGGGCGAAATCCGTGAACGCGGCATCCGCTCCATCGCGATCCCACCACTGGGCAGCGGTCTTGGTGGTCTGAATTGGCCCGAGGTACGTCTGCGGATTGAAGAGGCGCTGCACGGGATCAACGATCTGGACGTCATCGTCTATGAGCCCAACAGCGCGCCGGTAAAAACGCAATCGCGCGAGGTTCCGAACATGACCGCTGGTCGCGCGGCGTTAGTGGTTCTGATGCACCGCTATCTGGCAGGGCTGATGGACCCGTTCGTGACTTTGATCGAGGTCCAAAAGCTGATGTATTTTATGCAGGAGGCGGGCGCGCCGCTTCGGTTGAACTACATCAAGCACCATTATGGGCCCTATGCTGACAATCTGCGCCACGTGCTGACCAAGATCGAAGGACATCTTGTGTCAGGCTATCATGACGGAGGCGACGCACCTGACAAGCAACTGGAACTGGTGCCCGGCGCCGTGAAAGACGCTGAGGGTTTCTTGGCCGATCACGTTGACACGCGAAGCCGGTTCGACCGCGTCGGGAGTCTCGTGGAAGGATTCGAGACACCCTTTGGTCTAGAACTCCTTGCAACCGTGCATTGGGTGGCAACTCATGAGAACGCGGTAAGCGCCGAAGATGCTGTCGGCAAGGTCTACGCTTGGAACGAACGCAAGAAACACTTCTCGCCGCGCCAGATCGAAATTGCTTATCAGACCCTTCAGGCGAAGGGTTGGTTGGCTGCTGCATGAAGACTGACACCTCGGAAAAGGGTCTCGAAGCCCTCATCACTGCTGCAATGACGGGCAAGACTCCGGCCTCCGATGCTGCACATGGGGCGGAATCCATCGGAGGCTATTGGCTTAAGGGCGAACCACAGGACTATGATAGGGCTTGGACGGTCGACCTTGTTCAATTGCGGGCATTCATCGTTGCGACCCAGCCCAAGCTAATCGACGGGCTGGACATCGAAAATGATAGCCCAACACGGCAGAAATTCCTTGCCCGTCTGCAGGGTGAGATCAGCAAACGCGGCATCATCGATGTCATTCGTAGCGGCGTGAAGCACGGCCAGCACGATGTGGCGCTGTTTTATGGAACGCCTTCCCCTGGCAATCTCAAGGCTGCCGAGCGCTTCGCGCTCAATAGGTTTTCAGTCACGCGGCAGTTGCGCTATAGCCGGGACGACACCGCCCATTCATTGGATATGGCGCTTTTCATCAATGGTCTGCCAGTTGCGACCTTCGAATTGAAAAACAGTCTGACCAAGCAGACGGTGGAAGATGCCGTCCAGCAGTACAAGCGTGACCGCGACCCACGTGAAAAGTTGTTCGAATTTGGGCGCTGCATTGTCCACTTTGCAGTTGATGACGCGCAGGTAAAATTCTGCACCCATCTCAAGGGTAAAGCGTCTTGGTTCCTGCCCTTTAACAAAGGTTGGAACGACGGCGCGGGCAACCCGCCAAACCCAGACGGAATAAAGACCGATTTTCTCTGGAGGGAAATTCTAAGTCGGCAAGGTTTGACCGATATCATCGAGAATTACGCTCAGATCGTTGAACGTAAAGACCCTAAAACAGGGAAAGTGAAGCGTGATCAGCTATTTCCCCGCTTCCATCAACTTGACGTCGTCCGCAAGCTTCTAGCTGACGCAAAGGCAAATGGCGCCGGACGCCGTGTCCTAATCCAGCACTCGGCTGGCTCGGGCAAATCGAACTCCATCGCCTGGCTTGCACATCAACTTGTGCGCTTAGAAAACGGCGGTGGTCAGGTCTTCGACTCTGTCATCGTGGTGACTGACCGGCGTATTCTCGATCAGCAGATCCGCGACACCATAAAGCAGTTCGCGCAGGTTGGAGCGACCGTTGGGCACGCTGAACGATCGGGCGACCTACGCCGTTTCATAGCGGACGGTAAGAAGATCATCATCACCACGGTTCAGAAGTTCCCGTTTATCCTCGATGACATCGGCGCGATCCATAAAGACCGACGTTTCGCTATTATCATCGATGAGGCGCATTCTAGCCAGGGTGGCAAAGCTGCGGCCGCCCTGAATGCAGCCTTGATGGGTGTGGAGGACGGCGAAGAAGACGAAACCGTAGAGGATAAGATCAACGCTATCATGGAGAGCAGAAAGATGCTCCCCAACGCGAGTTATTTCGCGTTTACGGCGACGCCAAAAAACAAAACCCTTGAGATATTCGGCGAACCGTTTCCGGAGGGGGATGCCATCAAGCATCGCCCGTTCCACAGCTATACGATGAAGCAGGCCATCCAGGAGGGCTTTATCCTTGATGTGCTCCGCTTCTATACGCCGGTCAGCAGCTATTATCGACTGATTAAGACTGTTGAGGCAGACCCTGAATTCGATACCAAGCGTGCTACCAAGAAGCTTCGCCGCTATGTTGAAAGCAATGATCACGCGATCCGGCTTAAGGCCGAGATCATGGTTGATCATTTCCACGAACAGGTCCTTGCCCTGAACAAGATCGGCGGGCGGGCACGAGCAATGGTGGTTACGTCCGGCATTGAGCGCGCCATCCAGTATTATCAGGCAATCAGTGCTTATCTCTTGGAGCGCAAGAGCCCCCATAAGGCGATCGTCGCGTTCTCTGGTGAGCATGAATTTCGTGGTGCCAAAGTGAATGAGGCCAGCCTCAACGGGTTCCCCTCCAAGGAGATTGTCGACCAAATTGAAAGTGACCCTTACCGCTTTCTGATTTGTGCAGACAAGTTTCAGACCGGTTATGATCAACCGCTGCTGCATTCGATGTACGTCGATAAGACGCTTTCTGGTATCAAAGCCGTGCAAACCTTATCACGCTTGAATCGGGCCCACCCGCAAAAGCACGACGCGTTCGTTCTCGACTTTATGAACGACACAGACACGATACTCGCCTCGTTCGATACTTACTATAGAACGACGATCTTGAGCGACGAAACCGATCCGAACCGATTGCACGACATCAAGGCCAGTTTGGACGGTTATCAGGTTTATGAACCTGCGCTAATCGATCAACTTGTCGCGCTCTATCTGGCCGGGGCTGATCGGGATCAACTCGATCCAATACTAGATATTTGCGTGGCCGCTTATTCGGCAAATCTTGATGAAGACGGCCAGGTAGACTTCAAGGGGAAGGCGAAGGCCTTCACACGAACATATTCGTTCATTGCAGCGATCTTACCCTACACAAATGCCGACTGGGAAAAGCTCTCAATCTTCCTAAATTTTCTGATCCCAAAGCTGCCCGCCCCTCGGGAAGAGGACCTGTCCAAAGGAATTCTTGAAGCTATCGATATGGACAGCTACCGAGTCGAAAAACAGGCAGCGCAGAAGGTTCAGCTCGCAGATCAGGATGCCGAAGTTGATCCGGTCCCAACCGACGGTGGCGGGCATTTGCCGGAGCCAGAATTGGACCGACTGTCCAACATTATCCGTGGCTTCAACGATCTGTTTGGAAATATCACTTGGGCGGACACTGACCGCATTAGGCGACTTATCGCAACCGAAATACCGGATAAGGTCGCGGCCAACCCGGCCTATCAGAATGCGAAACAGAACTCGGATAAGCAGAACGCCCGGATCGAGCACGACAAGGCGCTTTCCGGTGTGATTATCGGACTTATGAAGGACGATACGGAGCTGTTCAAGCAGTTCAGTGACAACCCAGAATTTAAGCGCTGGCTGACGGATACGGTCTTCGCTGCAACCTTCGATCGCCCTATGCCGCCAGCGCCATAAGCGCTGTTTCAAATGCCTCGCTTTTCCATGGGTCAACAATAGGTCAAGCTACGTAGCTACTTGTTCCTCGTTTAAGTGACATCCCGCTGGCTGCGTTTTGCTTTATCCCTGCCTCTACGCGCCATAGCCCTACTACGCCTTCGCAGCTGTTGCCCGTAACCAAATAACGGTCTTCTTGATCGGTCTCGTCAAACATCGCGAGGCCAATCATGACCGTTACCCCTTTCAAAACCGAGACGTCTTCCCGCGGCGCACGCATGTTGCGCACGGCACTTGGGCCGGGCATCGCCGCCTGGCTCGAGGATGCTGGCGTCGTCGAGGTGATGCTGAACCC
>CAZITF010000194.1:0-5592 GCA_964542095.1 uncultured Rhodobacterales bacterium
CATTCCAAAGGCATCCCAACCCATCGGGTGGAGCACATTGTGGCCATTGGACATCTTGTAACGGGCAAGCACGTCGCCCATCGTGTAGTTGCGCACATGGCCCATGTGGATGCGGCCCGACGGATAGGGAAACATCTCGAGGACGTAATATTTCGGCTTGTCCGCGCTGCGCCGGGCGCGGAAAATCCCGGCCTCGTCCCAGGCGGCCTGCCAGCGGGCTTCGATGTCGGACGGAGAGTAGGTGGCCATGGGAAACGATCCTGGGTTCTGGACATGAAAACGCCGGGCACGTGGCCCGGCGCTTGTATTAGAGCGGAATGGTCCGGCCCGAAAGGGCCAAGCTGCGACCTAAAGGCGGTTGTCGGCAACGCGCAACTGGCGGGCACGGGTCAGAATGGCATCCTCGACCGCGCGGACGGTGGCGGCACTGGCCGGACCGCTTTGCGTCATCAGCGCGACATTCAGCGACCGGGCGTCCAGCGCTGGGTCATTGATCAGCACCGTGGCGCGATAGGAACGCCCACCGCCCGGCGGGGTGCCAAAGCCGGTGACGATCACCCCGGTGAACGGATCGACCGACTGGATCGGCAGGAAATCGAGAACCTGCAACGAGGCCGACCATATATACCGGTTGACCTGCACGATTGATTCCTGATTCCGGCGGGCCCGCAAGGCCTCGCCCAGCGTGGTGGCGGCCGGGCCTTCACGACTGCGCGCAATATCGCCGTCCACTTCCGGATCATTGGGGGCGCCTAAACCGAACCTCTGCCCGCATCCGGCCAACAACAGCGCGACTGCCAAGAGGGCCACACTCCTTGTAACCCGCCCTGATGACTGAGAAATGCCCATTTTACTGCCCCATCGTGTCCAATTCTGCACCTCTGATAGACAAGTTGAATTGACCCCGCAAGGCGCAGGTCATCAGGGCGGGTCCCGTCAGGGGCAAAACCGGACTGTGGCAAAGCTGCACCAACCATGTCGGAATTGCGACCGGGGCGCATGCCTTGCTTGAGTAGCCGAAGCAAATGAACGAAACACCACTCATCCCCTCACCGGATTGGCCGGTTAGGGTACTGAAATAGAAACCCGAGGGAAAACTCATGAAAAAAGTTCTCTTTGCTACAACCGCACTGGTCGCCACAGCTGGCATGGCCGCAGCGGAAGTGACACTTGGCGGCTTCGGCCGTTTTGGTCTTTACTACCAGGAAACACCTTCCGGTAACGACGAAACACGCATCGAACAGCGTTTCCGCCTGACCATCACAGGTCAGACAGTGTCCGACAACGGTCTGGAATTTGAAGGCCGCATCCGCTTCCAGACAGACGATAATGCTGCTGGCGCGTCCACCGTTGCCAAAAGCTCGGCAGCTGGTTTCGCAGTTTCGACCGGCGGCTTGCGCCTGGACGTAGGTAGCGTTTCCAACGTTGTCGACTCCGGTGACGTTGTGAACTACTTCGGCTATGGCGTTGGCCTGACATCGTTCGCTGAACAGTCGAGCGAATTCAGCAATACAGCAGTCGGCTTCGGCACCAAAGGGTCGGACTTCGACACCGTCGCACCAACAGTCAAACTGCGTTACACCGTTGGTGACTTCACAGTCTCCGCATCGGTGACTGACGACGCCGACACAATCTCAGTTGCACAATCTGCAACAGCGCCTGGCGTTGTTACAATGGGCAACAGCTCCTACCAGATCGGTGCTGGCTACTCGTTCGGCAACTACGCAATCGGCGCAGTCTTCGGCAGCACCGAAAACGGTGTGGCCGCTGGCGTTGACAACGACGAATGGCTGATTGGCTTCACCGGTGACGTGGGTGCCCTGGCATTCGCAGTTATCGTTGGTGACTCCGATGTACAAACCGACACATCTTACGGTTTCTCCGTCAAGTATGACGTCGGTGCGGCGACTGAAATCCGCTTCGTCTTCTCCGACTCCGGCGCTCCCGGCAACTCCGACACCATCGCGCTGGGCTTCCGCCACAGCCTGGGTGGCGGCGTGTCGCTGCAAGGTGGTATCGGCGACGCTCGTGGTACAACCAAAGCCGACCTGGGTGTGATCTTCAACTTCTGATAGTTGAACCACATCTGACAGATTTGGGGCGGGCCATCAGGTCCGCCCCTTTTCATTTGGCCCCGCCTGATGTTTCCTGCGCCCTGCACGTTACACAATACGGTGGCCGCCCATGTCCCTCACTGACATCTCTCAACAGATCGCCATGGCCGAGGCCGCCGCAGGCCGCCCGCCCGGTTCGGTCAGGCTGGTCGCCGTCAGCAAGGTGCAGCCCAACGAACGGGTCGCCGCCGTTCTCGATCAGGGCCACCGCTGCTTTGGTGAAAACCGGGTGCAAGAGGCCGCCGACAAATGGCCCGCCTTCCGCGACACCTACGGGGCCGTCGATGTCCACCTGATCGGGCCATTGCAAACCAACAAGGCGCGTCAGGCGATGACGTTGTTCAATGCCATCCACACGCTCGACCGCCCCAAACTCGCCAACACCATCGCGCGCCTCGCGCAAGAGTCGGGGCACTGCCCCGAACTGTTCATTCAGGTCAACACCGGGGAAGAGGACCAAAAGGCAGGTGTGATGCCCGACCAGACGGATGCGTTTGTTGCCACCTGCCGCGACCTCGACCTCAAGATTTCCGGCCTCATGTGCATCCCGCCCATAGACGAGGAACCCAGCCTGCACTTCGCGCTCCTGGCAAAGCTGGCGAATCGCAATGGCCTGACACATCTGTCGATGGGGATGAGCGGCGATTTCAAATCCGCCATCGCGCTGGGGGCCACCCACGTGCGCATCGGCTCCGCCATCTTTGGTGAACGAAAGGCAAGCTGATGCGGCGTCTGATCCTGCTTTTCCTGTTGTGCCCCACGTTCGCCCTTGCCCAACAGGTGCAGCCCGGCGCGATGACCGCCTCGGCCTGGACCGACTATCAACGCGCGGCGGAACTGTTCAACGCAGGCGCGCGGGTGCAGGCGGGCTGCGTCATGTATCGCGGCCAGTTCCGCGCGCGCCTGTTGCTGCTGGCCGAGCCCAACCAACCGTCCGACGGGGCCCCGGCGCTTTTCGCCTCACTCAGCGAAACGGTCGCCCGGCCCATCAACCAATGGCTCGGCGGTGACAGGAGCGACTGGATCGCCGCAATGACATGCGCGCGCGACTGGGCGGCAAACAACAGCGACCCCGACTATCCGCGCCAACGCTATGGCAAAGAGCATGGCCAGGTTCTTGCTGGCTTGAACGAATTGATCGCTTCGATCCCGCCCGCCGCCGAACTGCGTAAACAACGCCGCGCGGCCGGCCTGCCGAACCGTTAGCCCACGATCAACCGGGTCGAATAGCGGATACGCGACGCGATCCAGGCCAGATCGACGGGGTGCAACCCGACACACCCTTCGGTCGGGTATCCCGGCCTGCGCCAGCGATGGATGAAAATTGCCGATCCCCGCCCCGGCACCGCATAGGGCCAGTTCCAGTCGGTCAGAATCACCAGATCATACAGCGGATCGGCCCGACGCAGCGCTTCGTGACTGAACGGGTAAGGGGCGCGCACCATCTGGTTGTAGTCCCCGGCCCGCCCGTCATCGCTCCACAGATCGCCGGGGCGGATCGGCACCGCCCAATCCGTCGGGCGCGCCATCCGGTCGGGGCGATAAAGCATCCCGACGATGCGATGCGCGCCCACCGGCGTCGCCCCATCCCCCTCGCGCTTGCGGGCACTGATCCCGCCGCGCCCGATGGTGCAAGGCAAGACCCGCCCGAAGGCGCGCAAACCGCGCGGGGTCAGAACCAGGTCGGTGGGCCTCATTTGCGCTGGGGCACCGACTCTTGAAACTGGGGCTTGTCTTCGGGGGCCAGATGGAACGGCTGGCTGTCTTTCATGAAGATCGCCATATCCGGTCCGCCATAATCCCCCGCCGGATCGTCCAGCGTGCCGACCTTGACCACGGTCAACCCACGCCCGGGCAGAATGGTGGTCAGATGGGTGCCGCACGTGCCGCAGAACTGGCGGGTACGGGGGTTTTCGATATCGCTGCGGGTGAACGTCCTGGGCGTGCCTTTTGTGATCGTGAACCCGGCATCGGGCACCAGCATCGCATAGTTCGGCCCGCCACCGCTGATATACTGACACTCGCGGCAGTGGCATTGCAGCTTTACAACCGGCTCCGCGCTCACCTCATAGGTGATCTCGCCGCAATAGCATCTGCCCTTCATCGTGCTCTCCTCCCGTTAAAACAAGTGGCCGGACTTCGCGGCCTTGGTCGCCAGATAACCGGCGTTCTGCGGGGTCTGCCCTACCTTCAGCGGTACGCGTTCGCTCACACTGATTCCGCATTTCTCCATCATCGCGATCTTGGCCGGATTGTTCGTCAGCAACCGGACCGAGGCAAAGCCCATGCGGCGCAGGATGTCGGCCCCAAGCCGAAAATCGCGCTCGTCATCCTCGAACCCGAGGCGGTGATTGGCCTCGACCGTGTCGAACCCCTGATCCTGTAGCGAATAGGCGCGCATCTTGTTGGCCAGGCCGATGCCGCGTCCCTCCTGGTTGAGATACAGCAATACACCCGCCCCTTCCTCACCCATCTGCGCAAGGGCACCGCGCAGTTGCGGGCCGCAATCGCATTTCAGACTGCCCAGCAGATCGCCGGTGAAACAGGCCGAATGCAGCCGCGCCAGTACGGGCGCGCTGCGATCTGGGCGCCCGATTTCCACCGCATAATGCTCCTCGCCGCCGTCTTCGGGGCGGAACACATGCAACCGTCCGGCCTCTGACACCGACAGCGGCAGGCGCGCGCTGACAACGGGGCTGAGCGTCGTGGGCGCGGCCAGCGCCGCGATGACCTCCGCCAGCGGCAGCGTTGTGAGGTCATGCGCGGCGGCGAATCCGGGCGGCACCGGGGCCAACAATGCGGCGGGCAGCAATCGCGCGGCCTTGGCCAGATGCAACGCGGCCCGGTGCGCGCTGGCATCGCCGCCACGTTCCGCGCGCAACGGACCCTTCATCGGGGTTTTCAGATCATCCGCCGGATCGGCCAACCCCAGCACCCAGGGCAGCCGCGCGTCGGGCGGCAATGCGATACGCGCCAGATACCCGTCATAGGCATGGGCCTTTAGGGTGCGCGCGCGATGATCCGTAATCGCCACCACCGCCCCGGCCCCAAGGGCCTGCACCGCAGCCAGCCGATCCGGCGACAGCGTCTCGGCCGCCAGCACCAGCATCGGCACATCGCCTTCCAGCACAATCGGCACCCCCATGCGCAGGTCGGCCCGTGCGCGGGCCAGTGTTTCGACGATATCCGGGGCAAGGCCCATGTTACAAAATCCAAGCAGTGATCCGCCTGACATAAGCAAAACGGACCGGAATTGAAACATTTGCCGCACTCCCCACACATGGGCGTGAAACAAAAGGCGCAAAACTTGCCCGCAACCGCCAACAGGCACATCTATACTTCACCGAACAGGGAGAAGACCCATGGCACAGCTCAAGAAAATCCTTCTGGTCGCCGATGACGAAGACCTGCGCGAGGCGCTCATCGAACAGCTGATCATGACCGAAGATTTCGACGTGTTCGAGGCCGGGAATGGCAG
>CAZITF010000195.1:0-5579 GCA_964542095.1 uncultured Rhodobacterales bacterium
TCCGCATGGGCAACCCGTTCCAGTCGGTGCGCAGGCTGATGGCATCGCGAGTGATCCCGGCCTCGGGTCCGGTCAGCAGCCGGTCCTCGCCGACGATCTGGTTGATCAGCGTGGATTTGCCCGCATTGGGGCGGCCCACCACGGCGACCTGCAAAGGTCTGGCACTGGTCGGCATGCGCACCGCGTCCGGGTCGTCCTCGTCCGCGTCGTCCAGATCCACGTCGACCTCGGGCGCCTCGCTGCGGGCTTTCTCGGCATAAAGATCAGCCAGCGGCTGAAGCTGGGCATAAAGATCGTTCAGCCCCTCGCCATGTTCAGCCGACAGGCGGATCGGTTCGCCCAGACCCAGCGCATAGGCTTCGATCACGCCTGCATCGGCGGCGGCCCCCTCGCCCTTGTTGGCGGCCAGCAGCACATGGGCCGCGCGTTTGCGCAGGATTTCGGCAAATATCTGGTCGGTCGGCGTCACGCCCGCACGGGCGTCGATCATGAACAGGCACACGTCCGCCATGTCCACGGCCCGTTCGGTCAGGCGGCGCATGCGCCCCTGCAGGCTGTCATCTGTCGCCTCTTCCAATCCGGCGGTGTCGATCACGGTGAACTTCAGGTCGGCCAGCCGCGCCGCCCCCTCGCGCAGATCGCGTGTCACCCCCGGCTGGTCGTCGACCAGCGCAAGGCGTTTGCCCACAAGGCGGTTGAACAGGGTCGATTTGCCCACATTGGGGCGGCCGACAATGGCGAGGGTCAGGGTCATGGGTTTTGTCCGAACGGGGTCAGAGGGGGCACATAGCCCAAATGCGCGCCCGCGAAAAGGACAGAAAAATCCCCAGGGTCCTGACCCTAGCGGTAGGCGATCAGCTGACCCTTGCGGCTGACCACATAGAGGGTCTGGCCTGCCACAACCGGCGCGGTCGAGGCGCCGCCGGGGATCTCATTGGTGGCGATCAGCGCGCCGGAGACCGGATCAAAGCTGCGCAGCACTCCGTCGGAGGAGGCCACGATGATCCGCCCTCCCGCGAGGATGGGGCCGTGATGGGCAAAGATTTCGGACTGTCGCTGCGGCTTGTTGGCCACGTAATTGGGCAATCTCACCCCCCAGATGCGGCTGCCGTCGCTGGCATCGAGTCGCAGCAATTCGTTGCGGTCGCTGACCAGGAACACGCTGCCCCCGACAGGCAGGACGGTGTCCACCGCCCCTTCGTTCGCGGTCCAGATGCGCGCGCCGCTGCCTGCGTTCACCGCGACCGTGCGCCCGGACTGGTTGCCCGCATAGATCACGCCGTCAACGGCGATGGGCCGTCCGGTCACATCGTCGAACTTGGACAGTGCCCGGCCCTTGCGTTCGCCCAGCACCGAGGCGTCCCAGCGGCGCAGACCGCCCTGGCGGAACACCGCCTGCATTTCGCCGGAGCCGAAGGAAAACACCGTCAACCCGTCCACAACGATGGGCGCCGGCGCGCCCAGCACGTTGGTGGGGCTTTCCGAAGCGGTGACCTGCCACTGAATCCGGCCATCGGCCTTGTCGATCGCCCAGCCGGTGTCATCCCCGGCCATGATATAGACCAGATCGCCGAACACTGTCGGGCGGCCCGATCCGGTCGCTTCCAGCTTCTGGACCCAGATGATGCGACCCGTGGCGGCCTCGAGCGCCGTCAGCGCGCCAAAGCCGCTTGAGACATAAAGAACATCGCCTTCAACGGCGAGCCCACCGCCGGTGGCGTCGCCGGACTCCGCGCCATCGGGCAGCACGTCGCGCTGCCACAGCACCGCGCCCGAGGTCGACACCGCCGTCACGGTCGTCTGTGCATCAAGGGTAAAGATACGCCCCCCCGCCACCACAGGGTCGGCCACGATCCGGTGCTTGCGGTTGTCCCCGGCGCCGATATTGACGGCAAATACCTGTGTCAGGTTGGCATTCAGACGCGGATGATCGGTGCGAAAATTCGGTGTACCATAACTTTGGGCCGCCTCGGCATTGGCGACCTGTGCGGGCAACCGGATGGCGCGGGCCTCGTTCGAAACGGCTGCGGCCTCGACTTCGCCCACGGCTGCAGACTGGGTCAGAACCGAGTCCACCGCTTCGCGCTGGCCAGGCAGGATGACCTGGCGTTCCTGACAGGCGCTCAGCAGGGTCACGCCGGCAAGACCCAGGCCGACAAGTGCCCTTTTGGACAAGAAACGCTGCAGATTGATCTGTCTCGCTGCCATGGCTTGTGTCATGCCTGTGCCCTTATCCTTCATCGGCGGTCTCGATGGCCTGTGGCGCGCCGCCCAAGGCCACCATTGCCTGTAGGGCACGCCGTTGCAAGCCTGAGGTCGCTTCGGCATCGTTCAAGATCGCCTGAAACCGCGCAAGAGCGGCCTCGGTTTCGCCCGCCTCGATATCGAGCAGGGCCAGTTGTTCCTCGGCCAGAAGGCGCAGGCGGACACCGGGCACAGCCAGTGCCTCGAACCCGGCGCGGCGGGCGGCGGCATCCAGACTGTCGGCTTGCAGGATCAACGCCTTGAAAGACGCCACCTGCCTGTAGATCAGCGGCACATCGCCGTTGTCGAACACCGCCTGAAGGGTTTGCGCGGCCGCTTCGGTCTGGCCCGCCTCGGCCTGCGCGCCCGCCGTCAGAAAGGCCAGAACGGCACCTCCCTCCGGCGTTTCGGCAGACACTTCGGCCAGCGCGGCGGCGCGCGCCACCTCGTCATTGCGTGACAATGCGTTCAGCATCGCATCGCCAAGGGCCTGCGCCTTGGCGGCCTCCTGGGCCTGGCGGTATTCATTGTAGGCGGCCGCGCCTACGATCGCGACGATCACAAGGGCCACGACCCAGCCATATTTGCGCAGATAGCCATAAAGGCGGTCGCGCCGCACTTCCTCGTTGACTTCGTCGATAAAGCTATCGGTGTCGCTCACGCCCGGCGCTCCCCAGAATTTCGGCGCGTTGTACCCACGCCCGCCTCGTTTTCGCGCTCCTCTTAACCCGCCCGCGCGCCCAAGCCAAGAGCGACGAAGCCGGGCCATGTGCCACTCTTTTCGGCAGGATTGCGAATTTAGTTGAAAAAAAGTAATCTGAACTGGTTAGTTTAGTCGTAAAAGCCCATATACCTCGGTGAATCGCGTGCATCGGCGCGCCATGTCACCCTGACGGAGAGCAAAGATGCGGGTTGTATCGTTAATTCTGGCCATTCTGGTGGCGGCGGGTTTGTACCTTTGGGTGATCGAACGGGATTCGACCCTCGCCTTTCTTGCGGAACGGTCCGGCGACGGAGCGACCGCGGCAGAGGCGGAAACGGACACCAGCGCCGGGACCGCAGAGCCTGAGGAATTGGACACGGACGCGCTGATCAAGGTGGTGGCCCGCAAATCCGTTGCCCGCGAAATCGATAGCGCGGTGATCCTGCGTGGCCAGACCGAGGCGATGCGCCAGGTCGACGTGCGCGCCGAGACATCCTCGACCGTCGTCTCTGCGCCCTTGCGCAAGGGCGCGTTCATCGAGGAAAACCAGTTGCTGTGCGAACTTTCGCCCGGCACGCGCGGCGCGGCTCTGAACGAGGCGCGTGCGGGTCTGGCTGAGGCCATCGCCAGCAAGACCGAGGCCGAGGCCCGCGTGCCCGAAGCGGAAAGCCGCGTGGTCGAGGCGCAGGCCCGCATCGACGAGGCGCTGGTCAACCAGAACGCCGCCCGACGCCTGAGCGAAGGCGGCTTTGCCGCAGAAACCCGCGTGAAAAGTGCGGACGCGAGCCTTGCCGCGGCAGAGGCGGCGCTACAGGCGGCCAAATCGGGCGTCACCGCCGCCACATCCGGCCTTCAGTCGGCGGATGCGCGCATTCAAAGTGCCGCGGCCGCCGTGGCCACGGCTGAAAAGGAGCTCGAGCGGCTCGAAATCCGCGCGCCCTTTGCAGGCCTTCTGGAAAGCGACACGGCCGAATTGGGCAGCCTGTTGCAGCCCGGCGGTCTGTGCGCCACGGTGATCCAACTTGATCCGATCAAGCTGGTTGCCTTTGTGCCTGAAACCGAAGTCAGCCGGGTCAGTGTCGGTGCCATGGCGCGCGCCGAACTGGCGGCGGGCGGCAGTGAAATCGGCGGGGCGGTCACTTTTCTGTCGCGCTCTTCCGATCCGACCACCCGCACCTTCCGCGTCGAAATCGAAGTGCCCAACCCCGATCTCGCCATCCGCGACGGGCAGACGGCGGAAATCCTGATTTCCGCGCCGGGGTCCCGCGCGCACCTGCTGCCGTCTTCGGCGCTGACGCTGAATGCGGACGGCCAACTGGGTCTGCGCACGCTGGATGAAGACAGCACCGTGGTCTTTGTCCCCGTGCAAGTGCTGCGCGACACCACCGAAGGGGTCTGGCTGACCGGCCTGCCGGACGAGGCGGACGTGATCGTCGTGGGCCAGGAATTCGTCACCGCAGGTGTCAGGGTTGCCCCAACCTTTCAGGAGCAGACGCAATGACCGGAGTCGTCGACTGGGCCGCCTCGCGTGCGCGGATGGTGCTGGCCTTTATCATCCTGTCCCTGACTGTCGGCACCGTCGCCTATGTCAGCCTGCCCAAGGAGGGCGAGCCGGATATCGAAATCCCGACCCTCGTGATTTCGGTGCCCTTCCCCGGCATTTCGGCGGCGGATTCCGAGACCCTGCTGGTCAAGCCGATGGAAACCGAACTGGCCGATCTCGACGGGTTGAACAAGATGACCTCCACCGCCGCCGAAGGCTATGCCAACGTGGTGCTGGAATTCGAATTCGGCTGGGACAAGACCAAGGTCATGGCCGACGTCCGCGATGCCATGGACGGCGCCGAATCCGAGTTCCCCGACGGCTTTGAGGCCTATTCGCTGGACGAGTTCAACTTTTCCGAATTTCCCATCATCATCGTCAACCTGTCCGGCCCCGTGCCCGAACGCACAATCACCCGCGTTGCCAAAGAGTTGCAGGACGATCTTGAGGCAATGGATGCGGTGCTGGAAGCGTCGATCGTGGGCAGTCGCGACGAGATGGTCGAGGTCATCATCGACACGCTGCGTCTTGAGGCCTACAACGTCACCGCGGGCGAATTGATCAGCGTCGTGCAGAACAACAACCAGCTGATCGCCGCCGGTGAGATCGAGACCGATCAGGGCGCATTCGCGGTCAAGATTCCGTCCTCGTTCGACGAGGTGACCGACATCTATGACCTGCCGGTCAAGACCAACGGCGACCGCGTCGTCACCCTGGGTGATCTGGCGCAGATCAACCTGACCTTCGAGGATCGCCTGTCGACCGCCCGTTTCAACGGCAATGACACGGTCGCCCTGCAGGTGGTCAAGCGCAAGGGGGTCAAGCTGATCGACACGGCCACCGGCGGGAATGACATGGTCAAGGCACGCGCGGATGAGTGGCCAGACGGCCTCAAGGCCGCCGTCAAGGTCGGCACCTCCAACGACCAGAGCCGCGAAGTCGCGTCCATGGTCGCCCAGCTTCAGGGCTCGGTCTTTACCGCCATTGCTCTGGTTATGATCGTATCGCTCGCCGCGCTTGGACCGCGTGCATCGCTGCTGGTGGGCTTTGCCATCCCCACAAGTTTCCTGCTGTGTTTCGCTTTGCTGG
>CAZITF010000196.1:0-5564 GCA_964542095.1 uncultured Rhodobacterales bacterium
GCACGCTCAACATCTCGACCGCCACGGCCTTTGTGGTGGCCGGCGCGGGCGTGCCGGTGGCGAAACACGGCAACCGTAACCTCAGCTCCAAATCCGGCGCGGCGGATGCGCTGACCCAGATGGGGATCAACGTGATGGTCGGGCCCAAGGTGGTCGAGGCGTCACTTGCGGGTGCGGGCATCGGCTTCATGATGGCGCCCATGCACCATCCGGCCATCGCGCACGTGATGCCGACGCGGGCCGAACTGGGCACGCGCACCATCTTCAACATCCTCGGTCCCCTCACCAACCCTGCGGGCGTGAAACGGCAACTCACCGGCGCATTCAACCGGGGCCTGATCCGGCCCATGGCCGAAACGCTGGGGCAACTGGGGTCCGAGGCCGCATGGCTGGTCCACGGCTCGGACGGCACGGACGAATTGACGATCTGCGGCATCTCCTGGGTCGCGTCTCTGGAAAACGGCATCGTCACCGAATTCGAAGTGCATCCCGAAGAAGCGGGCCTGCCTGTCCACGCCTTCGAGGACATCGTCGGTGGCAGCCCCGAAGACAACGCACGGGCTTTCGCGGCCCTCCTGGACGGTGCATCCGGTGCCTACCGCGACGCAGTGTTGCTGAATGCGGCGGCGGCCCTAAAGGTGGCGGGCAAGGTGGTGGACCTGCGCGACGGCGTGGCGCTTGCACAGGAAAGCATCGACAGCGGCGCCGCCAGGGCTAAGATCAAGGCCGTGGCCGAGATCACGCAAGGGGCGACATAGGCCCTTCTCTGTTTCAAGAAAATCCCGGGGGTCCGGGGGCTGGCCCCCGGTTCCACCCCAACCACAAAGAACCGAACCAATGACCGACACGATCCTCGACAAAATCAAGGCCTACAAACTCGAAGAGGTCGCTGCCGACAAGGCCGCCAAACCGCTTGAGGCGGTCGAGGCCGAAGCGCGCGAAGCGGCCCCCGTTCGCCCCTTTGCCCAGGCCTTGCAACGCGCCAACCGCGAAGCCTATGGGCTGATCGGCGAGATCAAGAAAGCGAGCCCGTCCAAAGGGCTGATCCGCGCAGATTTCGACCCTGCCGCCCTTGCCACGGCCTATGAAGACGGCGGTGCCACCTGCCTGTCGGTCCTCACCGACTCGCCCAGCTTTCAGGGGGCCAAATCCTTTCTGACCGCGGCGCGCGCCGCCTGCGATCTGCCCGCGCTGCGCAAGGATTTCATGTACGACACCTATCAGGTGGCCGAGGCCCGTGCGCTCAATGCCGACTGTATCCTGATCATCATGGCGTCGGTCAGCGATGCACAGGCGCAGGAATTGGAAGAGGCCGCGATCGTCTGGGATATGGATGTGTTGATCGAAGTGCATGATCAGTCCGAGCTGGAACGCGCCTGCGCCCTCAAAAGCCCGCTGATCGGGATCAACAACCGTAACCTCAAGACCTTCGAGGTGACGCTGGACACAACCCGCCAGCTGTCGCGCCATGTCCCTGCGGATCGCACCATCGTGGCCGAAAGCGGGCTGAACACGCCCGCCGATCTGGCCGACCTCGCCATGTACGGCGCGCGCACCTTCCTGATCGGGGAAAGCCTGATGCGGCAACCGGATGTCGCCGCCGCCACCCGTGCGTTGCTGGCTCATCCGTTGACCTCTGGCGGGGGCATGTAGATGGCGCTCACGCATTTCGATGACAAGGGGGCCGCGCATATGGTCGATGTCTCGGACAAGGCGGTGACCGACCGCATCGCCGTGGCCGAAGCTTACGTGAAGATGAGACAGGAAACCTTTGATATCATTACAGAAGGTCGTGCAAAAAAGGGGGACGTGATCGGTGTGGCCCGGCTTGCCGGCATCATGGGTGCCAAGCGCACGTCCGACCTCATCCCGCTCTGTCATCCGCTGCCGATCACCAAGGTCTCTCTCGATCTGGACCCCGACGCCGACCTGCCGGGTCTGCGCATCACCGCGACCGTCAAGACCACCGGCCAGACCGGCGTCGAGATGGAGGCGCTGACAGCGGCCTCGACCGCGGCGCTCACCGTCTATGACATGGCCAAGGCCGTGGACCGGGGCATGGAGATCGGGGGCCTGCGCGTTGTCCTGAAGGATGGCGGCAAATCGGGCCGCTACACCGCGCCATGATCCCTGTCGCCGAGGCGCTCGATCACCTCTTTGCCCTCGCCGATCTGTTGCCTGTCGAAACCGTCCCGCTGCGTGCCGCCTGCGGGCGCGTACTGGCCGAAACCGTCGCCGCACGGCGCACGCAGCCGCCCTTTGCCGCGTCGTCGATGGATGGCTATGCGCTGAAAGCTGTCGAGGCCGATCTGCATGCCCAGTTCAAGGTCGTTGGCGAAGCGTCGGCCGGGCACCGCTGGGACGGTACGCTGAAACCCGGTCAAACCGTGCGCATCTTTACCGGCGCACCGGTGCCGGCGGGTGCCGACAAGGTGGTCGTTCAGGAGGATGTCACACGCTCCGGCGACATGATCTCGATCACCGGCGATCCCGGCCCCAAGGACAACATCCGCCCCGCCGGCGTGGATTTTGCTGAAGGCACTCCGCTTGAAGCGCCGCGCCGCCTGTCGCCCGGCGACATCGCGCTGCTCGCGGCCATGAACATCGCGCGGGTGCCGGTGCGGCGCGCGCCCACGGTGGCTCTGATCTCGACCGGGGACGAGTTGGTCATGCCGGGCGAAGCGCCGGGACCGGACCAGATCATCGCCTCCAACACCTATGGGCTTGCCGCACTGCTGGAACAGGTCGGCGCGGTGCCGCGCATCCTGCCCATCGCCCGCGACACGGATGCGTCGCTGCAGACAGTATTCGGCCTTGCGCGCGGAGCCGATCTGATCGTGACCATCGGCGGCGCGTCGGTCGGGGATCATGACCTCGTGGCCGATGTCGCGGCCGATCTGGGGATGGAGCAGGCATTTTACAAGGTGGCTATGCGCCCGGGCAAGCCGTTGATGGCCGGGCGGCTGAGCGGAGTGCCCATGGTCGGCCTGCCGGGCAATCCGGTTTCGGCCATGGTGTGCGGCACGGTGTTTCTGACCCCGATGCTCAAGGCAATGCTGGGTCTGGGGCGCGCGCCCGCGCCGACTTCCCCGCTCCCTCTGAGCGCGCCGCTGTCCGCCAACGGGCCGCGCGAACACTACATGCGCGCAATCATCGCCGATGGCACTGTGGCGGATGCGGGCGCACAGGACAGCTCGCTGCTGAGCGTGCTGGCGCGCGCCAACGCGCTGATCGTGCGCCCCCCGAACGATCCGGCGCGCGACGCGGGCGACCGGGTCGAGGTGCTGCGCCTGACCTGAGCGGTTGACACAAAACGAGAACGTCCGTAGAACAAACCCAAACCACTGCCAAATGGTGGCCACACGTTCGGAGGACAGGGCATGTTGACGAAAAAGCAGCTGGATCTACTGGCATTCATTCACAAGCGGGTGCAGCGGGATGGCGTGCCGCCCAGTTTCGACGAGATGAAAGAGGCGCTCGATCTGCGCTCCAAATCCGGCATTCACCGGTTGATCACGGCGCTGGAAGAGCGCGGGTTCATCCGCCGTCTTGCGCACCGTGCCCGCGCCATCGAGGTGGTGAAACTGCCCGAAAGCATGGGCGGTGCCAGCACCACCGGCTTTACCCCCCGCGTGATCGACGGCGACCGCCCCGATGCGCCCCCGCCGCCCTCGGCGCTGAGCATCGAGGCCGCCCATGCGGTCGAACTGCCCGTGATGGGCCGGATCGCTGCCGGTGTGCCGATCTCTGCCATTTCCGAAGTGTCCCATTCCGTGGCCGTGCCCGGCGCAATGCTGTCTGGCAAGGGCGATCACTATGCACTTGAAGTCAAAGGCGATTCGATGATCGAGGCCGGGATCAACGACGGCGATGTCGTGGTGATCCGCGAAACCTCGGTGGCCGAGAATGGCGATATCGTTGTCGCTCTGGTCGAAGATCACGAGGCGACCCTGAAGCGCTATAAACGGCGCGGCGACACCATCGCGCTCGAGGCGGCGAACCCGGCCTACGAAACCCGCGTCTTTCCCGTGGGTCAGGTCAAGGTGCAGGGCAAGCTGGTGGGTCTGATCCGCACCTATTGATGGGTTGCACGACGTGGCGAAATCGGCGGTCCTGCCGGGCCGCCCTATTGCGCTTTGCGGGCCAGTTTGTCCGAGATGTCGGGCAGATCGAGCGGCATATCCGGATAGCGCGCCCAGCCTGACCACATCCGATCCCCGCCAAGATCACGGGCGGAAACCAGTCGCGCCTTGCCCGCAACGCTCACCAACGCCACAGCCCCCGTTGCGCGCAATTGCCTGGGACCGAGGATCAAACAGTCAGGCGGCAATGGCCCCTCCGGTTCACCGTTCATCACCACGATGTCGCCCGGAGCGCAGCCCTTGAAATCCGCGATGGCGCGCTTGCCGCTGACATGGATCAGGCGGTAAGGCCCGGATTTCACCGAGGTCCAGCGCGCCGCCGCCTTTTCTTGTGCCACGCCGTCGCCGTCATTCTCAAGCCAGTTGCGCGCCACGAACCCGGCCCCCTTGTCGCGGCTGAGCGCACGGCCCGCATCGGTCATCACGCCCACAAGACCGCCGGTATCGGCAATCAGAACCGCCGGGCGTTGCCCGAACTGCCACAGCCCCAGCGCCAGTGCGATTCCGGCAAGGCCCGCATAACGCGCCCGCCCCTGCCACAGGATCACGAACAACGCACCCAGCGCCATCACAGGCAGAACCCAGGGGCTTGGCCCCGCCACGAAACCACGCGCGCCGTCCAGGTTGGCAACCGTGTCCGCCACCCAAAGGATCCAGCGCAGCCCCCACCCCATCAACCACAGCCCGATCCAGTCGAGACCGAAAGGCGCCAGCAGCAGCGCCAGCACCGCCGCCGGAATCACTACGACTCCCATAAGCGGCACCGAAGCAAGATTGGCGATCAGCCCGTAGTGGGCGATGGCATTGAAATGCGCGGCCCCGATGGGCGCGGTGGCCAGCCCCGCCACAGCGGATGAAATCACCACCGCCATCACGGGCTGTAGCCATTTCGGCCCCAAGGTGATCTGCCCGTCCCGTATCCAGCCGAACACCGCCACCAAGGCCGTCGTGGCCGCGAAGGACATCTGGAAACCGGGGCCCATCAGGGCTTCGGGCCGCAGGGCCAGCACGATCATGGCCGCGATCGCCACGGCGCGCAGCGAAAAGGCCCGCCGGTCCACCAGCACGGCACACAAGGCGACGGCGACCATGATAAAGGCGCGCTCGGTCGCGACATTGCCCCCCGAAAGCGCAAGGTAGACCGAGGCCGCCATCAGCGCGCCCATGGCCGCCATCTTGCGCGCCGGCCAGCGCAGGGCGACATATGGAATGAGCGCAAGGATCAGCCGCAACAGCGAGAACACGAAGCCTGAAAGCAGCCCCATGTGCAGGCCAGAAATGGCCAGCAAATGCGCGGTGTTCGAGGCGCGCAGGTCCTCCAATGCGTCCTGGCTTATCCCGCTGCGATCCCCGGTGGTGACCGCCGCGGCAAAGCCGCCCGTATCGCCCGGCAGAACCTCGCGTACACGCATCGACGCCGCC
>CAZITF010000197.1:0-5521 GCA_964542095.1 uncultured Rhodobacterales bacterium
GTGCAAACGCACACCTCGCTGTTTGACGGATCCAACTGCGGCATCCGCGTGACGGGCAAGCCGGTCTATTCGGTGCAGTACCACCCCGAAGCCAGCCCCGGCCCGCAGGACAGTTATTACTTGTTCGAGCGGTTCGCCGCCGCGATGGAAGCCCGGCGGGCCTGACACAAAACCGGCCAACCCGTTCAGAACCGCGACAGGCTTAACGCATCGTTAACCATGCGTGCGCAGAGTGGTCCCGACCCAGAGGTTCGGACCCCGCCATGAGTGATCCCTTGCTGCGTTTGTCCGCGCCACGCCCTGTTGCGCGGCGCGACCGCCCTGCCCTGCCGGTGGGGCGGAAACTGGTCAATGACGGTCTGATCAGCCAGACGACGCTGCTGAAAGCGCTGGCCATTCAGCGGCGTATCGACGCGCCCATCGGCGAAATCCTGGTGGCCGAAGGGCATGTGGCACGCGACGATGTCCTGTCGGCGCTGGCGGTGCAGCACGATACGGACCGTGTGGACCTGTCCATCGATCCGCCCGTCCTCGCGATGGCACGCGCCCTGCCCGCGCATCTGTGCCAGCGTTTCGGCGTGGTGCCCTGGCGCTGGATCGGGCAGACGCTGCTGGTTGCCACCACCCGGCCCGACCGTCTGGGCGACCTTGCCGCCGCCCTGCCCGACGGCGCGCCTGTCCTGTTGCCGGTGATCGCAGATCAGGACCAGATCATCACCCAGACCAGCCGCCTGTTCGAGGGGCAGTTGACCCGCCACGCCGTCACCCGACTGGCCGAGGGGCAGAGCTGCCGCACGTGGTCGCTCGGGGCCGCCACCGGACGGCTGCGCGCCGCCGCGCTGGTCGCCGTGGCGGTCGGACTGGCGGTGGCCCATCCGACATGGGCGCTGACGCTGATCATCGGCTTTGCCGTGGTGACGCTGGTGATGACAAGCACGCTCAAGGCCCTAGCACTGGCCGCACAGATCACCCACCGCGTCCCGGCCCATGTCGAACCGCTGGCCCGCGCGCCCGGCGCGCGCATGCCCCGCATCTCGGTCATGGTGCCCCTGTTCAAGGAGGAACGCATCGCCGAGGCGCTGATCCGGCGGCTGTCGAAACTGACCTATCCCAAGGCGCTGCTTGATGTGGTGCTGGTGCTCGAAGCGCGGGACGCGGTGACCCGCGCCACGCTTGATCGCACTGCCCTGCCCAGCTGGATGCGGGTGATCGAGGTGCCCTGCGACGGCACCATCACCACCAAACCGCGCGCCCTGAACTATGCGCTCGACTTTTGTTCGGGCGACATCATCGGGGTCTGGGACGCCGAGGACGCGCCCGAACTCGACCAGCTTGAAAAGGTCGCCGCCCATTTCGCCGAGGCCGCCCCGGACGTGGCCTGCCTGCAAGGGATGCTCGACTATTACAACCCGCGCCAGAACTGGCTGTCGCGGTGTTTTACCATCGAATATGCCAGCTGGTGGCGGCTGGTGCTGCCCGGCGTGTCGCGCCTTGGCCTCGTGCTGCCGCTGGGGGGAACCACCCTGTTCTTTCGCCGCACGATCCTCGAAGACCTCGGCGGCTGGGACGCCCATAACGTGACCGAAGACGCCGATCTGGGCCTGCGCCTGGCGCGGCACGGTTATCGCACCGAACTGATCCCCACCGCCACGTTCGAAGAGGCCAACTGTCACGCCTGGCCCTGGGTCAAGCAACGCTCGCGCTGGATCAAGGGCTACCTGATCACCTATTTCGTCCACATGCGAAACCCGCGCGCGCTGCTGCGCGATCTCGGATGGATACGGTTCATGGGCATTCAGGCGATGTTTCTCGCCACCGTCGCGCAATTCGCCGCCCTTCCGCTCTTGTGGAGCTTCTGGCTGCCCGCCCTGGGCCTGCCCCACCCGGTGCTGAATACTTTGGGCGCGGCTGTCTTGTGGCCGCTGGCGATCTTCTTTGTGGCAACCGAGGCACTCAACATCACCATCGGTCTGCTGGCGGTGTCCGACCGCAATCACCGCCACCTGCTCAAATGGGTGCCGACCCTGGTCCTCTATTTCCCGCTGGGTTCACTGGCCAGCTACAAGGCGCTATACGAGCTGGTCGTCAAACCGTTCTACTGGGACAAGACGCAGCACGGCCACGGGCAAGACGAAGAAGGTCAGCCTTCATCCTGACGGGCGTTGGCGTCCTGCTTCAACCGGGTCATGAACGCGACCGAGATGTGTTCGCGCAGGGCCGCGCCCGCACCCGTCTCGTCCTTGGCCTCGATGGCGGCGACAATCCTGTCGTGCTCGCTCTGGGCGATTTCGGTCCGACCCACCGCGGCCAGCGAGGTGGTCGCCATCAGCGCCATGGTGCGGTGAACCAGATCCAGCTGCTGCACCAGATAGCGGTTGTGCGAGGCGAGGTGGATCTGCTTGTGAAAGCGGCGGTTGGCGCGCGCCAGGGCGGCCGGGTCGCCGATCAGCGCATTGTCCTCTTCGACCATCTCGCGCAGGATCCGCACCTCTTCGGACGTGGCATGGCGGGCCGCCAGCGATGCCGCCAGCCCCTCCAGTTCGCGGCGCACCACATACAGTTCCGACATCTGGTTGTGATCCAGCGAGGCGACGATCAGGCTGCGCCCGTCGCGCGCCAGCAGCGACTGCGTTTCCAGCCGTTGCAGGGCCTCGCGCACCGGCGTGCGCGACACGCCGAACCGTTCGGCCAGTTCGCTTTCCACCAGCCGGTCGCCGGGGCGATAGGTGCCGATGTCGATCGCTTCGAGGATCAGCGAATAGGCATCGGTGCCGGAGGCACGGGGAGAGGGCATGAAACCGCCTGACACGTCGTTGATTTGGGTCACACTAGGGTGCGGTGCGCGCGATGCGCAACCCTGTTGCGGTTGCGCAGCCCTCTTGCCAGTCGTAAACCTGCGCCCATGCCAGCCGCTGATTTCGCCCACGTGCGCTCCTGGGTCTTTGACCTCGACAACACGCTTTATCCGCCCGGCGCCCGCCTGTTCGACCAGATCGAGGCGCGGATGGTCGCCTATGTCATGGCCACCCTCGGCGTGGACCGGGCCGAGGCGGACCGCCTGCGCGTGCATTACTGGCGCACCCATGGCACGACACTGGCCGGGCTGATGCGCGAACATGACCTCGATCCCGACCCCTACCTTGTGGACGTGCACGACATCTCATTCGATGTGCTGACACCCGACCCGACCCTTGCCGCGCGCATCCGCGCCCTGCCGGGACGGCGCATCGTCTACACCAACGGCTCGGCACCCTATGCCGAACGGGTGCTGGCCGCGCGGGGTCTGTCCGGCCTGTTTGACGCGGTCTATGGGGTCGAGCATGCCGGCTACATGCCGAAACCGGAAAAAAGCGCGTTTGATCAGGTCTTTGCCCGCGATCGCCTGGACCCGAGCGTCGGTGCGATGTTCGAGGACGAACCGCGCAACCTCGCCGCGCCGCACGCCATGGGGATGAAAACGGTCCACGTCGCACCCGACCCGGTGGTCGAAGACCACATCCACCACCACACCGACGATCTGGCCCACTTCCTGTCCCGGCTGGTGGGGTAGGACAGGATGCCGCCTTGGCTCCGCCCCACCGTGGCATAGATGTAGAGGGACGGAGGCACTTCATGAGCGACATCACCCCCTGCGACATCCTGATTTCCGGCGGCGGCATTGCGGGCCTGACGGCGGCGGCGGCCTTCGGCGCCGCAGGCTTTCAGGTGATCTGCGTCGACCCCAACCCGCCGGTGACGGACCGCGATGCGGACGACGCGGACATGCGCACGACGGCCATGCTGCAACCCGCGCGGAACCTGCTGGACCATGCCGGGCTGTGGGACGCGCTCGCGCCGCACGCAACCGCGCTCGAGGTCATGCAGATCGTCGATGCGGGCGGCAGCGACGGGGCCGCGCGCGAGGTCCGGGCGTTTCGCGCCAGTGACGTCTCTGACCTGCCGTTTGGCTGGAACCTGCCGAACTGGCGCTTGCGGCGGGAAATGGTGGCGCGGCTTGCCGCCCTCGACACCGTCGATTTCCGCCCCGGCATCGGCACCCGCAGCCTGCTGGGGCGCACCAGCGAGGCACGCGTGGGCCTGAGCGACGGCAGCCGCATTTCGGCCAGGCTGGTGATCGCCGCCGACGGGCGCGCCTCGCCCATGCGAACCGCGGCAGGCATCGGCGTGACCACCCGGCGGTACGGGCAAAAGGCGCTCGCCTTTGCCGTCACCCACCCGATCCCGCACGAAAACGTCTCGACCGAAGTGCATCGCACCGGCGGCCCCTTTACCCTCGTGCCCCTGCCCGATCACGACCGGATGCCATCCTCGGCGGTGGTGTGGATGGACGCGGGCGCGGCAAGCGTGGCGCGGATGAACCTCGATGTGCCCGCGTTCGAGGCCGAGATGACCGCGCGCAGCTGTCAGGTCCTTGGCCCGCTGACGCTGGCCTCGCGGCGCTCGATCTGGCCGATCATCAGCCAATACGCCGAACGGCTCTCGGCCACCCGCCTGGCTCTGGTCGCCGAGGCCGCCCATGTGGTCCCCCCTATCGGCGCGCAGGGGCTGAACATGAGCCTGGCCGACACGGCGACCCTGCTGGATCTCGCGCAAAGTCGCCCCGACGATCTGGGGGACGCCGAGATGCTGAACGCCTATCACAAGGCCCGGTTCAGCGATATCCGCCTGCGGGTGACGGGCATCGACCTGCTCAACCGTGCCAGTCAGGCCACCGCCCCCTGGGCGCGCGACGCACGCGCCTTCGGGCTCAAAGCACTGCACGAGGTTGGACCGGTGCGCAAAACGCTGATGCAACTCGGCCTCGGCACCCGCACATCCTCAGGCGACGCGTAGGCCGGGCGTAAGCCGGGCTTCAACCCGGCACGCGCACAACATCGCAGGGCGCGTAGGCCGAACGTAGGCCGGGCTTCAGCCCGGCACCCGCACCCCCTCACAAAACCCGATCGACCACCCGCCCCAAACGCGCCACCGTCCCGTCGACATCATACAACTTGTCCAACCCGAACAACCCGATGCGGAAGGTGCGGAAATCCGCAGGCTCGTCACATTGCAGCGGCACACCGGCGGCAATCTGCATGCCCTCGGCGGCAAAGCGTTTGCCGGTCTGGATATCGGGATCAGAGGTATAGGCGACCACAACACCCGGCGCACCGAACCCTTCGGCGGCCACCGATACCACACCCTTGTCCGCCAGCATCGCGCGCACCGCGCGGCCCAGCGCCCATTGGGCGTCCTTCAGCTTGTCAAAGCCATAGTCGCGGGTTTCCAGCATCGTGTCGCGAAAATCGCGCAAGGCATCCGTCGGCATCGTGGCGTGATAGGCATGCCCGCCGTTCTCATAGGCCATCATGATCTGGTGCCATTTCTTGAGGTCGATGGCGAAACTGTCCGACGTCGTCTCCTCCATGCGCGCCACGGCGCGTTCCGAGAGCATGACAAGACCGGCACAGGGCGACGCGCTCCAGCCCTTTTGCGGGGCGGAAATCAGCACATCGACGCCAAGCTTGCGCATATCGACCCA
>CAZITF010000198.1:0-5508 GCA_964542095.1 uncultured Rhodobacterales bacterium
AACGCATTTTGAGTTTGGCTGGGCGGGTCTATCAGGATTTAATGGCGACCTTAGAAGACGAACCCGGCGAAACGGAAATCTGGAAACAAGTGAAGCGCTTGAACACACAGGCGGGAACCAACGAGGCGGCACTCGAAAAGTGGTATGGCGAAGGAGTGGATGAACTCCTCTTTGCGGAGGGCATTGCAACGGACACATACAGCCGAAGTCGTTTGCTCAAAGAAGTTCAACGCGCATGGGAACAGGCGACAAAGCAGCAAAAGAAGCGGTCAAAGGGGGACTTCTCACCAGACCCAGACGCTGAACGATTTCCAGCATGGGAAAAGCCCAAACATCCTTCAAGCGCACCCTCAGGGCCAACCATAAGTGACCTCTTCGAGCGCTGGGTCAAAAGGACCATCGCGCGAATGGCAAGTCTGAGAGAACGGTGCGAGACTTTGCACAGAAGCTTGTGCCGATGTCTCCTTTGATCTTTATCCTGGCGAAGTTATCTGGATTGTAGGCGAATCTGGCTCGGGCAAATCCACGCTGCTGAACTGCCTTGCCGGGCATCTGTCCCCGGATGCGGGCCGCGTGCTGTTCGACACCCGCGCCGGAGGAATGCGCGATACAATCACCATGTCCGAACCCGAACGGCGGATGCTGGGGCGCACCGACTGGGCCTTTGTTCACCAGAACGCCCGCGATGGGTTACGCATGAACGTGAGTGCAGGCGGCAATGTGGGAGAGCGGCTGATGGCCGTGGGCGCGCGCCACTACGGCAACATCCGAGAAAGCGCCATCGACTGGTTGGGCCGGGTCGAGATCGCCGCTGACCGCATCGACGACCGCCCCGCCCAGTTTTCCGGCGGCATGCAGCAGCGGCTGCAAATCGCGCGCAATCTGGTCACCGGCCCGCGTCTGGTTTTCATGGACGAGCCGACCGGGGGGCTGGATGTTTCGGTGCAGGCGCGGCTATTGGACCTTTTGCGCGGTCTGGTGCGCGAAATGGGGCTGAGCGCCGTCATTGTCACCCACGATCTGGCGGTGGTGCGTTTGCTGGCGCACCGGTTGATGGTGATGAGGGACGGGCATGTGGTAGAGGCCGGGTAGACCGATCAGGTGCTGGACGACCCGCAGAACGACCATACCCAGTTGCTGGTGTCGAGCGTGTTGCAGGTGTGAGTGCCATTGGGGGCCAGCCCCCAAACCCCCGCGGTTTATTTGGCGAAATGAAGTTGGATCATGATAAACATCGAATATGTCGCAAAGAGTTTTACCCTGCACAATCAAGGCGGAGCGGTGATCCCTGTGATCGGGGGGGCCAGCCTGACCGTCAGCCCCGGTGAATGCGTCGCCCTTGTCGGTGCGTCAGGCGCAGGCAAGTCGACGCTGCTGCGCATGGTCTATGGCAATTACACCGCACCGGTCGGGCGGATCATCGTGGGTGATGTGGATGTGGCCCGCGCCGCACCGCGCGAGATTTTGGCCTTGCGCCGTGACTCCCTGGGCTATGTCAGCCAGTTCCTGCGCGTTGTGCCGCGTGTGCCGACCCTTGCGGTGGTGGCTGAACCGCTGCGCGCTGGGGGGCTGGATAAAGAGACGGCGCGGGCGCGGGCGTTGCTGGCGCGGCTCAACATTCCCGAGCGGTTGTGGGCCCTCAGCCCGACCACCTTTTCCGGGGGCGAACAGCAGCGGGTGAACATCGCCCGTGGCTTTGCGCTCGACTACCCCGTGCTGTTGCTGGACGAGCCGACCGCCAGCCTTGATGTCACCAACCGCGCCGTGGCGCTGGACCTGATCCAGTCGGCCAAGGCACGCGGGGCCGCCATCCTAGGGATTTTCCACGATGCGGCGGCGTGCGCGCAGGTCTGTGATCGTTGCGTGGATGTCAGCGCCTTTGCCCCGAAGGCGATGGCATGAGCGGGCGCCTGATCGCGGTTGTCGGCCCATCGGGCGTCGGCAAGGACAGCGTGATGGCGGCGATGGCGGTCGCCGACCAGCGCCTTGGCCTTGTGCGCCGCGTGATCACCCGGCCCGGGTCCGCCGGGGGCGAAGAGTTTGACGGGGTCGACGAGGCACGGTTCGAGGCGATGCGCGCTGCCGATCGCTTCGCGCTGTGGTGGCAGGCGCATGGCCTGCATTATGGCATACCCGCGCGCGTCGATGCAGACCTGGCAGCCGGGCGCGACATGCTGGCGAACCTGTCGCGCGGGGTGCTGGTCGCCGCACAGGCCCGTTTTCCCGGCCTTGCGGTCATCGCGCTGCGGGCCGATCCGGCGGTGCTGGCCGCCCGCCTTGCCGCGCGCGGGCGCGAGGACGCGTCAGACATCCGGCGCAGGCTGGCGCGGGCCGGGTCGGGCCTGCCCAAAGGAGTGAGAGCGATCGAGATCGACAACTCCGCCGACCTTGACGCGACCGTGCAGTCCGCGCTTGCCGCCCTTTACCCGGTCAGGCCATAGCGATGTATCTGGTGGAACTTTCCAGCCGCATCCTCGCCCATCAGGGTCAGCCCGTCGATGTGATAGGGGGCCAGATCGAGCGCCGTCAATGGGTCGGCAAGGGCGGTTTCGACCTCGGCCGCCTTGTGATCTTCCAGCGGGCCGGTCAGCGTCATGTGAAAGCGGAACTGGTCCAGCACGTAAGGATAGCCCCAGCGCCGCAAATGGGCCTCTTGCGCGGCGCTCAGGCGGGACGCGCGGCGTTTGTCCAGTTCCGTCGCGCTCGCAGGCGCGCGGAACGGATCAAGCTCTTGCACCGCGCGGGCGGCAAGGCCCGCCAGTGCAGAGGCATCCCCATCCGGCACCAGCGCCAGAAAGCGGCCCAATCGGGCCAGTTCGACCCCGTCAAGCGTGACCGGTGCCGCCTCGGCGCACAGGGCCGCGACCGCATCGGACAGACCCTGTGCGGTTGTGCCCTCGGCCAGATGGAATGGAGGTTTGATGGTGCCGTGAAACCCGTATTTGCGCGGTTTCGCGGTGACTTCGGCCAGATCCAGCCCGCCCATGTCAGGATGCGGGCGGGCGGCACCCTGCGCGCTGTCCCATCCCAGCCAATGTGCTCCGAAGCTGTCAAGCGGCGTGCCCGGCGCGGGTGTGTGGTAGATGGCATAGCGGGTAAACATAAACGATCACATTCCAGATTCAGGTGACAGTCACATGACACAAGAAACGATCCTCGCCAACGCCAAGCTGGTCCTTGGGCATGAGGTTGTCACCGGCAGCCTCGTGCTGCGCGGCGGCGTGATTGCATCGCTCGACACCGGGGCGTCCGTCCCGGCGCGCGCGCTTGATTGCAATGGCGACTATCTCGCGCCCGGGCTGATCGAATTGCACACCGACAACCTGGAACGCCACATTTCGCCCCGCCCAAGGGTGGCCTGGCCGCACGGGCCCGCCATTCTGGCACATGACCGCGAAATGGCAGGGTGCGGGATCACCACGGTGTTCGATGCGATGCGCGTCGGCTCGATCCCCGGTGGCATCGGGCGCTATCTGAAATATGCGCGCGCGCTGTCCCGCGAGATGCTGACGCTGCGGGCGCGTGGTGCGCTCAAGGTCAGTCATTTCCTGCACCTGCGGGCCGAAATCTGTTCCGAAACCCTGCCCGAGGAACTGGCTGAATTCACCCCGGAGGATCGCGTCGGCATCGTCAGCCTGATGGATCACACGCCGGGTCAGCGCCAGTTCCGCGATCTGGACAAGATGAAGGCCTATGTGATGGGCAAACGGCAGATGAGCGAGGACGAATTTGCCGCACATATCGACAGCCTCTACGCACTGCAAAGCCGCGTCGGGGCCGCGCACGAGGCCGCAGCGGTACGCGAAGGGGTGCGGTTGGGTGCGGTTCTGGCCAGCCATGATGACACGACCGCAGAACAGGTGAGCGCATCGGCACGGCACGGGGTCACGATGGCCGAATTCCCCACGACCATCGAGGCGGCAGAGGCCTGTCGCGCCAAGAACATCGCCATCATCATGGGCGCGCCCAACCTCGTGCGCGGCGGGTCGCATTCGGGCAATGTCGCCGCGATGGACCTGGCGAAACGGGGTATGCTGGATATCGTCTCGTCCGATTATGTGCCCGCTGCCCTGCTGTTGTCCGCCGTGCAATTGGGCGATATCTGGGGCGATCTGGCGCGCGGCATTGCGACGGTCACGGCCAACCCGGCGCGGGCGGTGGGGTTGGAGGATCGCGGTGTGCTGGAGGTGGGCAAACGGGCTGATGTCATCCGCTTTGCCATCGACGACCGGGTCGCCGTCGCCCGCCAGGTCTGGAGCCATGGGACGCAGGTCGCCTGAGCCAGGAGTGCGCCCCGCAGGCCAGTTGCCCACGACCCGCGTCCGGAGTGGATCAGGGCAGCAGAACCCGGTCGATCACGTGGATCACGCCATTGGACGTCGGGATGTCGGCCTGCGTCACGTTGGCCTGTTCGACCTTGACGCCATTGCGTCCATCGATGTGGATATTGGCGGCGTACCCGGTGGTCTCGCTCAGGCGCTGACCGGCCAGATCGGCGACCTGCGCGGCGGCAACCAGCGTGTTGAAAGAACCTGTGGCAACGGCGGTAGTGGCGCGGGTTGTTCCGACGAAATAGGGCAGTGTCAGACGGAAACCGCTGCGAGCAATGTATCGCGCCCGATCTCGTCCGCGCGTCCGCGCAGCTTTTCGGCCCCGCGTTCCAGCACCAGAAATTGATCGCCCAGCTCGCGGGCAAAGTCGAAATACTGTTCGACCAGCACAATCGCCATGTCACCACGCGCGCGCAGTTTCGAGATCACAAGGCCGATCTGCTGGATGATATTGGGCTGGATTCCTTCGGTCGGCTCATCCAGCAACAGCAGTTTCGGCCGGGTCACCAGCGCACGGGCGATGGCAAGCTGTTGCTGTTGCCCGCCCGACAGATCGCCGCCGCGACGCCCCAGAAATTCCTTGAGGATCGGGAAGAGGTCGAAAATCTCTTCCGGCAGGACGCGTTCGCCGCGCGGCAGACAGGCAAAGCCGGTTTCAAGGTTCTCGCGCACCGTCAGGAACGGAAAAATCTCGCGCCCCTGCGGGACACAGGCCACCCCGGCCTGCGCCAGCGCATGGGCCGAGGCGCGGCCAATCCCGACCCCGTCCAGCACATATGTCCCGCCCGAGCGCGGATGCGTGCCCGAGATGGCCTTCAAGAGGCTGGTCTTGCCCACCCCATTGGTGCCCATGACGCACGTCACTTCGCCCCGGCGCGCGGTGACGTTGACGCGGTTCAGGATCTGGCTGCCGCCGTAATGCAGCGTCAGGTCGCTGATTTCGAGTACATTAGCGTCCAAGATACACCTCGATCACCCTCTGGTTCGCGGTCACGTGGTCAAGGCTGCCCTCGGCCAGAACCGACCCTTCGTGCAGCACCGTGACCTTGCAGTTCAGGCGGCGCACGAACTCCATGTCATGTTCGACCACGACAACCGCGCGGGTCCGGGCCGCCTCGACCAAGATGTCGGTGGTATGCTCGCGCTCCGCCGGGGTCATGCCCGCGGCGGGTTCGTC
>CAZITF010000199.1:0-5501 GCA_964542095.1 uncultured Rhodobacterales bacterium
TGAACCTGCCCGCCAACAGCGATACCCAATGGTACGGGAAAGTGGATTTGCACAACCTGTTCCACTTCCTGCGCCTGCGCGCGGACGCCCACGCCCAATACGAAATCCGGGTCTATGCCGACGCGATCTGCGAAATGGTCAAGGACTGGGTGCCGGCGGCCTATGGCGCGTTCGAGGATTACCGCATGGGCGGCGCGCAACTCTCCGGCAAAGGGGTAGACTGCATCCGCCGGATGCTGAAAGGTGAAGAGGTCACGCAGGAGTCTTCTGGCATGTCCAAGGGGGAATGGCGGGAGTTTATGGGGGTTGTTGGGTGAGAATGCCAAGTGCATAGTCCTACTTTATTTCTGACCCCGCCAGACGAATTTTGGTATCATTGTGTAACCAAAATAACGGTCCAGTTCAGCGATGGTAAATCAGAAATGGGTAGTGGTTTTCTCGTGGGCCTGAATGACCAATATTACCTAGTGACTGCTCGGCATGTTGTAGATACGTGGTATCGCCCTGAGAAGAAGCGGCGACAAACCCAAATCCAAGACATTGAGATTGCTTTCGGTTTAATGACTAATACTGGAACAGATGATGCTGGATATGCTAGAGGGACGTCAAAAAGTGCCGAGCCATTGGTTCAATACTCCGACACAGAAACTGACGTGGCAGTAATCAAGTGGCCAAAAAGCGAACTTCCAATTTTAAAGGGCAGCAATACTCACAGGCCATTTTCTTTTGCAACAAGCATTTTGGCCGATAGCGAGTTCCTCGCGCGAATCCCAGCTGGTGCTACGGTAGTTTTTATCGGATACCCTGCAAACAACCCAAAGTGGGGCTTCGTAGAGAATGATAAAGAGCTTGAATTTGATTTCCCCTTCCTTAGGTCTGGGATTACTGCTTTCCCTTTATCGGCAAAATTGAGAATAAGCGGTTTTTTGGGAAGAAATTATGGTGTAATTGATAGCTATGCGCAAAAGGGTTTCTCGGGTTCTCCATTGATACTTCAAGCGGTAGGTTTTTTTGGAGGAGGGGCAGATCCCGCGGGTGCTTGGCCCGCCAGAGTTATAGGTGTTGTTTGTGGGCACTATTCTGGTCCGAACGACGATACCGATGGTAAACACTCCGGTATGAGTTATTTCGTCAGGTCTGATGACATTCTAGAATGCTTAGCGAAATTTGAATAGTGAATCTAACAGTAAGTATTGCTGGAGTGAGCTTTTTTTAATTCCAATTTGGAGTTTTTTTCGATAACTGAAAAAGTTCGTTAGTATTTCAACTTCATTTTTTTGCGCAGCACGAAATCAAGGCCGAGAGGCCACCGTGCCAGCGCCGGGCCGCCCGTCGCACCAAAGGTGCGCCGAGCATGAACCGGCTCGCCTTTGGCGAGACGGACCGGCGCTACCTCACCACCAGCGCACCGCCCAACCAAATTCACTCCCATCACAGCCATAAATCGCTCCGCATCACCGTCGCTGCGCCGCACCGCGGCCCGCCGCTGGCACGGCGCTGCACCCTTCGCCGTGCCTCTATCCAGTAATGAAAGACCGCGAAAATCCTTGTCTGAAGGTCAAAGAACCAACGCCGTCCAGCCATGGGCCGAACGCGTATTCCGATCCACATCGTGGCGCGGTATCTCACCGCGCCGCATCCATCACAGCAGTTTCAAATCGCCTGCCATCTGCCGTCCGTCGCGCCCTTCGAGCATTTCGAAACCGACCTTCTGGTTGTCGGCCAGACCCGTCAGGCCCGATCGTTCAACCGCTGAAATATGTACAAAAACATCTTTTCCGCCGTCGTCAGGGGCGATAAATCCGTAGCCTTTTGTGGTGTTGAACCACTTCACGGTGCCAGTTGGCATGGTCCGTGCCTCCTTTTGCCTTGCAGTCAGCCCCGCATCGGCGGGGTTCCTTCACATGCGCCTGATGTCCCGGCATTCGGGTGACGCATGGTTAATCAGATTGCGCTTTGGGCTTGAAAATCAAGTCGGCAGGGGTGCAAACCGGGCGTGTTGCCGCTTAATTCAACGAAAATGTGACGGTTGGTATGGAAATATACGGATTGAAAACCTGCGATACGTGCCGCAAGGCGATCCGGGCGCTGCCCCAGGCCCGCTTTGTCGATGTCCGTGCCGAGGGCGTTCCGGACGCCGTGATGGCGCGTGCGCGTGCGCGTTTCGGTGACGCCCTTCTCAACACCCGCTCGACCACCTGGCGCGGGTTGTCAGAGGCGGAGCGTGCCAAGCCCCCCGAGGCGCTGCTGGCCGCCCATCCGACGTTGATGAAGCGCCCCCTGATCGCGGATGGCGACACGTTGCATCTGGGCTGGACCAGGGACGTGCAGGCGGCCCTGGGCGTGGCCTAGGTCGCGCGCGGTTTCAGGGCGCGGTCAAAGGACAGTGGCCCGGCCCCCTTGATCACGATAACCAGCAGCAGGAACACCCAGAGCGCGCGCTGATCCATGATCAGGCTGCTCGATGGCGCGTCGAACCACGCGCCAAGCACCAACCCGTCGCCCCAATTGTCATGTCCGGTAAGGTCGGTCAGCGATTGCACGACGATGAATACGATCATCCCCAGCGACGCCAGCCGTGTCAGCAATCCGATGATGATCAAGAGCGGCAGGATGAACTCCGCCAGCGTCCCCGCAGTCACGACGAGATAGTGGTACAGCCCCAGTTGCGTGACGTCATAGCCGATGCTTTCCATCACCCTGGGAAAGACCTGCGCATAGGCGCCATGCGAGGGCTGGAACGCGCCAAGCAGCCCTTCACCCGTCTTGGTCAGCGCCGACACCCAGAAATAGACCGCGAGCACAGCGGCAAACAGGAACCGCGCGAGGGTGGGCAGGATCCAGTCGGCGCGCTCGAGCGGGGCGAACAGGGCAGTGTGCAGTCGGGTCAGGGCAGTCATGGATCTATTCCTTTGGTGTCGCGAGGTCGGCAATGGCGTTGGTCTGAAACAACAGGCTTAACAGTGGGGTCAGGTCGAAATCCGCAGAATTTGCCATGGCGGCAACCTGTGCATCCCCGAGCGTTGCGCCGGAGAGCACACGGGCGATCCATTCGGCCTGAGCTGCGGAGAGGGCGTGGGGCTCGGGGTCGAATGCGGGGCGGGTAATCAGCGCCGACTGCGCGATGCTGCGGGGTTTCGCCGCCCCTTCCACAGTGTTGAAGCACCAGATGTCGACCAACGGCCAGGGGGACTTTACCAGTTCGACCGACGGGGCGAGGATCAGGGTTGATGCCATGAGCGTCTCTGGTGCCGCAGCGCCCAGGCGCGCGGAGTCGAATGCCGGGGCGTCGGCCGCGTGATAGGACCGGCGCAAGGCCAGTTCCAGACGGGCCACATCCGGCAGGTAGGCGAGATGGGACAGTGGCGCAAAACCTTCGAGAAAGGCGGGCATCGCGGCCCCATAGTGCATCATCAGCGGCGTCCGCGGCGGGTGCGCCCGGGCGAACAACCGCGCGAGTTGGTCGAAACTCTGCGTTCCCAGCAGCTTGTGCAGCACCGGAAATGCGCTGCGCAGCGCTTTGATCAGGGCGACGGTCACGTTGTTGCGATAGACGTCAAATCGCTTGACCGCCCGTCGCCCGGCGCCGTCGCGCAGGCCCGCAGGTGTCGGGGCCTCGGGATCGAGCAGGGCGGCCCGGAACTGGGATTGCAGGCCAGTCATATGCGCCTAGCCTGACACGTGATCGGCGAGGGCTTTGGCCGCCCGCGACGCTTCGGACCGCAAGGTGGCCCAGTCGGGCACGTCATTGTCCCATTCCACCAGCACAGGCGCAGGGCCGGTGGCCGCCAATGCGTGATCGAGCAAGGCCCAGACCGGGTCGGCCGTCCCGCATCCATGGCTGTCGATCAGCAGCGGCGCGCCATGTTCGTCCCTATCCTCGGCGTGGCCGCCCACGTGGATTTCCCCAACAGACCCAAGGGGATAGGCATCGAGGTATCCGCGCGGCGCATAGCCGAGATTGACCGCCGAAACGAAGACATTGTTCACATCCAGCAGCAGCCCACAGCCCGTGCGGCGCACCAGTTCGGCAAGAAAACCGGTCTCGCTCATCGTGCTTTGCTCGAACGCCAGATAACTTGACGGGTTTTCCAGCAGCATCTGGCGACCCAGAACGTCCTGCACCTGATCGATGTGATCGGCGACGCGGGCCAGCGTGGCGTCGGTGTAGGGCAGGGGCAGCAGATCATCGAGAAATTCGGCCCCGTGGGTCGACCAGGCCAGGTGTTCGGAAAAGCTGGCCGGTTCCAGCCAGTCCAACAGCGTCTTGAGGCGGGTCAGGTGGTCGGTGTCCAGCGGGTCTTCGCCGCCAATGGACAGGCCCACGCCATGGACCGAGATCGCAAAATCGGCGCGCAGTGCGCGCAGCTGCGCATGCGGACGACCCCCATTGCCCATGTAGTTTTCCGCGTGGATCTCCAGCCATCTGACCGGGCCGGGATCGGCGCGCAGCGCGGTGAAATGCTGGGGCTTGTAGCCGACTCCGGGCGCGGCGGGCAGGCGCTGCGCGGGGGATGTCGCATCCAGCATGGTATGGCCTTTCTGCAGGCTTGGGTGGTCTGCGTCCCACCGCAACTGGCGGGGCGTAGTTGGTCCTGACCGACGCGCTCAGGCAGGAAGATCGCGGTCCAGTTCTTCGAGCGACCCGGTGCGCGGCGTGCCGTCGGCCATGGCGGGCAATTCGATCTCGGTGCAGGTGCCGACATCGACCAATGACCAGGCATTGCCCTGATAATCAGTCACGGACGTGCCTGCGCAGGTGGTGCCGGGGCCGGCGGCGCAGTCATTCTGGCCCGCAAGCGAAATGCCATAGCATTTTTCCTTGGCCGCAGCCTGGGCCGGGGTGGTGGATTGGGCGGCGAGCGCCGCGGCGACTGCACCGGCAATGGCAACGCATTTCACGGTGTTCGACATGTTCAAACTCCCTCTGGATGCTCGTGGCAAGTCTGTATACCCCTTGAATTAAGGTAATCTGGTGCAACAATACCACTCACAGCGGCGTGAGTCACAGAGCCGTGACAGGATGTCAGAATTTGGGCCGGACCTGATGGCATTCAGGCCCGACAGCTGCATGTTCTGCGCTAACGCAAGTCGGGCGGCGTGGCCACTTGTGACAACTCGAGGCTGAGAGCATCGAGCGGTTGCACGCTGGTCTGCTTTTCGCCCAGTCGCCGCACCGTGACGGTGCGCTCCTCGATTTCGCGCGCGCCGACGGCCAGAATGACGGGCACCTTGCCGACCGAGTGTTCGCGCACCTTGTAGTTGATCTTTTCGTTGCGCGTGTCGGCCTCGGCCCGCACGCCCTGACCGCGCAGGATTTCGACCACCTCATTCACATAGTCATCCGCATCCGAGATGATCGAGGCGACAACCACCTGACGCGGGGCCAGCCAGAAGGGCAATTTGCCGGCATGTTCCTCGATCAGGATACCGATGAACCGTTAGAACGACCCAGGGCAGGCGCGGGGCAGCATATAGGGGCGCTGTTTTGAGCCGTCAGG
>CAZITF010000200.1:0-5500 GCA_964542095.1 uncultured Rhodobacterales bacterium
ACGGGTCCGATGCGCCAGAGACTGCCGCGGTCGAGATCGCCTATTTCTTCTCCGGTCTGGAACTGGTGGGCTGACCAAAGCCCTCCGAGGAAATGGTCAGGGGCCGCAGCGGACGCTGGGGCCCTTTTTCATTTGCGGTGGTTGCATGACGCGTGATCGGCAGTGCGCCCATGGCGCCGCCTGCTGCGTTTCCATGCCGACTTGACCTCGATACAGCAATCCTGTCGTGTCATGTCTGGACGGACAGGGGATTGCGATGGACAGCCTTGATGCGGAGTTGAAGGCCCGTCTTGTGCGGTATTGCAGCGTGGACAGCCAGTCGGACCATGCCAGCAGCGCGACGCCCTCGACCGACTGCCAGCACGAAATGCTGGACCTGCTGGTCGAGGAGTTGACCGGGATCGGTGCCCGCGACGTGGTCAAGACGGAGTATGGCACGGTTCTGGCCACGGTGCCGGGAACGGTCGATGGGCCGACCGTCGGATTTCTGGCCCATGTAGATACTGCCCCGCAATTCAATGCCACCGGCGTCAAGCCCCGCGTGATCGATGCCTATGGTGGTGGTGTGATCTCTTTTCCGGACGCTCCCGAGCTCAGGCTCGATCCGGCCGAATTCCCGTACCTTGCCACCAAGGCAGGGGATGACATCGTCACCGCATCGGGCCTGACGTTGCTGGGCGCGGACGACAAGGCGGGGGTGGCGATCATCATGGCTATGGCCGCTCATCTTTTGGCCAACCCGGACGTCGAACGCCCGACCGTGCGACTGGCCTTTACCGTGGACGAAGAGATCGGGCGCGGCGTGAACGACCGCTTGCCCGCCGATCTCGGGGTGGATTTCGCCTATACGCTTGACGGCGAAGAGCTTGGCGAAATCATCCATGAGACCTTTTCGGCCGATCTGGCGATGGTCCGGGTCAAGGGTGTGTCCATTCATCCCGGCAACGCAAAGGGCCGGTTGGTGAATGCCATTCACCTTGCCTCGAAAATCGTAGACACCCTGCCACATGTCACCATGACCCCCGAAACGACGGACGGGTACGAGGGCTTTGTCCACGTGGTGGATTTCCGGGGCGATGCGGCTGAAATCCGGATGCACTTCATTCTGCGCGATTTCGAGCAGGACGGGCTGGAGGCCAAGGGTGCGCTGTTGCGTCAGGTCTGCGAAACCATCGCCGCAACGGAACCGCGCGCGCAGATCACCTGCACCATCACGCCGCAATATCGCAACATGCGATACTGGTTGGAGAAGGACATGACATCCGTCGAACTGGCTCGCGCGGCATTGGCGGATCTCGGTATCGCCGAAAAGTCGGTGCCGATCCGGGGCGGCACGGATGGGTCGCGACTGACCGAGTTGGGTGTGCCATGCCCTAACCTGTTCACCGGGATGCAGAACGTGCATGGGCCACTGGAATGGGTGTCGGTGCAGGATATGGCAAAGGCGACCGCCCTGTGCCTGCGCATTGCCGAGCGCGCGGGCGGGTCTGGTGCGTAGGCCCCGTTGGCCCCACGGTTTTTGGAAAGGTGTCCCGGTTTGACCATGCGCCGTCCGCTGTCAGTGGCGGCGCTGCGCAGAATGCTTGCGCTGTTGCGGTCGTTTGGTTTCCGGTCCCTGGCGACGTGTCACAGCGCGCTATGACCTGATCCCATGTTCGCGGACGCCAAGAACAGGGCGACGCAGGGTCGTGGCCCGCACTATCCGTCGCGTCCGGGCTCGTTCGGGTCGCTGGAAAACAGGGCGATCTTGTTGCCTTGCGGGTCGCGCAGGTAGCCGACGTAGAAATGCGGCCCGTAAGACGCGCGAAAGCCCGGCTGGCCCTCGTCCGTGCCGCCCGCCGCAAGGGCGGCCGCGTGCAACTCGCGCACCTGACGCTGGCTGCGCGCCTCGAACGCGGTCATTGTCCCGTTTCCGACCGACGCCGGGCGCCCGTCAAACGGCGGTTTGACGTAGAAATCGGGCAAAGCCGGCGACTGGCCGGTCGCGACCGGCAGAACATAGCTCAGACCCTCGGGGCCTTCCTCGAGCCCGTAACCGAGGGCGGGCAGAAACGCCGAATAAAACCGTCTGGCGCGTGGGATGTCGTCGGCACCAACAGTGACATAGGCAATCATGCGCGGTGTTCCTTCAAGGCGTTCGGGTTTCAGGACATTTTCGCCTTGTGGTAGGGCAACGGATGATCCGTTTCAACAGCCGCCACGCGCGACGTTCCTGAACTGCGACTTGGCCGGGATGTGGTGAGGTGTTTGGTTCAGCCCCGGACCTCACCCCGGTTTGGCGATCACGCCGATATCGTCGAGGGTGCGCTCGAATTCGGACAGGCCCTTGTCGAAACTGTCGGCCTTGATCGCGTCGAACCGGGCGCGCAGGGCCTTTTTCTCGGCGCCCTTGCAGTCGTTCCAGGGGCGGCCCTGCAAGCCCATCACCAGAACGTAGTAGCCGATGAAATGGGGTTTCATGCCCGAGCGCAGCAGGCGGGCATAGGTCTCGTCCGGGCCCAGGGCGCGCAGGGTTTCGGCATCCGGGATGCCCGCCTTGGCGCAGGCCGCATCCATGGCCGGGCCAAGGTTGCGGATCGAGGAAACGGGTGTGCTCATGGCGGCAACCTTAGGGTGCGCCAGAGGTCAAGTCACGCGATTCAGAGACTGGCGTAGTCGGTGATGATCGGGCGCGGCTTGGGCTTTTTCGTGGGCACCGGCGCAGGCGGCGGTGTACGGGGCAGGGCGGGCATGGCGATTGGCCTTTTCATGACACCGTCAGGGGCGACGGCCCCAACACCTCAGCACAGCGGTTTGCCGACGCGAGGGCACGAATGTGGCAATTATGTGGCGCGAAACAGGCGATATCGCGTGATTTGGCGATAGGGACGCCCGGGCATACACAGTGTGTCGGGGAACTCCGGATTGTTGACCGCATCGGGCCAATCCTGGGGTTCCAGCGCGATCCCCGCACCCGGTTTGATCCCCGTTCCGGGCAGGTCTGGCAGGAATCCCCCGGCATAGACCTGCAATCCCGGCGCGGTGCTGTCGATCTGCAAGGTCAGACCGTCAGTGCCCGTGAGCGTCGCCACGGGATGCGGTGACCCGCGCCGCGCGCGCGCGATGCAAAAACTGTGATCCACGCCCGGGTCGGGCACCCTCGGCGTTCGGTGATCGAAGCGAGTGCCCGCAACGGGGGCGATTTCGCCGGTGGGCAGGTTTCGGGCGTCGATGGGCAGGTAATGCGCGGCGTTGATCTGCAGGCGATGGGCCGTCGCATCGCCGAGCCGCCAATAGGGATGATGGGCGATGTTGATGGGCGTGGCTGCATCTGTCTCGGCGGCAATATCAAGGCTCACCGTCGCATCATCGAGCCGATAGTCGACCGTGATGGCGCGCGCGCCGGGCAACCCGCCGTCACCTGCGGCAAGCCGGATGTTGAATTGAACCGCACTGGCCGAGTGCTGCGCGACCTGCCATATCCGCTGGTCCAGCCCGTCCGGCCCGCTGTGCAAGGCGGTAACGCCGTTTTCGTTGCAGGGCATCTGAAAGTCCTGCCCGCCGATGGGCACGTGGCCGCCCCGAACCCGGTTGGCGACGGGGCCGACGATGGCACCGGGATACACCGCGCGCCAGTCGGGATATTTCGCCGGATCGGCATGCAGGACAAGCGACGGACCGCCCATGTAGTGCAGCGTCTCAAGGCGCGCGCCATGCGGGGAAAAGGTCGCGCGCAGAGCGTCGGAGGTGAGGGTGATCGGATCGGTCATCGCCCGACCATGGCAGGGGTCGCGCGCACGCGCCAGCTTTTGATCGCCTCGCCAGTCAACAGGGGATCAATGTGCCATTCAGCCCCGTTTGCGCCGCATCAGACCGATGGCCCCGAGGGCGGTCAGCAACAGCACACCACCCGCAGGCAGCGGTACGGCAGGTATCACTTGCAGGTTGGCGAATTCGAACGTGCCGCGCCGGTTCGAAAAGCGCAGCGAATCAAAGACGACATCCGTGATCGTCACGAAATAGGCTCCGTTTCCATTGAGCGACACGGTGCCCGATCCGGGATTGGCCACGCCCGGACGGATGCGGCCGACACGCACCCCATCATTGAACAGGGTCAGGACATCGCGACGTCCCGTGCTGCCCCAAAGCATCGACAGACCGATCTGATCCGCTCCAAACTCATAGACGGCCGTCGAATCGCGCACGGCGGTGAAGGTCGCCGTTCTGAATTTTGGCCGAGAGGCATCGGCCCACGGCGATCGATAACGGCGGCGGGAATTGCGCGTCACACCCTCGTAAACGCCCGAACGGTTCCGGGTGCCGATGGTGGTCGAGGTCGCGGCGGGATTGGCAATCACGGACAACGCGTCCAGATCAGCGGTGCCATAGGCGATGGACTGAACGGTGACGGCTTGCGCGGCACTCGACGCGAGGGCGAGGGCGCTTGCCAGCGCGAGGGCTTTGGTCAGCTTGGAAAACACGTCGTGTCCCTTTGGTTTGATCAGGCAGGTCCCAGCATCGCGTGTGGCGACGACGGGATTGCGGCGCTTTGGCGTTAACGATTAGTCAGCATTCGGGGCAAAAATGGGGCGGTGGTTTGACCTGCCCGCGGCAAACGGCCGGACCGTCGCGACTGCACCGTGAAACTGTCTTGCCACGGGGCGCACATCCCCCACCTTTGCGACCAGGAGCGCCGATCGCAGTAACCGCGCGCCAAAGCCTCCGCCGCCTGCATCTTTATTAAGGTCTTGGCAAACGACGGACGGATATGTCCGGATGCGAAGGCAGTACCAACGGCATAGACACCCAATGCCCCGTTTTCGCGTTGAAGCACTCGAATGGTTGCCGATATCGGGGAAAATGGCTCCGGCGGTAGGGATAACGGGGTTTCGTGCGATCTTATAAAATCTTTCACAAACAATATCTTAAGTGGTCTTGAGTGATCTTTGGGAGTGGAAAAGTGTGTCGTGGTGACTACACTTTGTGTGTCGTGGTCTCGGGCAAAAGCCCCCCACCATACCCATAGGGACAGTGAGGGTCGCGCTCGTGATGTCAGGTGAGGTCGTCGTTTGAGAGCCACCGTTGGGGTTCACTCTTGGTCTTCCCTTTCGATGCCTCCTTGGCACGCTTGTAGGCTTCCTGAGAGGCCCGCTCAGCGGCTTTCTTGCGCATCCCTTCCTCTGCCACCTCAGCGGCGCTGGGGATGCTGGGAGAGGCGAACTGAGCGCCTGATGTTTGGTTGCACTTGGGGTTGAAGCCCTTGGCTGCACCCTCGGTGATCTTGGGTTTGTAAATCCCGGCCATGATGTTCTTGGCTCCTTGTGTTGGTGGGAAGGTGGCCCTGAGGGTTTATGCTCAGGAACACTTCAGGCGCGCGTTAGATGAAGCGGATGATTTGCTGTTTCACGGCCACGCCGAAGGACACGAGGGTGCCGTCAATGACGACCTTCAATCCCTCTGGGGTGTCCTGATAGTCGAACCCGGCCTCGGTCAACGCAGCGCGGGTTTCCTCTGGCATGAA
>CAZITF010000201.1:0-5493 GCA_964542095.1 uncultured Rhodobacterales bacterium
CCCATCACGTTGTAATGTGGCATCACCTGTTCGGCCCCGTAATAGGTGAGGGTGACGGCGCTGGAACCGGGCTTCATCATCTTTTCCGCCCGCGCCATCACGGCGGTAAAGGAATAGACAGAGATATCCATGGTCATCGAAAAATTGTCGCGGCTCGTGTCCACATAGCGCCCGCGCAATTCGTTCTTGTCGGAAAAACCGATGGCATGGACCAGGAAATCGAGGCGCCCCCATCGTTCCCTGAGGTCAGCGAACAGTGCGTCCATCGACGCCTCGTCGCCCACATCGCAGGGCAGCACGATGTCGCTGTCCAGTTGCGCGGCCAGCGGATCGACCCGTTTCTTGAGCGCATCCCCCTGATAGGAGAACGCCAGTTCTGCCCCCGCACCGTGCAAGGCGCGCGCAATGCCCCATGCAATGGATTTGTCATTGGCCAGGCCCATGATAAGACCTCGTTTTCCCGCCATCAGGTCTGTCGCCATATCGCTGCCCACCCGTCCTTTGTGTCTTGCGTTCAGCTTTAGGCCATTGCCATGGGGGCATCAAGAGAGGGTGATGCGGTTGAACAGTCGGCGTAGCAACGCTAGCTGGGAGGCTGAGCGAGAAGGAGTGTGAAAATGGCGGACCGGGACGAGACATTTGCAGGCGACGATCCGTTCGCCATCATCCGCCGCTGGATGGGCGAGGCCGAGGCGCGCGAAGTCAATGACCCCAACGCCATCGCACTGAGCACGGTGGATTCCGCGGGCATGCCGAACGCGCGGATGGTGCTGCTCAAGGATGTCGAGGATGACGCGTTTGTCTTTTACACCAACTATGAAAGCGCCAAGGCGCGTGAACTGGATCACGCCGGCAAGGCCGCTTTCGTGATGCACTGGAAATCGCTGCGTCGTCAGGTCCGGGTACGGGGGCATGTGGAGAAAGAGGACGGTCCGCAGGCGGACGCCTACTATGCGTCGCGTTCGCTCAAGTCGCGGCTGGGGGCCTGGGCCTCGGCCCAGAGCCAGCCGCTGGACAGCCGCGCGACCCTCATGGCCAAGGTCGCAAAGGTCACGGCGCAGCACGGCACGAACCCGGCGCGCCCGCCGTTCTGGGGTGGGTACAGGATCATCCCGGTCGAGATCGAATTCTGGGCCGATGGCGCGTTTCGCCTGCATGACAGGTTCCGCTGGAGTCGCGAAAAATCGGGCGCGCCGTGGTCGATTTCACGACTCTCGCCATGAATTTCATGCGACGTGAAATGCAAATCTCTGAAAAATAGCAACTTTAACCGCTTGAAAATGGTGTGCGAAATAGCGCAAGTCTTGTAACGAGACACATGAAACGCAGAAAGATGAGGCGTGTCAGAGTTTTTGGAGCACCCTGACACCGTGTCAGGCACGGTGAAATGGTTCGACCCGGTGAAAGGTTTCGGTTTCATCGTGTCCGAAGATGACGGCCCTGACATCCTGCTACATGTGAATGTCCTGCGCAATTTCGGTCAGTCCTCGATCGCTGACGGGGCCGAGGTCAACGTGCGCATTCAGAAGACGGATCGCGGCGTTCAGGCGATCGAAGTGCTTGCCATCCAGCCCCCGGCCCATGCCGATAACGAGCCGCTGGCCGACATCGCCGAACTGGATCAGGACGCGGTTGCGAATGCCCCGCTCGAACCCGGTCGCGTCAAATGGTTCGACAAGGGCAAGGGCTTTGGTTTTGCCAATATCTTCGGCGCGCCCGAGGACGTGTTTCTGCATGTCGAGGTGCTGCGCCGCTCGGGCCTATCCGACCTTGCGCCGGGCGAGGCGCTTGCCCTGCGGGTGATCGATGGAAAACGCGGGCGTATGGCGGCCGAGGTGCAGGCCTGGGAATCCGCGATCACAAAGAATGGCGATGACTGACGCCACCGCATGGGTCGCCGCGGGCATGTATCGCCTGGTATTGGCCGCTGCCTTCGCTTTTCTGGCGGTCCCGCTTTGGGCGCAGTGCGCGCCGGACACGGTCTGGATCAGGGGCGATTTCGGTCAGGCGCGGTTTTCCGTCGAAATCGCGGATGACGCGAGCGAACGCGCAACCGGGCTGATGAATCGCCCGACGATGCCCACCGCCTCGGGCATGCTGTTCATTTACGAACGCCCCAGTTCACTGTCGTTCTGGATGCGCAACACACTGATCGAACTGGACATGCTGTTCGTGGACGCAACAGGCGTTATCCGCAACATTCGTCACCGCGCCGTTCCGCTGGACGAAACCCCGATCTTTGGCGGCGACGGCCTGACCCATGTGCTGGAAATCAACGGCGGACTGGCGCGCACTCTCGGCATCGACATCGGCGACCAGTTGCGCCACCCCAGCTTTGCCCAAGGCGAAGCGGCCTGGCCCTGCTGAGGTGCGCTGTGCCATGGCAGGGCGAACTGCCACGGCGTTCCGGCTCACAAACCCCGGATTTCGTGCAGCACCTTTCGGATCATCTGTTTTTCAAAGCGCGATGGGTCTTTTCAAATCACGAAACCATGTCTAAGAGGGGCGCACGGTCGGAGCGTGGCGCAGCCTGGTAGCGCACCTGTTTTGGGTACAGGGGGTCGGAGGTTCGAATCCTCTCGCTCCGACCATTTTTCCGGAAAACCAATGATTTGCCGCCGAAACCTCATGCCGGTTTCACCCTGCCAGCGCGCGTACGCGCCCTGATTTGCATGTGTGCCGAATCTGTGCGGGTCAGGATGCGTCACGACCCTCCGACATGCGCTGATCCCGCCCGACCTCTCCGGCGTGGTTGCAGGCGCGCAAACCGTTGCCCGCCACTTCGACCCGGGCCAGCTTTTGCCTTTGCCATCCTTCCCCCCAGAGAACTCTTGAGATTTGCGGTGCGTTTTGCGGTCTTGCACTATGGTCCTCCCGGTGTATCGTCGCGATGTCACACACAAGATACATTCAAGGCATAAGCCACACGTATCTCAAGACACAGCACCACTCCGGTGCATGGGAGGAACCATGAAGAAATCTGCACTCGGCGTTCTCGCCGCAACCACAATGCTGTCGCCCGTCACGGCCATGGCCCAAACCGAAATCCAGTTCTGGCACGCCTTTACCGGTCGCCTCGGTGAACTGGTCAAGGCACAGGTCGAAGACTTCAACGCCAGCCAGGACAAATACACCGTTGTCGAAAGCCACAAGGGCAATTACTCCGAAACGCTGAACGCCGGCATCGCGGCCTTCCGTGCGGGCGAGCAGCCCGACATCCTGATGGTGTTCGAAGTCGGAACCGCAACCATGATGGCCGCCAAGGGCGCGATCAGGCCCGTCTACCAGGTGATGGCCGAAAGCGGCGCCGAGTTTGACCCCGATGCCTATATCGGGGCTGTCAAAGGTTATTACACCTCCGCCGATGGCGAAATGCTGTCGCTGCCGTTCAACTCGTCCACGCCCGTACTCTGGGTGAACCGCGACGCGATGACGGCTGCGGGGGTCGATCCCGACACCGACCTGTCCACATGGCAAAAGGTGGGCGAAACGCTGGACGCGCTGAAAGCGGGCGGAGAAGACTGCGGGCTTGTCACCGCATGGCAAAGCTGGATTCACCTGGAAAACTTCTCGGCCTATCACGATGTGCCGTTTGCCTCGAAGGACAACGGCTTTGCAGGTCTGGACACCGAATTGATGCTGAACGGCCCCGCACAGGTGGCGCACCTGACGGCGATGGGTGAATGGGCCAAGGATGGCAAGTTTATCTATACGGGCCGCCGCAACGAGGGCGGCGCGAATTTCCGTGCCGGTGAATGCGCCCTGTTTACCGAAAGTTCGGCGGGCTATGCCGGGATCAAGGCCGAAGCCGAGTTCGATTTTGATGTCCGCCCGCTGCCGTATTGGGAAGGCGTCGGCAACAGCCCGCAGAACACGATCATCGGTGGTGCATCGCTGTGGGTCATGGAAGGACAGACCGAAGAGGAATACAAAGGTGTCGGCGAATTCCTGAGCTATCTGTCGTCGACCGACGTTCAGGCCAAATGGCATCAGGACACAGGCTACCTTCCGATCACGATCGCGGCGGGCGAAGCCACCCGTGCCTCAGGCTTCTACGAAGCGAACCCCGGCACCGACGTGGCCGTCATTCAGATGACCGCAAAACAGCCCACGGCCAATTCCAAGGGTCTGCGCCTTGGCTCCTTCGATCAGATTCGCGGGATCATTGACGAAGAACTGGAAGGCATCTGGTCCGGCGACAAGACCGCCCAAGAGGCGATGGACAGCGCCAAGGAACGCGGCGACGCGCTGCTGCGCCGGTTCGAAGCGGCCAACCGCTAAACGGCACAAGGGCAGGCCCGGCATCCGGGCCTGCCTTTTGAATTCCCGGGGGCAGAGACATGGAAAAACGCGTCACCTTTCGTGGCTGGCTGCTGCCTTTGCTGCTGATCGCACCGCAAGTGGCGATCTCGGCGGTATTCTTTTTTTACCCGGCAGGGCAGGCGATCTGGCAGTCCCTGTTCATTCCCGACCCGTTCGGGCTGTCCTCGCAATTCGTGGGACTGGGCAATTTCGAATTCCTGCTCGGCGACAAATTCTACCGCGCGTCCTTTGTGACGACGGCGGTGTTTTCCATCCTGGTCACGCTCTGCTCGATGATCCCGGCGCTGTTTCTGGCCGTCATCGCCGACCGTTTGATCAAGGGGTCAGGCGTCTACCGCACCATGCTGATCTGGCCCTACGCCGTTGCCCCGGCCATTGCGGGGGTTTTGTGGCTGTTCATGTTCAACACCCGCGTGGGCGTGGTGTCGTGGTATCTCGGCAATCTGGGCTATGACTGGAACCACGTGCTGAACGGGGGCGAGGCGATGGGCCTTGTCGTGGTCGCCTCTGCCTGGGGACGGATCAGCTATAACTTCCTGTTCTTCTTTGCCGCCCTTCAGGCGGTGCCGCGTTCGGTGATCGAGGCGGCGGCGATTGATGGCGCGCGCTTCTGGCGGCGGTTCTGGACCATCGTGCTGCCGCTGTTGTCGCCCACCACCTTCTTTCTGCTGGTCGTGAACGTGGTCTATGCCTTTTTCGAAACCTTCGGCGTGATCCACACGATTACCGCAGGCGGGCCGCAGCAATCGACGACCATCCTTGTCTACAAGGTGTTTTCGGACGGGTTTGTCGGCCAGGATCTCGGATCGTCCTCGGCGCAATCGGTAATCCTGTTGCTCGTGGTCGGCGCGCTGACCATCATCCAGTTCAAGTTCATCGAAAAGCGGGTGCATTACTGATGGCGGGCGACGTGCATGGCATGGTGGAAAAGCGCGGTTCGGGCCTGTGGCTGACCCACGTGATGATGATCGCGGGCGTGCTGGTGATCTTCTTTCCGATTTGGCTCGCCTTTGTCGCTTCGACCGTCACGCAACCCGAAATCGTGCGCCCGCCCATGCCGCTCTGGCCCGGTGACCAGTTGATTGAAAACTATACCAAGGCGCTGTTTTCCGGCGTGAACGTGCCGGTTTCGACCATGCTGTTCAACAGCCTCGTGATGGCCATCGGGAT
>CAZITF010000202.1:0-5484 GCA_964542095.1 uncultured Rhodobacterales bacterium
TGTCGCGCCCCGCGCCTGCCCCTGGCTCAGCGAATCCGCGTGCAGCGATATGAACGCATCCGCACCGACCTGATGGGCCAGCGCCACCCGCCCGGTGAGTGAAACGAATTCGTCTCGTTCGCGCGTCAGCACAACCTCGACCCCGCCCGCCCGGCGCAGCGCGTCGCGCAAGGCCACTGCGATGCCCAGCATCAGTTCGTTTTCCGTGGTGCTGTCGCGCACCGCACCGGGATCGACACCGCCATGGCCGGGGTCGATCACCACGACAAAACTGTCGTCATCGCTGATCGGCGGCGGGACTGCCGTCTGCACTGCCCAGTCCGGGTTCACCGGCGCCCCGGCGCGCGCGGCAAAGGCCTCTGCCCCGACCGCTTCGAGCAGGATGGTCATACGGGCTTGCCCCGAGCTTTGATCAACCGGCATCGCGATCTCGACCGGCAGCATCGGTTCCGTCAGATCAGCGACCAGCCGCGACCAGCCCGGTTTGAACGTGCCAAAGCGCAGACCCGAAATTCTCGCGCTTTCTCCCCGCAGCGCCTCTGCCGTGACTCCGGCGAAATCGACCTCGCGGAAATCGGCGACAAGGCGGGCGGGATTGTCGAGGACAAAGACACGGAACGGAACACCCTGGCTGAGCGCGAGAGTCAGTCTTGTGCCGCCGAACCAGCCGTCCTGGACGCCGCTTGCGCTCATATCGACGCGCGCAAGGCCCGACAGGTCCTGCGCCGTCGCCGAAACCGCCCAAACCCAGATCATCAGTGCCGAAAAAAGTGCCCGCATTGCTTTTTTGCCCGCTTTTTTCGGACACGATAGTGCATCCAGGCGCCGACGGGAATCCCCCTAGGCGCGGGCATCCATGAATTCGGTCAGGCGGCGCAACCCTTCGGCGATGTCCTCGGTCCTGCGGGCATAGGAAAACCGCAAGGTGGTATGGCCGCGCACCGGGTCGAAATCGAGTCCGGGTGTCACGGCGACACCGGCCTTATCCAGAATTTCGGCGGCAAAGGCGCGCGAATCCCGCGTCAGGTCGGACACGTCCGCATAGACATAGAACGCGCCATCAGGCGGAGCGATGCGTTCAAAGCCCGCCCTGGGCAACCCGTCGAGCATCAGCGCGCGGTTGGTGCGGTAGACGTCCATGTTGGCCTGCAACTCGTCATCGGCGTCCATCGCCGCAAGTGCGGCGACCTGAGAGGCGTGGGGGGCGCAGATGAACATGTTCTGGGCGATGCGTTCGACCACGCGCACGTGATCTTCGGGCACCACCATCCACCCCACCCGCCAGCCAGTCATGGAAAAATACTTGGAAAACGAATTGATGACATAGACATCGTCGCTGATTTGCAGCGCGCTGACGGCGCGTTTGTCATATTCGATGCCGTGATATATCTCGTCGCTGATGAAACTGGTGCCTGTGTCCTGACAGGCCGCGATCAGCGCGGACATGGCCGGGCGATCCAGCATCGTTCCCGTCGGATTGGCAGGCGAGGCGACCAGCAGCCCGGCCAGGTCAAGCCCGGAAAAATCCTGCGGCACTGGCTGCAAGCGGTTGGCATCCGACGTCGGCAGATCGACCGCCTCGAACCCCAGCCCGCGCAGGATCTGGCGATAACTGGGATAGCCCGGCGCGCCGATCCCTACGCGGTCGCCACTGTCAAACAGCGCGTTGAAGGCCAGGATAAAGCCCCCCGACGCGCCCGAGGTCACAATCACCCGCTCGGGGTTCAGATCGATCCCGTACCACTCGCCATAAAGCCGCGCGATACGGGCGCGCAGCGCGGGCAGTCCCAATGCGACCGTGTAACCGAGCGGCCCGGCCGCCATCGCACCGTTCAATGCGCGGATCGCCGCCTGCGGTGCGCCCGTGCCCGGCTGGCCGACTTCCATGTGAATAATATGGCGGCCCGCCGCCTCTGCGGCGCGCGCGGCCTCCATCACATCCATCACGATAAAGGGATCGACATCGCTGCGGCTTGAGGTTCGCATGGGCTCTCCTATGATCACGTGCATGGCCTTTCATCCTGTCACGCGGCTCGCGTCAATCCTGATCCTGACTTTCGCTCTGGCGCTGCCTGCGCAGGCGGTGTCGCTGCTGCGCGATGCGGACATGGAATACGCGCTGTCACAGGTCGCCGCCCCTGTGCTGAAGGCCGCCGGACTGAGTACGGCGCGCACCAAGATCCTGGTGGTGGATGATGGCACGCTCAATGCCTTCGTGGTGGGCAATGACGCGATCTATATCCACTCGGGCCTGATCGGGCGGATGGAAAACGCCGCGATGTTGCAGGCCGTGATCGCCCACGAGGCCGCCCATATCACCAACGGGCACATCACGCGGCGCATGACCAACATGGGCAACGCGCGCACCGCCGCCGGGCTTGGCATGGCGCTGGCCGTGATCGCTGCCGCCGCCGGTGGCGGCGAGGCGGCAGGCGCCATCGCGGTGGGCACCCAAAGTGCCGCCATGCGTGCCTTTCTCACCCATACCCGCGCCGAGGAAAGCTCTGCCGACCAATCCGGTGCGCGTTTTATGCGTTCTGCGGGCATTCCGCTTTCGGGGATGCTGGACGTATTTCGCCTGTTCCGGGGCCAGGAAGTGTTGTCGGAGGCCCGTCAGGACCCTTACGTGCGCTCACACCCCCTCAGCCGGGATCGGTTGCGCGCCATCGAAGGCTACGCGGCGGCCTATGGCGATCTGACAAGTGCGGATTCAGCCAAGTGGGATTACTGGTTTGCCCGCGCCAAGGGCAAACTGACCGCCTATCAGCGCCGCCCCAACTGGACGCTGAACCGGCTTGGCGACAGTGGCTACCGCGACGTGGCGCTGATGCGCGAAGCGATGGCGCAGCACCGCAATTCCAAGACCAACAAGGCGCTGGCCGCCATCGACAAGGCCATCGCGATGCGGCCCGGCGACCCGTTCTATTACGACCTCAAGGGGCAGATCCTGATGGAGACCCGCCAGTTCGCCGCCGCCGCCAATGTCCATGCACGCGCCGTGCAGTTGCGCCCCAATGACGGGCTGTTGCAGGCGGGCTATGGGCGCGCGTTGCTGGCCACTGGCGATGCGCGCGCCGCCCTGCCCGTACTGGAGCGTGCGCGCCAGATCGACTTCCGCGACGGCTCGATGCTGCGGGATCTGTCGGTGGCCTATGCGCGCACCGGAAACAATGGCATGGCCTCACTGGTCACTGCCGAACGCTATGCCCTGCGCGGCAGACTCGAGGACGCCGGAATTCACGCCAAACGCGCCACGGGCCTGCTGCCCGAAGGCTCGGGGCCCTGGCAACGGGCGCATGATGTGCTCCTTGCCTCGGAACGCGCCGCCAAAGCCGCAAAGAAACGGAAATAACCGGAAGTATCGCGCTTTTTCCGTCACATTCGCACTGGCTCTCGACATGGCAATGCCGGTGCAGGCCATCGATCTGTCCCGGATGAATGCCGAGAAACGCACCATTTTCCGCAAGGAAGTACGCGCGTGACTGATGGAAAATCCGCAAGTGATCATGGAGGCGGTCGCCGTCGTGCAACAGCGCGAACAGGCCGCATGAGCCCAAGCCGACCTGTCCCTGATCAGCGACAATGCCGAGGACATCTTCGATGACGGTTATGGTTTTGTCGGCGGCAATCCGGAGGGCGACATCACACTGGTCGAATTCCTCGATTTCCGCTACGCGCCCATGACGAGGTGGCCAAGCTGCTGGAAACAGACGATAATCTCCGCCTTGCGGCCAAGGAATTCCCGATCCTCGGGGAAATGTCGCTGCTGGCCTCCCGCTTTGCCGTGACCGCCAAGCAACCTGCCGGGTCCGAGGCCTATCACGGGCTGCACGACGCGCTGACGGAGACAAACAGCGATGTGACCCTGCGCACGCTCAGGCGCATGGCATCGACCCTTGGCCTCGAAGCTGATGGCATCGACGCGCATATGGACAGCGACAAAGTTACCGAAGAAATCCGCCGGACCCGTGCACTGTCGCAACGGCTGTAGATCACCGGCATTCCCACATTCGTGCGGCTGGACGAATTGCCGCGCGGTTACCTGCCCTATGACCAGATGCAGGCGCTGGTCGACGAAAAACGCGGCTGACGGACAGCCGCGTTTTCAAATTTCACCTACCGCGCCGTCAGGCGCCGAGTCGGATCAGGTCCGCTTGGCGCGACGGCGCCGCGCTGCAAACGCGCCCGCCCCCAGAACGAAGGGAGCATAAAGCGCCATGCCGGCAGGCAGTGGAACCGCGGACACGTCCCCGAACTGGACGGTGTAATCAAACGATCCTTCGTTGCCTCTTGGTGCCAGTTGGAACGCATAAAAACCGGCATCCAAGGACACAGGAACAGAAGATTCGGTGAACGTCGGAATCGACGATCCGGGCCCCGCGAACATCACGAAACCAGAGAACGCAGCCACTTCGTTCTGGATCATGATTGCGAAACTCAGTGTCTCGGTCAGCGTGAATGAAAACGAATCAAACTCGTCCACGCCCGGAACACTCCCCGCACCACCGTCGATCGAACCAAGGATCAGCCCTTGACCGATTGTGCCCAAATCTGTTCCCGGGTTTGTGCTGAAATCACCAGACACGCTTTCATCGTAGATCACGCTTGCCGCGGACGCAGATCCCGCTGTCAAAATGACAGCCAAAGTGGTCAAAATCTTCTTCATAGTATTTCCCTTCTGTGGCCGGTTTGCACTGGACACTTAACCAATTGTCAGACTTTACCCGGGCAACTGTACGGGTTTGCAAACCACACAGGCAAGCTAAATATTGCCGATGGCCGCAGTGACCCTGGCCCCGTACATGACCGAGGAAACCGTAATTCCCTGAAAAGTTTACGGTTTTACTCTGCGGCCTGTGATCCGGCGGCCACGGCGGCGGCATCCAATTCCGCCGCCTTCTTTTCCACCTGCTCGACAATGTGCTCGATCATCGCGTCATTGTTCAACTTGTGGCTTTGCTTGCCTGCCAGGTAGACCATGCCGTGCCCGGCCCCGCCGCCGGTGAATCCCACATCCGTCATCAATGCCTCGCCGGGCCCGTTGACCACGCAGCCGATGATCGACAGGGACATCGGCGTCTTGATATGGGCCAGCCGCTCTTCGAGCGCCTCGACCGTCTTGATCACGTTGAACCCCTGCCGCGCGCAGGACGGGCAAGAGATGATGTTCACGCCCCGGTGACGCAGATTGAGCGATTTGAGAATATCAAAGCCCACCTTGATCTCTTCCACAGGGTCCGCCGACAGGGACACGCGGATCGTGTCGCCGATACCCATCCACAACAACTGCCCAAGCCCGATGGCCGATTTGATGGTGCCGGATGTCAGCCCGCCCGCCTCGGTGATGCCAAGGTGAATCGGGGCGTCCGTCGCATCCGCAAGCTGTTGATAGGCGGCCGCCGCCATGAACACGTCCGACGCCTTGCAGCTGATCTTGAACTCGTGAAAATCGTTGTCCTGCAATATCTTGATATGATCGAGGCC
>CAZITF010000203.1:0-5437 GCA_964542095.1 uncultured Rhodobacterales bacterium
CCCCGAAGCCAGCGACGGCATTCGCATCACCTTTTTCGGGAAGGTCAACGAGAGTCTTGATATCACGCTGAAATTCATCATCGCCTTTGGGTTGTGCTTTCAACTGCCGGTCCTGTTGACCCTGATGGGTAAGGCCGGGCTGGTCAGCGCCGAGGGGCTGGCCAATGTGCGCAAATACGCGATGGTGGGCATTCTGGTGCTGGCCGCCCTTGTCACCCCGCCGGATGTCATTACCCAGGGCATCCTGTTCACGGTCGTTTATGGTCTATACGAGATTTCCATCTTTCTGGTGGCCCGTGTCGAAAAGAAACGCGAGGCCAAGCTGCGCGCCGAGGGGTATTATGACGACGAGGACGAGGACCTGAGCGAGGAAGACCTCAAGTGATCGACGACCCGCTGGACCGTATCGCGGCCGCCCTTGAACGCATGTCGCCCGCGCCGATGGCGGCCCCCGATTTTGACGCCAGCAGTGCCTTTGTCTGGCAGACCGGGCCGGATCGGCTGGAACCTGTGGCGCAGGTGTCGCGCATCTCCCTGGAATTGTTGCTGGGGCTGGATCGCGCGCGCGAAACGCTGCTTGCCAACACCCGCCAGTTTGCCAATGGGTTGCCTGCGAACAACGCCCTTTTGTGGGGTGCGCGGGGCATGGGAAAGTCGAGCCTTGTCAAAGCGATACACGGCGCGCTTGAAGCAGAATTTCCGCAGTTGAAGATCGTGGAATTGCACCGGGAGGATCTGCCTTCGGTCGGGCGTCTGCTGTCCGTGCTCCGCCAGGCCGAGACGGCGCGGTTTGTGCTGTATTGCGACGATCTGAGCTTTAGCCACGACGATCAGCACTACAAATCCCTCAAGGCGGTGCTGGATGGCGGGATCGAGGGGCGGCCTGACAACGTGATCCTTTATGCCACCTCCAACCGCCGCCACCTGATGCCGCGCGACATGATCGAGAACGAGCGCGGCAGCGCCATCAACCCGTCCGAAGCGGTCGAGGAAAAGGTGTCGCTGTCGGATCGCTTCGGGTTGTGGCTGGGCTTTCACGCCTGCAATCAGGACCAGTATCTGGCGATGATCCGGGGCTATTGCGCCGCTTACGGCGTCGAGATCGACGATGACACCCTGTGGGCCGAGGCCATCGAGTGGCAGGCGACACGCGGGGCACGGTCGGGCCGCGTGGCGTGGCAGTATTTCTGCGATCTGGCCGGGCGCCGGGGTGTGACCCTCTAGAGGGTCACGGACCTGTGTCGAGTCACGGCAGGTAGTCTGCCGGGTCCACGCTGTCAAAGCCGTCGCGCACTTCGAAATGCACAAAAGCCTGTTCTTCGGTGCTGCGCAATTGCGCGATGGTCTGACCCTGGCGCACGGAATCGCCCTTGGCCACTTTGACCCCGTCCACATTGGCATAGACCGTCAGCAGGTTGTCGGGATGGCGCACGACGATGATGGGGATGCCATCGGAACTTTTGGTGATGGCGGCCACGGTGCCCGCGGCGGCGGCGTTCACCGGCGTGCCGGGAGCGGCCTTGATCGCAATGCCCTCGTTGCGGCCCTTGGCGTAGGGGCGGATGATGCTGCCCTGCACGGGCAGGCGCATGGACGCGGCGGGCGTCGCGGTCGTTTCGCCCACATCCGCCACGGGGGCCGTGGGTTTGGGCGCGGTTGCGGTGTCATTCGCGGTGTCGTCGGGTGGCAGCGGCCTGGCCGCGCTGGGCGGGGTCGGCGTCTCGGACCCGGCACCGGGTGGTGTCGTTGTGGCGGTGTCGCGTGCCGGAGCGGCCACGCGGGCGATGGGGATCAGCAGGAACTGCCCTTCGCGCACGGAAAAGCTGGCATCCAGCCCGTTCCATTCGGCCAGCGACTTGACCGGCACCTGATAGAGCCGCGCGATGGTAAAGGCGGTTTCGCCCCGTTCGACCTGGTGGCGCACCGGTTCCTGACCTGTGGGGGGCAGGGGTCTTGTTGCAACGGTCGGATTGGCGGGGGTCGGTGCCGCCCGGTCGATGGCCGAACCTGCCAGCGTTGTCACATCGACCCCTGCGGGCGCACCGATGGTGCCGGTGGCCGGTTCGGCGACGCGCCGGGGCAGGGCGATGATCTCGTCCTTGCGCAGGGGCACGTCCACGGCAATGCCGTTGTAGCGCCCCAACTCGCTTGCGGGCAGGCCGACCCGCGCGGCCACATCGTTGAGCGTATCGCCGCGCCGGGCCACGGCCACCTGATAGTTGGGATAGGAGATCACGCCGCGCGCATCCGCCGCGGGGCGATCAACCGTCGAATTGCGCGCCGCTTCACGGGTGTTGAACCCGCCCTCGGGGCCGCGCAGATCGAAATCGAGCGGCTCTTCGCAGGCGGCGAGAGCGGTCAGTGCCACGGTTGCCAACATCAGGCGCGCAGGCGGCAAACGCCACCCATGGGATCTGTGGAAAGCTGTCGAAATCATCTGCGTCGTCCTCTGCCGGACCCCTCTGAGATGGGGGTGTTGCCGGATATCGGCCCGAAACCCGGGCTGATTTGCGCTTGTTTTACACCAAGATCACTCTTTGCCCAAGCCCTCGAGCAGCGGAACGAAGCGCACGTCGCGCAATTCGTCATACTCAAGGCCCGTCTCGGTCTTGTTTACCCGGATCAGGCGTTGCACCGCATCCGACTGGCCGACCGGCAGCACCATGATGCCGCCCACCTTGAGCTGCGCCAGAAGCGGGCCGGGCGGGTCTTCGGCGGCCGCGGTGACGATGATCCTGTCGAACGGCGCCTGATCGGGCAGCCCGTGCGAGCCGTCCCCGGTGATTGCCGTGATCGTGTGCAGATCCAGCTCGTCAAAGATCGCGCGGGCCTCGTGGACCAGCCGGCGGTGCCGGTCGATGGTGTAGACCCGCCGCGCCAGCTTGGCGAGGATCGCCGCCTGATAGCCCGACCCGGTGCCGATTTCGAGCACCTTGTCGCGCGGGCTCACGTTCAGTGCCTGCGTCATCAGCCCCACCACCGAAGGCTGGCTGATGGTCTGCCCGCAGGGGATCGGCAACGGCATGTCTTCATAGGCCCGTTCGGCGAAAAGCCCACGTACAAAGGGCCCGCGGTCGATCGCCTCCATCGCGCCGAGCACCCGTTTGTCCGTCACTCCGCGCGAGCGCAGCGCATAGAGGAACTGCATCTTGCGTGTGGCGATGTCGTCGGTGCCGTCCTGTGGGCTCATGTGGCGATGGCCCCCAATGTGTCGAGCATGTCGTGCGCGGTGAGGTCCGCGCGCATCGGCGTGACCGAGATGTAGCCGTCCAGATTCACGGCCGCATCGCTGTCGGGCGCGGTGCGCACCTGCTGGTTGCCGCCCTTGATCCACAGGAATTGCCGCCCGGAGGGCGAGGTCGTCGCCTCGGTGTGAAATCCGACGCCGGGGCGCAGGCCCTGGGGCACAAGTTTGATCCCCTTGACGTCCGCTGCCGCCACCGGGGGCACGTTGACATTGTAAAACAGCTGGTAGCCGGGCTGCACGACGGGCGTGTGGGCGATAATCCGCTCAATCACCCCTTTGCAATGGGTCGCGGAGGCGTCGAACGGGTCGTCGAGGTCGCGGTTTTCGGGGCCGAAATACTGTGACAGCGCGATGGAGAGCACGCCTTGCAGCGCCCCTTCGATGGCGGCACCCAGCGTGCCGGAATAGAGCGCGTTTTCGGCCGAGTTGTTGCCCCGGTTCACCCCCGACAGGATCAGGTCGGGCGGCCCGTCGAGCACCTCGTGCAGACCTGCGAGCACGCAATCGGCCGGACTGCCCTCGACCGCGACCCTGTGCGGTGCGATGGTCTGGTACATGAAGGGGCGCGCGTAGTTGATGCAATGGGCGACGCCGGACTGTTCGAAGGCGGGGGCGACGGTGGTGACCGTGCCGGACGGGCCTGCGATGTCCCGGGCGATGGATTCCAGCACCTTGAGGCCGGGTGCCGAAATGCCGTCGTCATTGGTGATGAGAATGCGCATGAGTTGCCCCTTTGTCACCTTACTATGTGCCGTTGCGCGCGCGGGCAACTGCGGGAGCCTCCGGCGGGGATTTTTTGAAACAGAGAAGCCGGACCGTTGCGCGTCCGCTACGGGCGGCGCGCGATGTAGCCGCAGGAGACCCGCGAGGGCGGGCCGGAGCGGAAGGCATGGATGGCGATATCGCGGAACCCGGCCTGTGCCAGCATGGTCTGCACCTGTGCGGGCCGGTAGGCCGCGTTGCCCCAGCGCCAGCGCACCAGCGCCGTACACCAGTGCGGTTTGGAAATGGCCATGATCAGCAGGCCGCCGGGTGCAAGTCTGTCATGGAGCCAGCACAGGGCGGCGTGCGGGTCGTTCAGGTGTTCGATCACATGGGCGCAAAGCACCACGTCCTGTGGCGGGATGTCCGGCAGATCGGCCCCGAGCGGAGCGTTGATAGCGCGTGCCTGCGGCATCCGCGCCCTGGCCGCGTTCAGCATGGCGGGCGAGATGTCGGTGAGGGTCAGCGCGCCGGGCAGCCCGTGTGCGTCGGTCCACGCCTGCGCGAAGGCCCCGGTTCCGGTGCCGACATCCAGAACCCTCGGCGTTGCCGTGTCGGGCGCAGGGCTGTGTGCCATCAGGTCGGCGTAAGCGTCGAGAAAACCGAGTTTCGAGATGCCGTCCTGCCAGCCGGTTTCCGCAGCGTCATAGATCCGCGCAAGCGTGCCGCCGCCCCTGGCGGGGCGCGGGGTGTCGAAACGGGTGAAACGGCCAGGCATGCGAACAGTCAGCCACGCCGGACGGCGCGGTTCAAGCGTTGAGTTCGGCCAGGATCCGTGTCGCCTCGGCCATGGGGTCGGCCAGCGGCGCGCGGTCTTCGCCCGGGTGGAAACGCGCACGGGTGGCTGTGGGCATCGGGGCGGGGGTGGCGATATGCACCCGTGGCCCGGTGCGCCGTGTTTCGGCCTGCCAGCTGCGCGCAAGTGCGATCTGGGCCGCCTTGGTGGACCCGTAGCTGCCGTAGAACGGCGCGCCGGCCTGCGGGTCGTCAAAGAACAGCGCGGTGCCGTCGTCGCCCAGAAGCGGGGCAATATAGGTGATCAGCGTGGATGTGGCAGTGACATTGCAGGCCACCGACTTGGCCATGTCCCTGGCGTCGATCATCGACGCAGGCGTCAGCGGTGCCGCGTGGATGGCGGCGTGGGCCCATATGTCGAGGTGCCCCCAGCGGTCGTGAATGCCCCGGCACAGCGTCTGCATTGCCGCCTCGACGGTGATGTCCATGGGCGCAAGCGTGGCCGCGCCGCCAAGCGCCTTTATCTCGTCGTCCAGCTCTTCGAGCGCGCCGGTGGTCTTGGCCACGGCGACGATGTGATGGGTCGGCGCGAGGGCGCGGGCGAATGCTGCGCCAAGGCCGCGCGAGGCACCGGTGATGAGTGCTGTTCTGGTCATGTGCGCGTCTTGCCCGCCCGGGGCGGGGGCGTCAAGC
>CAZITF010000204.1:0-5404 GCA_964542095.1 uncultured Rhodobacterales bacterium
GCCGAAGGGCTGGCGCACTGGTCCCGCCCCGAGGGCAACTATTGGGGCCACACCGCGATCATCCGCACCCGCGCCTTTGCCGCCTCTGCCGGCATCCCGCACCTGCACAGCCTCACGGGCCGCTCCGACATGATCCTCAGCCACGACTTTGTCGAAGCGTCTCTGCTGCGCCGCGCGGGCTGGCGGGTGCGCTTTCTGCCGCGCATGTCGGGCAGTTTCGAGGAAACACCGGGCACGCTGATCGATTATGTGGTCCGTGACAACCGCTGGTGTCGCGGCAACCTGCAACACCTGCGCCTGCTGGCCACGCGCGGACTGCACCCGATCAGCCGCTTTCACCTGTTCCAGGGGGCCGCCGCCTACCTCATGTCGCCTGCTTGGTTCGTGCTGCTGATCTTCTGGGCACTGCTTGGGCGGGATGCGACAACCAACGTGATCAGCTATTTCAACGAGGCCAACCCGCTGTTTCCAAACTGGCCACCGGCGATGACCCATATCGACAGCGCCGTCTTTCTGATGGTCATGTACGGGATGCTGCTGGCCCCCAAATTCGCCTCTGCGGCGATCATCATCGCCCATGCCAAGGCGGTAAAGCTGTTCGGCGGGCGGTGGGCCTTTGCACGTGCGGTGCTGGTCGAACTGGCGCTGTCCATCGCCTATGCCCCGATCCTGATGATCCAGCAGACCCGCGCGGTGCTGCGCTGCATTTTCGCGCACGGCAATGGCTGGAACCCGCAACAGCGCAACGCACGCGCCTTTCCGCTGGGCACGCTGGTCAGGTTCCACTGGGTCGAAACGCTGCTGGGCGGGCTGTTGCTGGCCGGGCTGATGGCGGGTCTCGTATCGTGGTGGCTGATCCCGATCATGGCAAGCCTGGTGCTGGCCATTCCGCTGTCCGCCCTCAGCGCCACCAGTGCCGCGATGCTGCGGCTGGACAACCCGCTGACCCTGCGCGAGCCGACCATCGTGGCCCGCGCCCGCAGCGCACGCGCGGCGATGCGGGCGCAGATCGAAGCGGCGGATATCGCGGCGGAATAGACACCTGCCGAATGGCGGGAAGTTGTCGCCAAACCTGCATTGCATTCAAGGAAAGCCGGTCGAGCGGCGCCATTTCGAACATGTCGTGCGCGCGGCAGCGCGCTCCATCTGGTGACGGCTACCCTGGCGTCCAGGGCACGACGGGCAGACCGCGTTTCAGCCATCCCGGTCCCGCGCCCGAACCCAGCATGCCTTCGGGCACGTCGATGATGTTGGTAAACCCCGCCGAGGTCAGCCGCGCCGTCAGCCCGCGCGAGCGCACGCCGCGTGCGCAGATCAGGGCCACGGGCGCATCGCTGCGCCCTCCGGTCTGTTCCAGCAGCGCCTCGGTGAAATCGTCGCGCCGCATGTCCAGCGGCACCGCCCCTTCACCGACGCCGGTGCGCTGCCATTCATCCGGGCGGCGTATGTCGATCAACAGGACGGCGCCAGACAGCGCCGCCTGATGTGCGTCCGGCACGCTCAACGTGCCCTCCATCCCCGCCCGGGCCGAAATGTTGTACCAACGCGAGGCAAAGACAGCGCCGCCGATAATCGTCGCCGCTGCTCCTGCCCCGAAGACCCGGCGCGAGATACGTGCAGGCGCCGATTTTGGGGACTGGGGTGTGTGTGCCTTGGTCATATCAGCCCCGCAGTGCATTGCTTGAAAAAACCGGGGTCGGTCTGCCCGATGCAGACTGTGGATCAAACGAAGCCCGGTTGCCGCTCGACAGTTCCAGATTGCCTGGACTGTCCGCTTTCCAGAATCCGGCCACGGCCGCGTTGATGTTCAAAAACAACTTGCCATCGACAATCCGCCACAGGTTCGAGTTACCCGGCACAGCGGCAGGTCGGGATCGGTCCGCGGGGGCCAGATCCTGCCTGGAATGGGCCACCACGTCAAATCCCGAAACGGCATATCCCGTTCCATCGAGGTATTGCGGCCCTGCAAAGGCGACCGATCCAAGGGCCAGCCCGTTTGCAGCCGCATCGAGGGGCAGGGTGAAACGGTTCATCACGGAGACTATCCTTGTGTCAGAAGTGGATCTGGTCAACTGCCGCGCGGCAGATCGCGCAAACGATGTACCGCGTGGCCAACCATACGCTGTGCCGACCGCGCGCGTCAGCCCGTCTCGCGTGGATGTGACCATATGCCAGCCACGCGTGATCGCGTACGTTCAGCGCAACCGTGGCGGGCGGGCCGGGTCTGATCCCGGCGCTTGTGCGTCCGGGGCGCGCACCGGCGCAGGCTGGGGCAGGTCGAACCGCAAACCCACCCGCGCCAGCCGCGCCGTAACCGGATCGGACGCATCGAAAAAGGCGACATCCATCGCCCCGGCTTCGATGCCCGAAAACACCAGCGCCTCGGACGCCGCACGCGCCAGCGCCGGTTCGGCCCCCGGTGCCGCGCCGACAAAGGCCAGCAAATGCCCCCGTGTCCCCGCCCTGTCGGTGCTGCCCACGAGATAAGCCAGCTGCGCCAGACCCGTCGCCGTCGCCAGCTTGGTATCCAGCGCCGCGATCAGTACATCCGGTAAACCGGTCGGCGCGGACACTTCGGCCAGTTGCGCCTCGACCTCGTCGGGCCCGTGGCCGAGGGTCTGCGCCAGCCAGGCGACTCCCTGCGCATCCAGCAGAAAGGACGACGGCGCCACATCGAGGTTCAGCCCCAGACCGAGACCCTGCTCGGCCAGCAACCCCGCGACCACCCGGCCCGACAGCGCCGCATAGGGTGCCTCGGCCCCGACAAAGCCGCTCAACCGTTCGGGGCGGTCAAAGACCAGAACGATGGATCCGGTGCCGGGGTCAAAGACCTGCGGCGTGACCGCATCGCCCTCCGCCTCGCCCTCAAGCAGCAGGAACAGTTCCGCATCGCCCAAACGTTCAAAGAAGCGCAAGCGCGCTGCGTCATCCTCAGGCGCTGCGGTCATTGCGGCATGGGCCGCATCCAGCGGGGTCTGCATCATTTCAGGACTTCCTTCACACGGGCGCGCAGGGCGGGCAGCAGCTCGGCCTCGAACCACGGGTTTTTCTTCAGCCACCCGGTATTGCGCCAGGACGGGTGAGGCAAGGGAAAGGCGCGCGGTGCATGGTCGCGCCAGCCTGCAACGGTGTCAGTCACCCCTGCCCCGGTGCCCAGATGCCAGCTTTGGGCATGGCCCCCGATCAGCAATGTCAGGGGGATATCGCCAATATGCTCCATTACCTGCGCGCGCCAGGTGGTGGCACATATTTTTGGCGGCGGGCGGTCCGATCCCCTGGCGTCATAGCCGGGAAAGCAAAACGCCATCGGCACGATGGCAACACGGGATTGGTCGTAAAACGTCGCCTCGTCCATTCCCAGCCAATCGCGCAGACGGTCCCCCGACGGGTCGGTAAAGGGCCGCTCGCTGTCATGCACCCGCGCGCCGGGCGCCTGCCCTGCGATCAGGATTTGCGCTCCGGGGCGGAACCAGACCACCGGGCGCGGCGCATGGCCCGTTTCAGTGGCGGCAAAGCGTTCCGCACAAAGCGTGCAGGCGCGGATGTCGGCAGACAGTTCCATGGTCATGAGCTAGGCGGTTTTGCGACCCCCGGCAATCATTTCGACATTTTTCGAAATAACGCTTGGCGGACGGTATTTATTTCGATACTTCTAGAAAAATGAAAATGGAATCGCCCCTCCCGCTTGATCTGACCCGTGCCGCCGGCGCTTTTGCGGCGCTGGGCTCGGAACAACGCCTGTCCGTGCTGCGTACCCTCGTACGTGCCGGCCCCGAAGGACTGAGCATCGGCGATCTTGGCGCGCGCAGCGGCGTGACCGGTTCGACCCTGACCCATCACATGAAGATCCTGGCGACCGCTGGCCTTGTCACCCAGGTTCGGCAGGGGCGCTCGATCATCTGCGCCGCCGTCGCCTTTGACGAAGTCGAAAGCCTGTCCACTTTCCTTCTGACCGAATGCTGTGCCGACAGTGCAACTGCATCCAAGGACGACCTCCATGGCTGACACAACCACAACGCCGCGCCCCATCCGCTGGCGCAAGCGCATCGAAGGGGCATGGCTGTTCTCGGCCCTTCTGCTGGTACTGGTGGGTGTGTTGGACACCGGCCAATTCCTGCCCACTGTGCATTTCGCGGCCAATGCACTGGCAGGCACCGCACCGTTCATCGCCTTTGCCGTTATCGCTGTCGCCTACCTCAAGGCCACGGGGGCCGAAAACCTGCTGGCCAGGGCGTTCGAAGGCAATCCGGCCCGGATGATCGTCCTCGCTGCACTCCTCGGTGGACTGTCGCCGTTTTGCTCGTGCGAAGTGATCCCCTTCATTGCCGCCCTGCTGGCCGTTGGCGCGCCTCTGGGGGCCGTGATGGCGTTCTGGCTGGCCTCGCCGCTGATGGATCCGGCCATGTTCGCGATCACCACGGGCGCGATCGGCACCGAATTCGCCATTGCCAAGACGCTGGCCGCCGTGGGTCTGGGCATATTCGGCGGCTTTGGCACGCAATTGCTGGCCAACACGCCCGTCTTCACCGACCCGCTGCGCGAAAAGCCGAGTGTCGGGGGCTGCTGTGGCGTGAAAAAGCCGTTTTCGGCCAAGCCCATGTGGACCTTCTGGAAAGAGGCCGACCGCGTGCGGACGTTCCGGGATACGGGACTGGAAAACGCGGTTTTCCTGCTCAAATGGCTGACGCTGGCCTATGTTATCGAGGCCCTGATGGTAAACTACATGCCCGCCGACCTAATTGCCGACGTGCTGGGCGGGAACGGTGTGGGCACAGTGATCCTTGGCGCTCTTGTGGGTATGCCTGCCTATCTGAACGGCTATGCCGCCGCTCCTCTGGTCGCCGAACTGCTCGATCAGGGCATGTCGAACGGCGCGGCGATGTCGTTCATGATCGCAGGCGGGGTCAGCAGCATTCCGGCGGCCATCGCGGTCTGGGCGCTGGTCAAGCCACGGGTGTTTGCCGCCTACCTTGGATTTGCGCTGACCGGATCAGTCATTGCCGGGGTCTTGTGGCAAATGGTGGGCTGATTTCAGCGCCGCCGCTGCACTGGCAGACACCCCCCAATTCGGTCGAAAACCGATTGTCCAATACACGGCGACAATCCGCCGTGAAACCTGTACATTTAACATGAACTTGGACATAGTGCGGCCACAGTTGAGGTTTAAGCCGTTAACACACCTCTGGTAAGGAGGGGCGACGTCACCCACGTGAAGCACCGGGACGACACCAGCACACCGCGGAGCAACGGGATGCTAGAGTTTGAAAATGTATCCAAGTCCTTCTGGACGGGCACACAGCGCAAGGTGATACTTGACCGTGTATCTTTTCGGGTGGAATTGGGCCACTCCTTTGGTGTGCTGGCCCCAAATGGGACGGGCAAGACCACGTTGATCAACATGATG
>CAZITF010000205.1:0-5377 GCA_964542095.1 uncultured Rhodobacterales bacterium
TCTGCAACAGGGTCTTCGCGATGCGGACCTGCCCGAGGATGCGATCCAGCTGGTCCCCACGCGCGACCGCGCGGCGGTGAGCGAGATGCTGACCATGACCGACACCATCGACGTGATCGTGCCACGCGGCGGCAAGGGCCTTGTCGGCCTGGTCCAGCGCGAGGCGCGGGTGCCCGTCTTTGCCCATCTCGAAGGGATCGTGCATATCTATATCGACAAGGCGGCCGACCCTGAAAAGGTTCTCAGGGTTGTGCTGAATGCCAAGACGCGGCGCACCGGTATTTGCGGCGCGGCCGAGTGCCTGCTGATCCACAAGGATGTGGCCAGCAGCATCGGGCGCGGTGTGGTCGGCGCGCTGCTCAATGCGGGTGTGCGGGTCCATGCGGACGTGGCCTTGCAGTCCATCGAGGGCGTGCTGGCGGCGACGAACGAGGATTGGGGGCGCGAGTATCTGGACATGGATATCGCCGCGCGCGTAGTGCCCGATCTTGACGCCGCGATGGCGCATATCCGCACCTACGGGTCCAACCACACCGATTGCATCTTGACCGAAGACGCCGAGGCGGCGAACACATTCCTGAACGGTCTGGACAGCGCGATCCTGATGCACAACGCCTCGACCCAGTTCGCCGACGGGGGCGAATTCGGCATGGGCGCCGAAATCGGTATCGCCACCGGCAAGATGCATGCGCGCGGCCCCGTGGGGGCCCAACAACTGACCAGCTTCAAGTATCTCGTGCGTGGCGACGGCACCGTGCGCGCCTGAGGTCGAACGCCGTCGGCACCGGGGTTCCTGGTCGGCGACGGCCAGTTCCGGGGCACAGTCTTGTGCGTTGTTGCGGACGCGATGTCGGGCAGGATCAGGGCAATCTGTTCCGGCTTGCCAGAAGTCGCATGAGGTACATCAAATAAGTATCTGAAATATAATGAATAAAATACTTCACTGGATTGGCCTGGCGTCAGAACCTGATGGTCAACCTGCCCTCGGCAATGTCGCTGCGGATGTCACGCCCGGCATCGTTTGCCACCGCAGGCAGCAGAGCAAACTGCACATGGGCCGGTGCCAGCGTGTCCAACTCACCGCCTGTCAGCACCGCCCACAACCCGGGGTCGACGTTGGTTTTCGGTGCGTGGCCCGTGACCGTCCAGTGCCCGGCATCGCAACTGACCTCGATCCGACCGCCATAGGGCATGCAGGTTTCAAGGCACTGGATCGCCAGAAACGCCATGCGCACCGCCCAGCGGGGTTGATCGTCCATCGGCCCGTAGGCCACGGTCAACCGGCCGCCGCCGGTCATGTCGCGCAATGTCGTGATGACCTCGGACCGGCCCATCGGCTGGTCGGACGCCGCGCCATAGGCGATGCGGAAGAAGCGGATGCGCGCCGATGCGTTTTCGACGCTTTCGGTGATCAGCTCGATTTCCGGCCCTTCGCGGTCCTCGGACATGCCGAGCAGTTCAAGGCCGTTGTTGATGGCGCCGATCGGCGATATCAGGTCATGACAGATGCGGCTGCCGATCAACGCTGCGAGGTTTACGTTACTCTGGCCCATGGGCACCCCCGATAAGACACCCGCATGAAAGGCAGGTCATGGAAAATTTGAATGCCATTCTGGCTCCCGGCATGTTGGTGCGCCATCCCGACTTTGCGGAATGGGGGGTTGGTCAGGTCCAAAGCAATATCTCAGGCCGCATTACCGTCAACTTCCCCGAAACGGGAAAAGTGGTGATCGATGGTGCGCGCATTGCGCTGGAACCCGTGTTTGATGCCTGAATATTCTTTCTGAAACCTTAACGGGGTACAACCTCCGGTGGCAACCCTCACCTCTCTTTGCCTTTATGCGCGTCCGGCGCTACACCGCGCGCGATGACCTTGACCCATGAGCCTGAATTTCGCGTAACCCTGGCGCGCGGCCCGGACGACCTGCGGGCGGCACAGCGCCTGCGTTATGAGGTGTTCGTCGCGGAACTGGGCGGGGGCGGACCGATGGTCGACCATGCCGAACGGATCGAGCGGGACCGGTTCGACCCGTTCTTTGATCACCTGATCCTGTTTGACGATGCCGCGGACACCCGCGTTGCGGGGGTCTACCGGATGCTGCAAAGCGACCGGGCGCAGGCGGCGGGCGGATACTATTCCGAGGCCGAATATGACCTTGCCCCGCTCAAGGCCACGGGGCGGCGCCTGCTGGAACTGGGCCGGTCCTGCGTGCATGTCGACTATCGCGGCGGGCCTGCGATGTATCACCTGTGGAACGGGCTGGCCACGTACGTGGCCGATCATGGCATCGACATCATGTTCGGCGTCGCCTCGTTTCACGGCACGGACGTGGCGGCGCTGGCAGAGCCTTTGTCGCTGCTGCATCACCGCCATCTTGCGCCTGAAACGCTGCGTGTGCGCGCGAGGCCCCCGCATGCCGCCGCGATGGACCTGATCGCCGAAGACAGGATCGACCGCCGCGCGGCGATGGTGCAGATGCCCGCGCTGATCAAGGCCTATCTGCGCCTTGGCGGTGTGGTGGGCGAGGGGGCCTATGTCGATCACGGGTTCAACACCACCGATGTCTGCCTCGTCATGGACACAAGCGTCATGTCAGAGCGTCAAAAGCGCATCTACGGGGCCAGCGTATGAGCCCGGTCTGGGAGGGCAATGCACCGCCGGAGCCCTTGAACATTGGCCTTTTGGGCTGGCTGCTTGTCCTTGTGCGCGGGTCGCTGATCGTGCTGACCATCGCCCTCGGCCTTGCCATCCTGCTGCCCCTGCGCCTGATCGAGCGCCCTCGCCACGGCATGTTCCGGCCCTGGACGCCGCATGTCACCCGCGCGGTGTGCCGGGTGTCGCTGTTCTGGATGGGGCTGGGATACGCGCGGCGCGGCGCACCGATGACAGGGCAGGGGGCTGTCGTCGCCAACCATTCCAGCTGGCTTGACATCTTTGTGCTGAATGCCGGGGACCGCGTCTATTTCGTGGCGAAATCCGAAGTCGCGGGCTGGCCGGGCATCGGTTTTCTGGCGCGCTGCACCGGCACGCTGTTCATCGCGCGCGACCGCAAGGCGGCACGCGCGCAGACCGCGCTGTTCGAAACGCGCCTGCTGGCCGGTCAGCGCCTGCTGTTCTTTCCCGAAGGCACCAGCACCGACGGTTTGCGGGTGCTGCCGTTCAAATCGACGCTGTTCCAGTCCTTTCTGGCCCCCGATCTGCGCGACGTCCTGTGGGTGCAGCCCGTGTCGGTGACCTATCACGCACCCGAAGGGCACGATCCGCGCACCTATGGCTGGTGGGGCGACATGGAGTTCGGCCCCCACCTGCTGCGCACCCTTGCGCTGCGCCGGCAGGGCCGGGTGGTGGTGGTCTGTCACCCGCCCATCCGCGTGGCCGACATGGCGGACCGCAAGGCGCTGGCGGCGGCGGCCGAGGCGGCCGTGCGGGCGGGGCACGAATTGGCATGAGCGGCAATAAACAGCGTATCCATACGCCGGTTCTGACCGTGCAAATCCGGTTACCAATCCGTGAACACAACCGAAGCCCGTTAACCGAACTGTTGCGTCCGGGGCGGTATCACCGTCCTGAAGGCGCGATGCACGACGCGTACACAGACTGTGCACAGGGTGTGCACTGATTGTGCGCGTTTTGGCGTGTCCCGGGAATGTGCCGGGAAACTGCCAAGTGCGGAATTTTCCTGCAATGGCCCGCGCCCTGTCATTGAGACCGGCACTGATCGTCGATCTGCTCTTCTCGAATCCCGATTGCATGAGCCGTAGGTTGCGTGTACTACTTTACCGAACGTAAGACGTACGGGAAGGCGCGGGGGAAAAGCGCGACGGTTTGGTGAAAGATAATTCGATCCATCAGAGGAAGATCAAAGTGAAAACTGCATTGAAGATACTGGCTGCATCCATGCTTGTTTCCGGACTGGCGTCGCAAGCCAGCGCGGTTGTAGTAGCGTCCTTTACCGGCACCTACGATGAGGCAACCGGACCCGAGGCCAACGGTGATTACGACAATATCGGGGGCCTCAATGACGTCGGTGACTTCAATCTGTTCGCAGGTACAAACACGTTCCTGGGATCGATCGGAACCCCTGGTGACCCGGCCGATGTGTTCAACATCGTGATCGGAGCCAACCAGACCCTTGTCGGCGCCACGTTGGTGTTTGCCGAGAATGTGACCGCGTTCAATCCGTATTTCGGGTTCCCGTCCCCGACCTGGGGTCTTTATGAATCGTCGATCACGTCGACCATTTTCGAGTACAAGGTGCCCGATTCAAACGGTGCGTTTTCTGCGTTCACGTCGACGCAGACGTTCACGCGTGGGCCCGGCATTTACAACATGCTGTTCGGAAACGGTACTTTTGGCATGATCGATGCAAGTCCTGTCGACTATACCATGACGTTCACGGTCGAGGAGGTCGTGCCGCCGCCACCTGCGCCAGTACCGCTGCCTGGCAGTCTGCCGCTGTTGCTTGCCGGGGCTGCTGCGATGTTCGGGCTGGCGCGACGGCGCAAGACCTGACCCGGATTCAACGCGACAACTGACCAGATGAAAGAGCGCCGAAGCCGATTGCGGTGCTTTTTCGCATGTCTTGCGAGAGCACATTGGCGATATTTTCGCGCGGTATGTCCGAACCGGTGACGCGGTTTTTGCGCCCCGGTCATGGGCGAAACCGACGATCAACTGAATTCCCACCCCGACCCCCCTTGCCATCCCGCGCGCCTTGGCCTATGGCGCGCACATCAATCCGCAGTCCGGGGCGGGCGTGTAGGGGAGACATCCCTGCAAGTCCACCGGTTGGCAAGCCTCTTTGATCAGGGGCGCGCTGCACCCCCGGACGAGGCGAAAACCGGAAAAGGAAATGCACATGGCTCTTCCCGAGTTCACCATGCGCCAGCTGCTTGAGGCAGGCGTACACTTTGGTCACCAGACACAGCGCTGGAATCCCCGCATGGGCCCGTTCATCTACGGCGCTCGCAACGGCATCCACATCATGGACCTGACGCAGACTGTTCCCATGCTGGACCAGGCCTTGCAGGCCATCCGCGACACCGTCGCCAAGAACGGCCGCGTGCTGTTTGTCGGCACCAAGCGTCAGGCCGCACAACCCATCGCCGAAGCCGCCGAGAAATGCGCGCAGTATTACATGAACCACCGCTGGCTCGGTGGCACGCTGACCAACTGGCAGACCGTGTCCAAGTCGATCAACCGCCTGACGTCCATCGACGAGCAGGCCGAGATCGGTTTTGAAGGTCTCACCAAGAAAGAGCGTCTGGGCATGGAGCGTGACCAGGGCAAATTGCAGGCCTCGCTTGGCGGGATCCGCGAAAGGGGCGGTCGCCCTGACCTGAGCTTTGTCATCGACGTGATGCAAGACGCCCTGGC
>CAZITF010000206.1:0-5340 GCA_964542095.1 uncultured Rhodobacterales bacterium
TCTAAGGGCCTGCATCCCCTGCGCACGCACCAGAACTGTGCCGATGACGGCGGTTATGATGACGATCAGAAGGGTCCACCACAGACCGATTGCGCCGCCGACTTGGATGAAAAGGGCGATTTCGATCAACGGAACCGAAAGAAATGCTATAAATAACCACATATGCGACATCCTTTCACCGGCCCATGCGGGCCTTGCAGTGGACTTGGCACCACTGGACCCCTACATAGTGACCAGATGTGGTGGTTGCCACCCGACCCCGCTGAATGAGGTATGAATGAACTCTCCGTTGATCCAGTTGCTTGTGCTTGCCGGCATTGCCGTCTTTTTGATCCTGCGTCTGAAAAACGTTCTGGGAACGCGCGAGGGGTTTGAACAACCCCCGGTTCCCAAGCCCGTAAACGATCGGTTGGGACGTCCCGATCTGGAGGTTATCGAGGGCGGTCCCGACCTCGACATAACCGACCATGTCGATGAGGACAGCGATGCGGCCAAGGCGCTGGCCGGTATGAAGCGGGTCGAACCGTCGTTCAATGTGGCCGACTTTCTGCAAGGCGCTCGTGGTGCCTATGAAATGATCGTGATGGGATACGAAAAAGGTGAACTGTCCGAAATCCAGCCATTTCTGTCCGAGGACGTTTACGAATCCTTTGTCGATGGAGTCGCCGCCCGCGAAGATCAGGGCCTGACCATCGAGGCGGAATTCATCGGCGTGCGCGAGCTGAAGCTGGTAAACGCGACATTCGACGAAGAAACGAACGAGGCCGAGCTGAGCATCCGCTTTGTGGCGGAACTGACATCGACCGTGCGCGACGAAGGTGGCGACATCGTGGAAGGCAGCCCGACCGAAGTGAAACGGCAAAAAGACACATGGTCCTTTGCACGAACCATGGGGGCTGACGACCCGAATTGGCTGCTGGTGTCTACAGACGCGTAATTCGGCACTGTGCCGGGTTTTTCTCTGCGGTTGCGTTCACGATGAGCGGGGCAGCCGCAGATATTCGTTACACCGTGATGGATTACGCCGCACTTGACGGCTGGGCAGAGGATGACCACGCCGCTGCCCTCGACGTGTTCCGCAGCACATGTCGCGACATGAACGACCCCGACTGGCGGTCCTTGTGCGCGGTGGCGTCCGACATTCCGAATGCGCGGGCGTTCTTTGAACTCTTCTTTCGCCCGGTGCTGATCGAGGATGGCGCACCCGCCCTTTTCACAGGCTATTTTGAACCCGAACTCGACGGGTCCACCCGCCGCAGCGCCCGCTATCGCTATCCCGTCTATGCGATGCCTCCCGAGGCGCGCGTGTCGCGACCCTGGTTTACCCGCCGCGATATTTTGCAGGGCGGCGTGATGACGGGCCGTGATCTGGAAATTGCCTGGGTCGATGATCCGGTGGAGTTGTTTTTCCTGCAAATCCAGGGGTCGGGGCGTATCAACCTTTCAAGCGGGCGCACGATCCGTGTGGGCTATTCGGGATCGAATGGGCATGAATACCGATCGATCGGTCAGGAACTGGTGCGGCGTGGCACCTATGCCCCGAACGAGGTGAGCGCGGATGTGATAAAGAACTGGGTGAGGCGAAATCCGTTGGAAGGCGAGGAGTTGCTGTTTCACAATCCGTCCTATGTCTTTTTTCGTGAAGTGAGCGAAGTGCCCGCTGAACTGGGCCCACTGGGCGCGATGAACCGATCAATCACGACGATGCGCACGGTTGCGGTCGATCCGGCCTTTGTGCCGTTGGGCGCACCGGTCTGGATCGAGAAAGACGGTAAAAACCCGCTGCGCCGGTTGATGGTTGCGCAGGATACCGGGTCTGCGATCAAGGGCGCCCAACGGGCCGACGTTTTCTTTGGCACCGGGGACCGCGCCGGGCGGGCGGCTGGACGTTTGCGCGACCCTGGCCGGTTGATGGTGCTGATGCCGATCCAGCGCGCCTATGCGCTGTTGCCAGAAAGCGCGATATGAAACGCCGCAGATTGCGCCCGGACGAAGAAGAGTTGTGGCGCAAGGTTGTGTCCAACGCCGAACGCCTGCACCCTGAAAAACCGCTGCGGCCGCAGGATTTCGTGACGACCCAGGCCGCAAAACCGCGCAAGAAGGCCACATTCGAAGCATTGCCCAGAACGGCGACGATACAGCCCGCGCGGCCGACGACCACCGCACATCTGTCCCCGACCATAGCCGAACAGGTGGGGGCCAAACCGGTGCAGATGGATCGCAAGGCCTTTGACCGGATGAAGCGCGGAAAACTGCGCCCCGAGGGGAAACTTGATCTGCACGGCATGACGACGGAACGGGCACACCCGGCCCTGACCCGGTTTATTCTGGGCGCGCAGGCGCAGGGCAAACGTCTGGTGCTGATCGTCACCGGCAAGGGCAAGCAGCGCGATGAGGGCGGGCCGATTCCGGTGCGCCATGGCGTGCTCCGGCATCAGGTGCCGCATTGGCTGTCACTGCCGCCGCTGTCCTCGGCGGTGTTGCAGGTCACCAAGGCGCATCTGCGCCACGGAGGTGGTGGTGCGTACTACGTCTATCTACGCAAGACGCGGTAGCGCGCTGCGATAGCGCCGGATCCCGATCCACATGCACAGGCTGGAAAACAGGAAATAGACGGCAACTCCCAGATATTGCGTCGTCAGATCAATCTCGAGATCGATCAAAAGCCCCGTGATTCCCGGCCCGATGGCAGAGCCCAGAACCATCACTGCCGTCGCCATCGCCTTGATCGACCCGATGAAACGTGTGCCATAGAATTCGGCCCAAAATGCGTTTGGCAGGGTCGCATTCGCCCCGGTTGTCAGAGCGAGAAAGACAAGGCCGATGGCGGCGTGCCCCAACGATGTCGCGACGGCAAATGTTGCGAACGCGATCACCATGGGCAGTTGATAAAGCGGGATCAGCCGCGCCGTTCCGAAGCGGTCCAGCGCGATTCCTGACAGGATCATCGCTCCGATGGCAACGGATGTATAAAGCGGGAACAGTGTGACAAGCGACAGGTGCGTCCAGCCTTTCAACCCGGCGAAGTAAACCTGATGGAAGAAAAAGGCCGTGTTGAACGCCGACGGCCCAAGCAGCGCGGGCACCATGAACCAGAACAGCGGATGGCGCAGCGCGGACCGGCGTGACCAGTGGACGGCATCCATCCCGATGCTCTGGTTTTCGTCCGCCATGGATTGCGGCGTGCGTTCGGTGCGTAGCAATGCCATCAGCAGCGGAATGCCCAGAAGGGCGATCAGCGCGGCCCCGACCCAAAGGGTTCGCCAGTGAAACACTCCGAGCAAGGCGACGAATATCAACGGCAGAAGCGCCTCGCCCGCAGCAAAACCGAGTGACGCCACAGACAGCGCCCGACCGCGCGTCGCCACGAACCAGCGCGCCATTGACACGACGGCGATGTGACTGCACATCCCCTGCCCCATCAGCCGCAGCGCAAAGATCACCACGGGCAAAAGCGCGACGTAAGGGTTCCACGCCATCGCGAGGCACGCAAGCGCCAGACTGCCCAGTACCAGAATGCCAAGGGTTCGCGCGCGAAACACATCCGTAAGGCTGCCAGCCCAGATCATCACCGCCGCAGATGCGGTGGTGCCAAGGGAATAGATGCCGCCCCAGCCGCCGTGGCTGAGCCCGAAATCCGCCTGAATTTCCGCCGCAAAGAGGGAAATGAAATAGGTCTGACCAAAAGAGGACAGCAATGACAGCAACGCACCCGCCGACAGCCAATTCCGGTTCTCTTTGAGGAAGGTCAGCAGATCGGGGCGCGCGGCCGATACGGTCACTCTTGAACTCTTTCCACCGCTGGCGCGGGTGCCGCGCTGCCCGTGCCCGCAATGATCCGACGCTGACCCGGCAACAGGACAACCGCCCCGCTGCTGCCCCGCAGGAACCGGCGATCCAGATCGGACGAGCGGCGCAGCAACTGGATCAGGGCCGGCGACCCGCCCACGACGAAATGGTTGCCGGATTTGCGGTCGGTATATTCACTGACATCCAGAATGCTGATCGGCAGATCGGCGACCTCATCGGCATTGGCGATATTGCCCAACTGGGTCTTTTGACCGCGCAGGCGCGAGGACAGGCGCAGGACCGCATCCTTGCGCGACACGATCACCACGAACGGATCCGGCACTTTCTTTATCTTGAGAAACTGGCTGCGAAAGACGTCGACGTTGATGTCCGGGGACATCAGCATGACACCCCGGATGTTGGCCCCGACCCATCCGGGCTGGGCGATTTCAAGCTGGCGAAACGTCTCCATTACCAGTGCGCTGCCCATCGAATGGGCCACCACGATCACGTCCGGTTGCCCCGCCGCCCGCACGGTGCGCAGCAGATCGGCCAGACCGTCGCGCGCAAACAGCGCGCTGTCGCGGTCGTACTCATAACCCAGCGGATTCGCCCGGCTGGGCCAGGCATAACTGACATGGGCGCCGGGAATTTCCAGGTCATGACCCAGTTGCGCCATGCGGAACGCCGAATCCGCAAAGCTGTTGTTGAAGCCGTGGACAAAGACAGTGACTTCTTGCCTGCCGGTTGATCGCTTTGCGATCTCGGTCCGCAGGCTGCGGGAAAAATTCGACGGGCTGTCGAACTGCGTCAATTCGGCGATTGCGAAATCGCGATCCGGTTTGGGGTTGTCATATCCGTCCGACACGCTGCCCAGATCCCGGTTTGGCGGGATGGATACGGTCGCCTTGATCAGACGCAGCGTGGTCGAGCGTTCGATGCCGAATTCACCGGCTTCATTCAGGGCACGCGTTGTACCGACATAGACCGGAACGTTCAGGCCGAAATTCAGCGCATCGGGAACGACAGGTGCTGCGGTGCGGTCAGAACACGCGGAAAGGACCATTATCAACGCAACTGTCACCCACCGCATGTTCATTGTCCTGGCTGTCCCTGGCCCGGTCTTAGCCCAGATCAGCGTGCCCGACTACAGCACATAGCGACTCAGATCGCTCGAGCGCGACAGCTCGCCCAGATGTTGTTCTACAAATGCGGAATCGACGACAATTTTCTCGCCACCCCGGTCGGGTGCGGTAAAGGACAGTTCTTCGAACACCCGCTCCATCACGGTGTAAAGCCGCCGCGCGCCGATGTTTTCCACCGATTGATTGACCTCGGCGGCAATGCGCGCAAGGGCACGAATGCCTTCGGGTTCGAATGTCACGGTGACCTGTTCGGTCGCCATGAGGGCCGAATATTGCAGGGTCAGCGCATTGTCTGTTTCCTCGAGAATGCGCACGAAATCGTCTTCGTTCAGCGCGCGCAATTCGACCCGGATGGGCAGGCGGACTTGGCGGTCGGGCAGCAGATCAGACGGTTTCTCGAGGTGAA
>CAZITF010000207.1:0-5325 GCA_964542095.1 uncultured Rhodobacterales bacterium
TGTATTCCGACCAGGTCTTCTGCTTCACCCCCAAGGGCGAGGTGGTCAAGCTGCCCCGTGGGGCGACGCCCATCGATTTCGCCTATGCCATCCACACCCGCATCGGCAATGCCTGTGTCGGGGCCAAGGTGGACGGCATGCGCGTGCCCTTGTGGACACGGATCAAGAACGGCCAGTCGGTGGAGATCATCACCGCCGAGGGCCAGACACCGCAGACCACCTGGCTGGAAATCGCGACCACCGGCAAGGCCAAGACCGCCATCCGCCGGTCTCTGCGCGAGGCCGACCGCGAGCGGTTCATCACTCTGGGCCGCGAACTGGCCCGTTCGGCCTTTGCCCATGTGCGCAAGAAGGCGACGGACAAGGCTCTTGAGGCCGCGGCCAAGCAGTTGCGACTGGGCAGTGCGGACGAAGTGCTTGCCCGGCTTGGCTCGGCCGAGTTGACGGGCCGCGCCGTGGTGCAGGCGATCTATCCCGACCTGCAGCCCAAGCCCGGCAAGGTCGTGGATGCCCGCCGCGCGGTGATCGGCCTTCTGCCGGGCCAGAAGTTCGAGCGCGCGACCTGTTGCGAACCCTTGCCGGGCGAGCGGATCGTCGGCATCACCTTTCGCGGCGAAGGCGTGGTTGTGCATGCCATCGACTGCGCCCGTCTGGTCGATTACGAGAACCAGCCGGACCGCTGGCTGGACCTGCACTGGCATGATGGCAGCCACGCGGCGGTGTACGGCGCGACACTGGATGTGACCATCGGCAACGACGCCGGTGTACTGGGACGAATTTGCACATTGATTGGCGAGACGCAGGCCAATATCTCTGACCTGGAATTCATGGACCGCAAACCTGACTTTTATCGTTTGCTGATCTATGTGGAATTGCGGGACGCGCAGCATCTGCATACATTGATGGGTGCGCTCGAAGCGGAAAGTGACGTAGCAGCCATTGAGCGCCATCGTCGGACCGTGCCCTCACGGGCGCATCCGGCGTCCACACCTCGGACTGCATAGGGAAGGCGAGACATTGGTGTTCAAGCGCCGCGACCCCAAGCCGTTCTTTCGGTCGATGCTGGAACTCGTCTGGCCGCGAGGCGGCTGGGCGCGCGCGCTTCAATACGTCAATCACCGTGTGCGTCGCTTGCCGGATACGCCCGAAAAGATCGCGCGCGGCATCTGGGCAGGGGTTTTCACCGCCTTCACCCCGTTTTACGGCATTCATTTCGTGGTCGCGGCCGTGCTGGCCACGATCATGCGTGGCAACATTCTGGCGAGCCTCATGGCCACGTTCTTTGGCAACCCGCTGACATATGTGCCCATCGGCCTTGTGGCCTTGCAGACCGGAAACTGGCTGCTGGGTTCCGAGTTGACGGAAAGCACCGAACGTTCGTTCGGGGGCAAGTTCGTCGACGCGGGGGGCGATCTGTGGCTGAATTTCAAAAATGTGATCTTGGGCGAGCCGCGGGACTGGACCGGGCTGGACACCTTCTGGGACGAAATTTTCTTTCCCTACCTTGTCGGCGGCATCATTCCGGGCGTTATCGCGGCCACGGTCTGCTATTACCTGTCCGTACCGGTGATCCGTGCCTATCAGAAACGCCGCAAGGGCGCGATCAAGGCCAAGTTCGAGGCCCTCAAGGCCAAGGCCGCCGCCAAAACCATCGAGCGCAAGAAAAAGCCGGAATAGCGGTGGCCCGTTTGGTACAATTTATTGCCCTTGTCCGGATTTTCAGCCGGGTCCGTCCGCACTAGGTTGGCAGGAGGCGACACGAGAGGAACCCGCCATGACTCAGCCGCTTGGCAAACTGCGCCTTGGCGTCAACATCGACCACGTGGCCACGGTCCGCAACGCGCGGGGCGGCGACACGCCTGATCCCCTGCGCGCCGCGCGCATCGCCGAGCTGGCGGGCGCCGACGGGATCACGGCACATTTGCGTGAGGATCGCCGGCACATTTCCGATTCCGATATCGAAGGGCTGATGGAGGTTCTGAGCGTTCCGCTGAATTTTGAAATGGCGGCCACCGACGAGATGCAGGCCATCGCCTTGCGTCACAAGCCCCATGCCGTCTGCATCGTTCCCGAAAAACGCGAGGAACGTACCACCGAGGGCGGTCTGGAAGTCGCCCGCGAGGAAAACCGTCTGGCCCATTTCATTGCGCCCCTGCGCGATGCGGGGTGCCGCGTGTCGATTTTCATTGCCGCCGACAAGCGCCAGATCGAAGCCGCTCATCGCATCGGAGCGCAGGTGATCGAGCTGCATTCCGGCGCCTATTGCGATGCCCACCACGAAGGCCGTTTCGCGGACCGCGACCGCGAATTGGAAGCGATGCGCGAGATGAGCACATTTGCGCACGACCTTGGCCTTGAAGTCCATGTGGGCCATGGCCTGACCTATGAAACCGTCAAGCCCGTCGCCGCCTTTCCCGAGGCGATGGAGCTGAATATCGGTCATTTCCTGATCGGCGAGGCGATATTTCGCGGGCTGAACCCGGCCATTCGCGAAATGCGCCGCCTGATGGACGAGGCGCGTGAGGCGTCGGCGGCATGAGGATCCTGACCGCCCTGTTGCTGATCGTTATGTGGACAAGCCCATTGCGCGCACAGGAGGGCTGGCCCGATCTCGACCAGCTTTTGGGCGGCACGCTCGCCCCGGGTGAGCCACTCGAAGTGTCTTACTGGCTGCCGGATTCCGCAAATCCGGCCCAGGCGCAACAGGCGATTGGCGTGGTCTATCCGATCATTCGGGAAGCTGCGGGCAACACCGGCATCGCCGTGGGCCGTTTCGTGCGCGTTCAGGGCGGCTGGGCCTTTGCGGGCCGGGTCGAAAACATCTTTGGGCATAACCCGCGCGATGCCGTCTTTTTGCCCGGTGCCGTGCAACTGACCACCACGATGCCGGGCCCCAACGATCCCCGCTGCTGTCCGACGCTGCCGGTGCGCTGGCAGATCGATCTGGCGACCCGCCAGGCACAGCGTTTGAACTGATGAGAGGTGAGTGATGATCCGCCATTGTGTGATGCTGCGCCTTGCGCCAAAGGCAGATCGGGCTGCCCTTGATCGGGTGATGCTGTCCCTTTCCGATCTGGTTGACCAGTTGGACGGGTGCAGCGGGTTCTGTGCAGGCCCCAATCGCGATTTCGAGGACAAGTCGCCTGATTTTGCCTATGGGTTCACTCTGGACGCAAAGGATGCCAAGGCACTTGCGGCCTATGCCGTTCACCCCGATCATCAGGCGCTGGGCGCGCGACTGGTCGAGATGTGTCAGGGCGGGTCTGCGGGAATCGTTGTCTATGATCTCGAGGTGGGGCCTTGATCCTCGGCATCGGCACGGATCTGGCCAATATCGAGCGCATCGAGCGCACGCTCGAACGCTTTGGCGACCGGTTCCGCAACCGGGTCTTTACGGAGGTGGAACAGGCCAAGGCCGAACGCCGTGCGGACACGCCCGGTACCTATGCCAAACGCTGGGCGGCCAAGGAGGCCTGCTCCAAGGCACTGGGCACTGGTTTGCGCATGGGCATCGCGTGGAAAGACATGGCCGTCAGCAACCTGCGTACCGGGCAGCCGGTGATGCATGTGACCGGCTGGGCCGCCGAGCGTCTGGCCGACATGACCCCGGAAGGATACGAGGCGATCATCCACGTCACCCTGACCGACGATCACCCCTGGGCACAGGCCTTTGTGCTGATCGAGGCCCGCCCGAAAGGGCAGTCCGTGCCCTGACGTCAGGAGCCCCCGCCTTGACAGCGATAGCCCACACCCGCATGTACCCTTGAAAACTTGACCGAGCAGGAGCGCCCCATGGCCGCCAAGAAAAAATCAGAAGGTGGTGTGATCGAGACGATCAAGACCATCGTTTACGCGCTGCTGATTGCCGGGGTGTTTCGCACCCTGTTTTTTCAGCCGTTCTGGATTCCGTCGGGGTCGATGAAGGAAACGCTTCTGATCGGTGATTTTCTGTTCGTGAACAAGATGGCCTATGGCTATTCCTATGCCTCATGTCCGTCGATTCCGTTCATCGGACTGGATGCCAAGGCGATCTGCGGATTTCTCGACGGAGACAACACGCGCATACTGGCGGGCGAACCGAAGCGCGGCGATGTCGTGGTCTTTCGCCACCCGATTTCGGGATCGGATTTCATCAAGCGTGTTGTCGGGCTGCCGGGGGATACGGTTCAGGTCAAGGACGGCATCGTCATTCTGAATGGCGAACCGCTGCCGCAGGTCCCGGCAGGCACGTTTACCGAGGTCTTCGAGCCTCAAGGCCCGCAAGGTCTGACACCGCGCTGTGAAGGCGGCGCGGTCGGGCAGGGGGCTGCCTGCACCAAGTCGCGCTTTATCGAAACCTTTCCCGATGGATCCTCGCATGTGGTGCTGAATGTCGGCGTGCAGGGATCAGACAACACGGCCGTGTTCCAGGTGCCCGAAGGGCAGTATTTTTTCATGGGCGACAACCGCGACAACTCCTCCGACAGCCGTCTGGCGCAACTGGCCGGTGGCGTCGGGTTCGTGCCTTATGAAAACCTGATCGGTCGGGCGGACCGGATCATGTTCTCGTCCGCGGGACGGTCCATGCTGTTCTTCTGGACATGGCGGTCGGATCGGTTCTTCAAGAGGATCGAGTGAAACTGGGCGCGGACCTTGCGGCCTTCGAGGCGCGCATCGGGCATCACTTTGCCAAGCCCGATCTGCTGATCGAAGCGGTCACCCATGCCTCGATGTCCTCGCCCACCCGCAGCGACAACCAGCGGCTGGAATTCCTGGGTGACCGTGTTTTGGGCCTCGTGATGGCCGAAGCGCTGCTGGCGGCCGACAAGGGCGCGCCCGAGGGCACGCTGGCCCCGCGGTTCAACGCGCTGGTGCGCAAGGAAACCTGCGCCGATGTGGCCCGCGACATCGGTCTTGGGGATGTGCTGCGCCTTGGTCGATCCGAGATGATGTCGGGCGGGCGGCGCAAGCAGGCCCTGCTGGGCGATGCGGTGGAAGCGGTGATTGCCGCCGTCTATCTGGATGCCGGTTTCGCGGCGGCCCGCGACATGATCCTGCGCCTGTGGGCGGACCGTATCAACCGGGTCGAGGACGATGCCCGCGACGCCAAGACCGCCTTGCAGGAATGGGCGCAGGCGCGCGGCCTTGCACCGCCGGAATATGTCGAAACGTCCCGGTCCGGCCCGGATCACGCGCCGGTCTTTACCATCTCGGCCCGCCTTGAGGGTGGTGCCGCTGCCAAGGCCACGGCCGGATCGAAACGCGAGGCACAGCAATCCGCCGCCAAGGCCCTGCTGGCCCAACTGGAGCAAGACACATGAGCACTCGCGCCGGATTCGTCGCCCT
>CAZITF010000208.1:0-5298 GCA_964542095.1 uncultured Rhodobacterales bacterium
GGCCGCGACCCACCTCATCCACACCGGCAACACGCCCACCGATACGGGTCTCAAACTCGAAATCCGGCAATGCGTCCTCTTCTCTGTTTCAAAAAATCCCCGCCGGAGGCACAAAACGCACTTTCCGCAGGAAAGTGCAAACATCGTGTGCCACCGCAAGGTGGCGCATTTCGACAGAACCAAAAAGAAAAAAGGGCAGTGCCCGAACACCGCCCTTTCAGTCTGGCCACTCCGAAGGGGAAGGAGTGGCCTTGTGCCCCGCTCTTAGCGACGGGCCAATTGGTAACCGAACTTGTCCAGGCAGCGCGCGCCATAGGCATAGCCCCATCCATTTCGCGTCCACACGCGGCGGCTGCACTGCTGGGGCAGGGAATTGGTGAACTGGTAGTTGCGGTTCAGACAGCGCTGACCAAAACCCTGAATGTTGCGCCCGCGTTCGGTTTGCAGATTGAACAGACACCGTTGCGGCAAGAGTTTGCGATTGACCTGACGGGGCAACGGGCGGGGCTCGATACGGCCGCGCTGGGGCTGTACATGGCGCGGTTGCGCGCGGGGCTTTTGAGGCTGCTGGTATACCGGCTGGCGCGCCTTCCTGTCGTCATTGCGCTTGTTGATGACGGTGCCCACGACGGCCAGCCCAAGGATAACGGCAAGGGCAGTGGCCAACTCGTCATTCCCGGCACGCGCCGGGGCGGCGGAAAAACCGGTAATGGCGATGGCGACAGCAGCAATCGTCGCGATGAATTGGCGGTGAATACGGAGGGTCATGATGGCAGTCCTTCTTGTCTGAGCGATCGGTAAGTCGGTGTGATGCCACCAGACTGGCTCCACCCCCGTCAGACAGGCAATAACGCCCTCCGGTTATCGAATATCATTCACCCCAGGCGGCTGATGTTATTGAATATCTCGTGCAATCGGCGCAAGTTGAGACCATGAAACAGATCACGCTTTCCCTCATCCTGATCCTTGCGCTCAGCAGTGCTGCGCAGGCCCAGTGCTATGCCGATTACAAGGCAAAACAGGACAATCCCCTGCGCCTGCATTATGGTGTGGCAGAGGTGTCGGGCAATTGCAGCGCCGCCAATGCCGCGCAGCAACTTGGCCCACGCCTCTCGGCCAGCGGCTGGACGCTGCTGCAGATCCAATCCGTATTCGGCCCCGAAGGCCTCGACCAAAGGAAAGCCCGTGCAGGAAAATACTACCTCCGCTACTGACATGCGGCGCGCCGGCGGGCGGCTGGTAACATTCGGCATCGCAGGCATCGTGTCGCTGCTGGTGTTGGCCGCCCTTCTGCTGTTCCTGGCCCTGCCGGATGCGGGTGCCTTCGATGCGCGGGTCGAACGGATCTTCGTCGAGAATTCCGACCTCACCAGCCCGGCCGAAATCAAGCTGCTCGAAATCCTTGCCCAGTCGGGCACCGCTTTCTCGGACACGCTGACCAGCTATCGGGTGGTGATCTTCGTGCTGCTGGTCTTTGCCACCGCGATGATGATCGCCGCCCTCGTCTTCCTTGTGCTGCTGGTCGGCTTCAACCGGCGCATGGCCCAGATCGAACGGGTCGGCATCCAGGTCAACTCGCTGCTGATCAGCCGCGAGGAAAACACCGTCTACCTCAACAACCTCGGCTTCAAACTGACCGCAGCAGCCATGGAAACAATGAGCATCCTTGCCGAGGCGCGCATGGACGACGACGTGCTGTCAGGCTCCGAAATCGAAGGGATGATCTCCGGGCGCAACGCGGCGGACTGCGACGAAGCCGCGGGCGCCACACGGATCAAGCGGTTGCGCGACACGCTCGGCAACCAGATCGTCAGCGAACTCCTGGTCAAGAACATCGCAAGACGCGGCTATATGCTGGCAGTCGAGAAAGACGTGATCAAAGTGCTCTAAGGTTTCTTCTGGCCAGAAATACTGCCGCGCGGAGCGCAATAACGCAGCTGGCGCAGCCAGATGCAAAACATCGCGTGGCGCGTCAGCGCCTCATTTCGACAGTGGTCATCGGGGCTGACCTGCGTTTAGGGTGCGACCAGAACAAAGGAGTCACCCATGCCCGCACCCCACAACCCGTTCAAGGCCGCCCTCAAGAGCGGAGAGACCGTCATCGGCTGCTGGCTCAGCCTCGGCGATCCGCTCTCGACCGAAATCGCGGGCACTGCGGGCTTTGACTGGCTGCTGATCGACAGCGAACACACGCCCTACGACATTACCCGAATCCGCCTGCAACTGATGGCCCTGCAAGCCTCGGACAGCCATGCCGCCGTGCGCGTTCCCGTGGGCGAGACGTGGATTCTGAAACAGGTGCTCGATGCGGGCGCGCAGACCGTTCTGGTGCCGATGGTCGAAACGGCCGAACAAGCCGCGCAACTCGTTCACGATGTGCGCTATCCGCCGACAGGCGGGCGCGGGGTCGGCTATTCCGGCGCGCGCTGTTCGCGCTTTGGCGCCATCACCGATTACGGTCCGACGGCGGATGACCAGATCTGCCTGCTCATTCAGGTGGAAAACCGCGCAGGCATCGCCAATCTCGACGACATCCTCGCAGTCGACGGCATCGACGGTGTGTTCATCGGGCCTGCGGACCTGTCCGCCGACATGGGATACATGGGTCAGCTGACCCATCCCGAGGTACAGGCCACGATCAGGGGCGCGTTCGAGCGGATCGAAGCCGCAGGCAAGGCCCCCGGTGTTCTCGCCACCACAGCGGAATTCACCCAGGATTGCCTCGACTGGGGCGCGCGCTTCGTCGCCACCGGGCTCGATCTGCTGATCCTGGCAAAAGCCTTGCGCGGACTGGCCGCGACATGGGTTCCAAAGGGCAGGTCAAAGGCGGGGTAAACCCCGCGCTTCCGCCTCACCGGCCCTTGATCGCCATCGCCGCCTGCGTATAGCCGCCCGCCGCCCCGTCGATGAAATGGACATGCGTGTCCTCCATGATCGAGGGCACGATGCAGGTCATCATCGCCTCACCCTGGGTGTGCATCCCGTATTGAACGGTGCCCGCGGCCTGCGCGGCATCCAGAAGCGCCTTCAGCCGCGCCACGGTGTCGGCGTCGCAATCCAGCGTCATCTTCAGCCCGTCGTCGAACTTGCGGAAATCGGCATTGGTCCCGACAGTGCGCTGGTAATGGGCCGGATCGAACCCGCCCAGCTTGATCCTCGTCTTCAGCAGCACCCACGCAATCGCCGTCTCGAACAGGATCTGCCGCTTGCGTCTGGCCACGGACATGGGCCCGTGGCTGGCATGGGCCTCAAGGGTCGCGCCGGGCGGCGGCCAGCCGATGCCGGGCCCTTCTTCGGGGGCCGGATGACCGTCGCGCTCAAGATGGCTGACGGCCTCCAGCACCGACCGGGTCACCGCTCCGAATGCAGCGGCTGACACCCCGGCGCGGGGCTGGACCAGCAGGGACAGGATTGTGCCGTTGCGGCTCTTCATATGGCTCCAGCGGCAACTGAGTCCGGTCAGGTCCGGCTGCGTGCCGGGCGGCGCCGCCGGCACGGTTTCCACACCCGCCTTCATCTGCGCCTCGGCCCAGAGCACACCGCCGCCGGTGAACATCGCATAATCCAGACCGTCCGACACCTGATAGCGGGCCACAGCCACCTCATGCCCTGCCGCGCGAATCTCGGATACGGAAAACAAACCGACCCGCAGGCCCATGTCGAACTCCTCGCGTGCCCAGACCTGCACCGCGGCGAGGGCCGCGCGCGCCGTGTCCGCAAATTCCGCCGGATGGGCAAAGGCCGCGCCATCGCCACCGAACACGAAGGGAAAGGCGCGGCCTCCTGCGGCGTTGATCTGGGCCGAGATCACGGCTGCGCCGATCATGTTCACAACCTTGTATTTGCCAGCCGAAATCGCTGCCGTCGATCCGGTGATGTCGGACGTGCCCACCACCCAATCATCTGGCAGGGCCGTATAAAGGGTCGGCTGAGCCATATCCGAAAAGGCCACATGCCTTGGCAATTCATCGTAAAACATCGAACGCTCCCCCGTCATGGTCCGACCCTAGCACAGTGCGACCACGCGACAATCACACTTGCGCGTTCCCTGCCCCCGTGTCACCCACGCGGCAGGGATGGAGGACCCCCATGCAGATCGGATTGTTCCTGCTGGCCTTGGCCTATGTGCTCAGCCAGTTCTTTCGCGCGTTTCTGGCGGTACTGACAGCCCCGTTGCAGGCCGATCTGGGCGTCGGTCCGGACGTGCTGGCCACCGCGTCGGGGCTGTGGTTCCTGTCCTTTGCGGCGATGCAGATCCCCGTGGGCTGGGCACTGGATACGCTGGGGCCGCGCCGTACCGCGGGCTGGCTGTTGCTGATCGGGGGCGCGGGCGGGGCTGCGGTGTTCGCGATCGCGCAGGGGCCGCTCTATATCCATACCGCCATGCTGTTCATCGGGGTGGGCTGTTCACCGGTGCTGATGGCCAGTTTCTACATCTTCGCCCGCACCTTTCCCCCGGCGCGCTTTGCCACGCTTGCGGCAATGATGATCGGGGTGGGCACCGTGGGCAACCTCATCTCTTCCTACCCCATGGCGCTGGCGGCAGACACGATCGGCTGGCGCGCGGCGATGTGGCTGCTGTCGGCGGCCAGTGCCGCTGTCGCCCTTGGCATCCTGATCAGCGTGCGCGACCCGGCCAAGCCCGAGGGAGAAGAGAAGGGATCACTGCTTGATCTGCTGTGCATGCCGGTGCTGTGGCTGCTGCTGCCGATCATGTTCGTGAACTACGCGCCCATCGGGGCGGTGCGCGGGCTGTGGATCGGCCCGTACCTTACGGATGTCTTCGCGCTGACCGTATCGCAGATCGGCATCGCCACTTTGGCGATGAGCCTTGCGATGATCGCAGGCACGCTGGCCTACGGACCGCTCGACCAGATCCTTGGCACGCGCAAATGGGTGGTGTTCGCAGGCAACGCGATAACGGCCCTGCTGCTGGTGCTGCTGATCGTCTTCAGCGCCAGCAATGCGTGGCTGTCGGTGGCGATCATGGCCGGAATCGGCTTTTTCGGGGCCAGTTTTCCGGTGATCATCGCCCATGCGCGGGGCTTTTTCCCGGCGCACCTGACCGGGCGGGGGGTGACGCTGATGAACCTGTTCGGCATCGGCGGGGTGGGCGTGATGCAGTTCGCCTCGGGGCGGATTCACTCCGGCTGGTCGGGCGGAGCGGCGGATGCGCCTTACATCGCGATCTTTGCCTTTCTGGCGGCGGCCCTTGTGGCGGGGCTGGTGGTCTATGCGCTCAGCCGCGACACCACGGGCTGAGACGGCCCTTTCCCCCAGCAATCTTTGGGTATAAAG
>CAZITF010000209.1:0-5262 GCA_964542095.1 uncultured Rhodobacterales bacterium
CCTGTTGCGGTCCGAGGCGGGGCCCAAGGTGCTGGAGGTGAATTCCTCACCCGGGCTGGAATGGATCGAAAAAGCCAGCGGCAAGAATATCGCCGGGATGCTTTATGACCATATAGAGGCCCATGTCCGGCCCCAGCCTGTGCGACGGCGCAAGACAAAATAAACCTCCGGCACGCTTTACACCTTATTGAAATACAAAGTCCTCGCGACCAAATGTATACTATTGCATACTAATTTGGAGGAATTGAATGGAAGAGTTTGTGCTTGATCTTTTGCAGGAAAACGTTGTGATCCTGCTGGCCGCCCTGTTCCTGATTGTCATTGTTCTGAAGGGCGTCAAGATCGTCCCGCAATCGGACAAATATGTTGTGGAACGGTTCGGGCGACTGCATTCGGTGCTTGGCCCCGGTATCAATTTCATCGTGCCGTTCCTGGACCGCGTGGCGCACAAGATCTCCATTCTCGAACGACAATTGCCCACCCATAGTCAGGACGCGATCACCTCAGATAACGTGCTGGTGCAAGTCGATACTTCGGTCTTTTACCGTATCACCGAACCCGAAAAGACGGTCTATCGTATCCGCGATGTGGACGCTGCGATCGAAACCACTGTGGCGGGTATTGTCCGGGCCGAGATCGGCAAGATGGAGCTGGATCATGTACAATCCAACCGCTCTGCCCTCATTGCGACGATCAAGACCAGCGTTGAGGACGCGGTTGACAGCTGGGGGATCGAGGTGACGCGCGCCGAGATCCTTGACGTCAATCTGGATCAGGCCACCCGCGATGCCATGTTACAACAGCTCAACGCCGAACGCGAACGCCGGGCGCAGGTGACCCGCGCCGAGGGCGAGCGCCGGGCGGTCGAATTGAACGCCGACGCGGAGCTTTACGCCGCAGAGCAAACCGCCAAGGCGCGCCGGATCGAGGCTGATGCCGAAGCTTATGCCACCGGCGTCGTGGCCAAGGCAATTGCGGAAAACGGGCTGGAAGCGGCGCAATACCAGGTGGCGTTGAAACAGGTCGAGGCGATGGGCGCGTTGGGTCAGTCACAGGGTAACCAGACGATCGTTGTCCCGGCGCAAGCGCTGGAGGCCTTTGGCGACGCGTTCAAGATGCTGAAGGGGCGCGGATGATGGCGGACTATATATCAATCTGGTGGGCCTGGCTGGCTTTTGCGCTGGTCTTGGGCATTGTCGAAACGCTCGTCCCGGGGTTCTTTTTCCTTGGTTTCGCCATCGGCGCGGCGCTGGTCGGGCTCGCGCTGCTGGGTCCGTTGGCACTTTTGTCGCCGCCGCTGCTGCTGTTGATCTTTGCGGGCCTGTCGCTGGCGGCGTGGCTGGTCCTGCGCAAGATGTTCTCTCTGCCCAAGGGGCAGGTCAAAACATTCGAGCATGATATCAACGATTAACCGGACCGACCGGAAAGTCGGTCCCGCGGGCACTGGACGAAAGCCGGGCTATTTCCTATATGTTTGCTAAGGAATAACACGAGGCCCCGTGATGAACGACGCCACCCCGCCCATGGAAGGCGCGCCGCTGATTGCGCCTTCGACCGCAGACCACCCTCTTTTCGACAGTATTGTCGAGGCGTGCCGCTCGGTCTATGACCCGGAAATCCCGGTCAATATCTATGAACTCGGGTTGATCTACACCATTGATATCAATGACGAAAACGAAGTCAAGATCGTCATGTCCCTGACCGCCCCGGGATGCCCCGTCGCAGGCGAAATGCCCGGCTGGGTCGCCGATGCGGTCGAACCCCTGCCCGGCGTCAAGCAGGTCGATGTGCAACTGACATGGGAACCGCCCTGGGGGATGGAAATGATGTCGGACGAGGCCCGTCTCGAACTTGGGTTCATGTAAGCGCCTGATTTTACGCCCTTAACACGCACAACCGGACACCATTGCGCTCCGCTCCCGCGCACTGCCACTTGCACGAAACACCCCCAGAGCCTACCTTTGGGGCAAGGCAACAACAGGTCAGACCATGTTCTCGATCCCCGGCAAACAGGCCGTCACCATCACCGACCGCGCCGCCGCGCATATCTCCCGACTGATGGAGAAAAAGGGCCATTCCGGCCTGCGCATCGGCGTGAAAAAAGGTGGCTGCGCGGGCATGGAATACACCATGGAATATGTCGATGCGCCCGACCCCAATGACGAGGTGGTCGAACAGGACGGCGCGCGCATCCTGATCGCGCCCATGGCGCAGATGTTCCTGTTCGGCACCGAAATCGACTATGAAACCTCGCTGCTGGAATCCGGATTCAAGTTCAACAACCCCAATGTCTCCGACGCCTGCGGTTGCGGAGAATCCATCAATTTCAAGGACGTAGAGACCCTGAACGCCGAGCGCGGCGCCTGACATGGCATTGTCGGAGGAAGAGATCGCCTTTGCGCTTGATCTCTTTTCCGGCCTTGGCCCCATCACCACCCGCAGGATGTTCGGCGGTCTGGGCATTTACCTCGATGGCGCGATCTTTGCGGTGATGATGAGCGACGGGCGCATCATGCTGAAAGGTCAGGGTGACATGCAGGCCCGGTTCGATGCGATGGGGATGGAACGCTGGACCTATCAGCGCGACGGCAAGCCGCCCGCCGCGATGCCCTATTGGGCGCTGCCCGACAGTGCGCTGGATGATGCAGGCGAGGCTGTTGACCTCGCCCGCGCGGCCATCGCCCATCTATGATGTCCGTTGCAGGTGCACGTAGGTTTCGCGGAACCGCGCACTGAGGTGGTCGCCCGCCAGCACTTTGGGCGCCCCATCGGGGGCGACATTGGTGTCATAACTCGGGTTGAAGAACAGCGGCACCGAGATGCGTTCGGCATCCGTGCCCACGACGCGGTGCGGCGTGGCCTTGACCTCTCCGGCTGTCCAGAATTCCAGCATCTCGCCGAAATTGATGATGAATTCGCCCGGCGGCGCCGACAGCGGGATCCACCCGCCGCCACGTTTCCTCACTTCGAGCCCGGGTGAACCGTCGGTGGCCAACAGCGTCAGGCAGCCGTAATCGGTATGGGTCGCGATCCCGAAATCGCGCGCCCCCGCCCAGGCGGGCCGTGCGGGATAGTAGTTGCCGCGCAGCAGGGCCATGGGCGTGTCAAACGCGCCCTCGAAATGGTCCGCATCCCGCCCGAGACAGCGCGCAATGGCGCGCAGCAGCGCCAGCGACACCGCGCAGGCGTCGACGTAATAGGCGGTGATGATCCCGCGAAACACATCATCCTGTGGCCACAGGTTCGGTGCGTAAAATGTCTTGTCCGCCAGCGGGTGCGACCGGGGCAATTCATAACCCACATCAAAGAACTGCTTATAATCCGGGTTGGCGTCCGGATCGACCTGTTCGGAGCCCGCCGCGCCCCAGCCCCGGTTCGCGCCGGTGCGCGCCATATCGACAGCGGCCTTGTAGGCCTCCGGGCGTTTGAAGAAGGCGCGATAGACCTCGATCACCTCGACCACGCGGTCATGGCCAAGCGCGGTGTTGTAAACGGTGGCAAAGCCTGTGCCGGTTGCCGCCTCGCGCAGCGCCGCAAGGCTGGCCGCATCTCCCGCCGCCAGGGCGGCTGCATCGATTCTCGGGATCATGTGCTGATACCTCCATTCGGTTGACGCAGCCCTAGCGCAGCCACAGCCGCGATGCTAGGTCCATATGGACGGACAGAACAAAGGAGCGGAATGATGCGGCGGACACTGGCGGCAGGCAACTGGAAGATGAACGGCGACGCGGGGTTGCTGGACGAACTGGCAACGCTGGCCGCCGGGCAGACTGCGGCCGGCCCCGAGATCCTGATCTGCCCGCCCGGTACCCTGCTCTCAAGGGCCGTCGACATCACCAAGGGCAGTCCCGTTGCCATCGGCGGCCAGGATTGCCATACCGCAGACAAGGGCGCGCACACAGGCGACATCTCGGCCCGGATGATCCGGGACACCGGGGCAAGTGCTGTCATCGTCGGCCATTCCGAACGGCGCGGCGATCACCACGAAACCAACGCCGATATCCGCGCCAAGACCGAGGCCGCATGGGCCGCGGGCCTCCTGCCGATCCTCTGCATCGGCGAATCCGAGGCCGAGCGCATGGGACCGGACACGCTCGACATCATCGCCGCCCAACTCGACGCCTCCATGCCCGACGGGGCCACGGGCGCCACATTGGTCATCGCATATGAGCCGATCTGGGCCATCGGCACGGGGCGCGTGCCGACGCTCGACCAGATCGCCGAGACCCATGACATGATCCGCGCCAGGCTCAAATCACGCTTCGGCGACGAGGGCAACAACATCCGCATCCTCTATGGCGGATCGGTCAAGCCGACCAATGCCGCGGAAATCTTCACCGCCGAAAACGTGGACGGCGCGCTGGTCGGCGGTGCCTCTCTCAAGGCGTCTGACTTCCAGCCCATCATCGACGCGCTTGCGGCGTCCTGATCCAGCTTCATTTCGCGGAATAAACCGCGGGGGGTGAGGCCAAAGGCCGAGGGGGGCAGCGCCCCCCTTCCCCGCCCGCCGCAGGCGAGACACCCTATTTCACGATGATTTCGGGCCCCATCATCAGTGTCGGCAACCATGTCGAGATGATCGGGATATAGGTCACCATGATCAGGAACACGAACAGCACCGCCGTGAACGGCAGGGCCGCGCGCACCACCGACATCATCGGCATGTTGGCGACGCCGGAGGTCACGAACAGGTTCAGACCCACCGGCGGCGTGATCATCCCGATTTCCATGTTCACAACCATGATGATGCCAAGGTGAATGGGGTCGATCCCCAACTCGATGGCGATGGGAAACACCAACGGGGCGACGATCACCAGCAGCCCCGATGGTTCCATGAACTGCCCGCCGATCAGCAGGATCACGTTCACGATGATCAAGAAGGTGATCGGGCCAAAGCCCACATCGGTCATGATCGCCACGATCTTTTGCGGGATCTGCTCGTCCGTCAGCACGTGCTTCAGGATCAGGGCGTTGGCGATGATGAACATCAGCGTCACGGTCAGCTTGCCCGCATCGAACAACGCATTCTTTGTGTCGCGGTGCACGAATGCGGTGATCAGCGCCCAGGGCTTGGCCAGCAACGAATGGTTCGGCTCGCCTTCGGGCGTCGCCAGTGGCCCCATGTCGCGATAGACAAAGACCGAGATCAGGAAGGCATAGACCGCCGCCACCGCCGCAGCTTCGGTCGGGGTAAAGATACCGCCATATATACCGCCGAGGATGATCACGATCAGAAACAGCCCGCCCGAGGCGGCCAGACCG
>CAZITF010000210.1:0-5236 GCA_964542095.1 uncultured Rhodobacterales bacterium
GGTAGAGGCGATGTCTTCGTAACTTTGACCGCCCATCGCGGCGATGGTGTGGGCATCCATCTGCGGGATGGTCTCGGGCACATAGAGACCGCCGTCTCGGGCCAGCCCGGTCAGCATCGTGTCTTCGAATGTCAGGTCCGGCGCTTGGCCACGGGTCGAGATATAGCGCATGTCTTCGTCTTTCTCAGCGCATGCCGCGACGGGTGCGCAGCAGGAAATAGGCGGTCATGGCCCCCCAGATCAGGGCAAGGGAAAACCACGTGAGGGCGTATTGCAGGTGATCGTTCGGAATACCAGCGGTGTCTACCGGCCAGGGCGTCACCCCAAGGTCGATTTCCGGCGCATCGCGCAACACCACCAGCACCGGGTCCGTGCCCAGGGCCGTGGCCATGGCGGGCACATCGCGGGCGAACCAGATGTTCCCGGCGATGTCCGGCGGCGGGGTAAAGCCGTCCGCCTCTTGAGGCGCATCAAGATTTCCGGTCAGCGTCACACGCCCCTCGGGACCGTCCGCGACGTCGCGCGATTGAACCTGCCATCCGGTGTCGACCAGCACTTTGCGCCCGTCGTCCGTCACGAAGGGGCGAATGATGCGGTAGACGGCGCCCGTCGTGCGGCGAGAGGCAAGCATGCGGACATGCCCGTTCCCGAACTGCCCCGTCATCAGGACCGGGGCATAGCGGCGGTATTCCGGCTCCAGCGCCTCGGCCAGGGGCACGGGGTCGGCGGCGATCTGCGCGTCGATCCGCGCGATGATGTCCTGCTTCCACGCCAGCCGCTGGACCTGCCAGATGCCAAGCGACAGCAGAACCCCAACCCCGACCACGCCCACAATCAGACCAAACCAAAGCCTCATCGCGCCTGACCCACCCTCTTTCAAATTGAAAAAAGCGCGCGGAAACCGCGCGCCTTTGTCGTTCGCCTACGCCTGTGCGGCTTAGTGCACGCCGGGCATCTGGGCCACGCCCCAGATGTAGACGGCAAAGAACAGGAACAGCCAGACCACATCCACAAAGTGCCAGTACCAGGCCGCTGCCTCGAACCCGATGTGTTTTTCTGCGGTGAAATCACCTTTGATCGCGCGCAGCAGGCAGACGAACAGGAAAATCGTCCGGATGAGCACATGCAGCCAGTGGAAGCCGGTCGCCATGAAGAAGGCCGAGAAGAACGTGTCGTTGCCAAACTCCCAGCCCTGATACAGCAGGTAGGAATATTCATAGGCCTGCAGCACGGTGAACATCACGCCCAGAACCACCGCGATGGCCAGACCGTTGATCAGATCCTTGCGCGGCCCGCCATGAACCAGAGCGTGGTGTGCCCATGTCACGGCACAGCCCGACAACAGCAGGATCAGCGTGTTGATCAGCGGCAGGTTGAACGCATCAACCTGATAGATTTCGGGGCGCACATATGTTGTGCCGACATATTCGCTCATCGGGTAGATGCTGTCCTTGAAAAAGGCCCAGAACCAAGCGGCGAAAAACATCACTTCGGACATGATGAAGAGGATAAAGCCATAACGCAGGCCGATACGCACGACGGGCGTGTGATCGCCAACCCGGCTTTCGGCCACCACGTCGGTCCACCAACCGAACATGACATAAAGCACAGCGACGAAGCCGATGAGGAACAGCCAGGGGCCGCTCAACTCGATGGATTTGAACAGGATCGTCATGCCCCCCGACATCCAGGCCACCGCCCCGAAGAGCATGGTAAAGCCCGCGAGCGCGCCCAGAAACGGCCAGGTCGATGGCGCCAGAATGTGGTAGTCGTGGTTTTTTGCGTGGGCCATGGGTTGCGTCCCTCAGTTTTGGTTTGTGTCTTCGTCCTTGTCCAGAGCGGCATAGCCCTCGGGCAGGTCGATTTGGTAGAATGTATAGCTGAGTGTGATCGAGCGCACGTATTTTGCATCGCGGTCGGTCACAATTTCCGGGTCGACATAGAAGGTCACCGGCATCTGGACGCGCTCGCCCGGGGCCAGCACCTGCTCTTCAAAGCAAAAACAGTCGATCTTGGTGAAAAATCCGCCCGCCTGATATGGGGCGACATTATAGCTGGCCGATCCGGCAACGGGTTTGTCGGTCGGGTTGTAAGCCTCGTAAAAGGCCAGTCCCGTCTCGCCGATCCGCAATTCCATTTCACGGACGACGGGCTTGAATTCCCACGGCATGTTGCGTTCCAGCGAGGCGTCAAAGCGTATCTTGATCGTCTGGTCCAGAATTTCGTCGCTGGCCACTTCGCTGACGGTCGGCGTGCCGCCAAAGCCCGTAACCTGGCAAAACCAGTTGTAGAACGGGACCGACGCCCAGGCGAGACCGCCCATGACGACAACGACGCCCAGGGTTTGCGCAACTGTCTTTGACGGGCCGGACAACCGCATCACTGTCCCTCCGCAATCGGCGGCAGCTTGAAATCGTCGCTGGTGATCTTGACGAAGGTCAGCGCGAGGACCAGCACGATAAAGGCCACCAACATCAGGGCGACGCCGATATTGCGGCCCTTGCGGCGTTGGTGGATCTCGTGTTCGGCGCGAATGGTCATGTCCAGATTCCCCATGTTGCAGGCAGCAGAGCCTCGACCAGGATGGCCCCGAAATGCAGGAAGAGATACCACAGCGACAGGCGGAAAAAAGACTTTTCCACCCTGTATGCGTCGGCTTCGGCCTGCGCCTCGGTGCGGCGCCAGATGTCATAGGCACCCTTGAGAAACAGCGCGTTCAGCACCAGCGCAGTGGCCAGGTAGAATGGGCCACCGATACCGGTGAACGCCGTACCAACTGCCAGGATGACCAGTGGAATTGTGTAGAGCAGAATGTGCTTGCGTGTGGACGTGCGCCCGTGTGTCACGGTCAGCATCGGCACACCCGCGTCTTCGTAGTCCGACTTCATGAACAGCGCCAGCGCCCAGAAATGCGGCGGCGTCCACATGAAGATCAGCGCGAACATCAGCCACGGCTCGATGGCCATGGACCCAGTTGCAATCACCCAGCCGATAACCGGGGGGAAAGCCCCTGCCGCCCCGCCGATCACAATGTTCTGCGGAGTCGAGCGTTTCAGCCACATCGAATAGATCACGAGGTAGAAAAAGATGGTGAAGGCCAGAAGGAAAGCGGCCAGCAGGTTCGCGCTCAGCGCCAGCATCATCACCGACATGCCCGCCAGGGCAAAGCCAAGCACTTTGGCCTCGTCCGGGGTGACCTTGCCTGCTGGAATGGGGCGTTTGGCCGTGCGGCGCATCACGCGGTCGATATCCGCGTCCCACCACATGTTCAGAGCGCCCGAGGCACCCGCCCCGACGGCCACGAACAGGATCGAGGCAAAGGCGATGACCGGATGCACGTACACGGGTGCCGCCAGCAGGCCCACTACGGCCGTGAATACCACCAACTGCATCACGCGCGGCTTCATCAGGGCGAAATAGTCGCCCAGCGATGCCTCGGCCTCGTGCGTCTGGTTCTGATAGCTTACGTCGGTCATATCGGCCCTTGGGCTGAGGGTGCGATGTAGGGCGGGGTTAACCCCGCCTTACGGGTTCAGTTGGAAGCGACGGTCAGGGTCTTGGCGGTTCCAGCAAATTCCTGCTTGGCATCAGCCAGCCATGCGGCATAGGCCTCTTCGCTGACCACCTTGACGGTGATCGGCATGTAGGCATGCGCAATCCCGCAAAGCTCCGAACACTGACCGAAATAGATGCCTTCCTTTTCGGCAGAGAACCACAACTCGGCCAGACGCCCCGGCACGCCGTCCTGTTTCACGCCAAAGGCGGGAACGGTCCATGCGTGAATCACGTCTGCCCCGGTCACCTGCACGACAACTGTCTTGTTGACCGGGATCACAACCGCATTGTCCGTGGCCAGAAGGAAGTCTTCGCGCGAATAGCCGGCGTCGATCAGTGCCGCTTCGGTTTCAGGCGTCAGCGAGTTGTCCCCGCCTGTGGCAGGCGCACCGATCATGTAGGCGTCAAATCCAAACCCTTCGTCAACGTATTCATAGCCCCAGAACCACTGATAACCCGTGGCCTTGATGGTGATGTCCGCCTCGGGGATTTCCTGTTGATGGAACAGGGTGGGCAGGGAAAACGCGCCGATAAACACGAGAATGACGATGGGAATGACCGTCCACGCGATCTCGATCGGGGTGTTGTGGGTAAAGGTCGCCGCTTCGGGGTTGCGCTTGCGGTTGTAGCGGATGACCACCCAGGCCAGCAGGGCCGTCACGAACAGGGTGATCGCAGTGATGATCACCAGGATCATTCCATCCAGCCATTGCAGGCGGCGCGCCACTTCGGTGGCGGCGGGCTGAAAGCCCATGGCGCCGTCTACCGGGCGGCCAATCACTTCGAGCCCTTCCTGGGCCCAAGCGGGGGCGGCGGCCAAAGCGGCAAATACGCCCGATATCGAGAAAAGCTTTTTCATGTCGTCGTCCTGAACTTGTTGGAGCGATCCTGGGGTCCGTGAGAGGGCGAATACGCGCACCGCACCCTCCTCCCGTTGTATTAGGGGCACTTACAATCATATCTTGATCGCAAGATAAAGACTTAAGGGGCGCGTCAAACGGACGCTTCGCGCATATTCCGCCCCCCATGAACCCGCAGGAGCCTGCCATGACCGACGCCCCCTTTGCCCCTCTGGATACAGAGGTCGACCGAGACACCGCCCTGGAGGTGCTGCGCGCGGCCACGGCGGGGGCCGATGATGGCGAGTTGTTTTTCGAACAACGCCGTTCGGAGTCGCTGGTTTACGACGATGGCCGCCTGAAAACGGCAAGTTACGATGCGGCCACGGGTTTTGGCCTGCGCGCCGTGCGCGGCGAAGTGGCCGGATACGCCCATTCCACCGAGATCAGCGAATCCGCCCTGCGCCGTGCCGCCGAAACGGCGCGCCTGGCTGTCGGGGACGGCGGCGGGATCATGGCGGATGCGCCACAGGCCACCAATCGCCACCTTTATACCAGCGATGATCCCATCGCCGGGGCCAGTTTTCCGGTGAAGCTTGAGACGTTGAAAGAGGTCGACGCCTATCTGCGCGACCTTGATTCGCGGGTGGTGCAGGTCTCGGCCTCGCTCGCCGCCTCGCTGCAGGAGATCGAGATCCTGCGCGCCGACGGCCACACGGTGCGCGATACCCGGCCCATGAGCCGCCTCAACATCTCGGTCATCGTCGAAGCGAACGGGCGGCGCGAAAGCGGCAGTGCGGGCGGCGGCGGGCGCGTGGGTCTGGACGGGCTGATCGACCGGG
>CAZITF010000211.1:0-5217 GCA_964542095.1 uncultured Rhodobacterales bacterium
ATGGGGTTGATGGCGGAGAGGTCCATTATGCTATCTCCCCCACGCCGAACCGCACGCGGTAATTGGTCAGCACATCCAGTGCGAGCAGGAAAAACAACAGCATCCCCTGGAACACCTGTATCGCCGCCGCTGGCAGACCCAGCTGTGACTGCGCGATGTCTCCGCCGATATAGGTCAGCGCCATCAGCAGCCCGGCGGCGACGATTCCCAGTGGATGAAGGCGGCCCAGAAACGCGACGATGATCGCGGTGAACCCGTAGCCCACGTTGAAATCGATGCTGATCTGCCCCGCAGGGCCTGCCACTTCGAACATGCCCGCAAGGCCCGCCAGCAGGCCCGAGGCACCAAGGCAGAACAGGATCAGGCGCGCCGGGTTCACCCCGCCGAACCTGGCCGCCCGCGGGGCCTCACCCGTGACACGGATGGCGAACCCAAGCCGGTGGCGCGTCAGCAGCCCATAGGCAAAGATCACCGCGATCAGCGCGGCGACGACCCCCCAATGCATACCGGTGCCCGCCATCAGCTCGGCATTGTACGCTGACGGGTACTGTTGCAGGTTGCGCGAGCCGGGAAAGCCGAACCCTTCTGGATTTTTGAGCAAACCCAATGACATGGAGGCTAGAAGCTGTTCGGCCACATAGACCAGCATAAGGCTGACGAGGATCTCGTTGGTGCCGAATTTCACCTTGAGAAAGCCCGGTATCAGCGCCCAGAGGCACCCGCCCAGGGCGCCCGCCAGCACCATGAGCGGAAAGATCAAGACGCTTTCGGCAGGGTAAAACGCCAGCCCCGCCCCAGCCCCGCAAATGGCTCCGATGATATACTGCCCTTCGGCCCCGATGTTCCAGATGCCCGCCTTGAACCCCAGCGCGAGGCCAATGGCGATCAGCACCAGAGGTGCCCCCTTGATCAGCAGTTGCGGGCGGTAAAAGAACGAGAACTCGCCAAAGAGCGGTTCCCAGAAAATGGTGAGGATGGACACGATCGGGTCCTTGCCAAGGGCCGCGAACAGCACACCGCCAAAGATCATCGTGGCGAGCACGGCCAGCAGCGGCGTGGCCCAGGACATCACCTGCGAAGGTTGGGGCCGTTTCTCAAGACGGATCACCTGCGCACCCCCCTGCTTCTCTGTTTCGGAAAAATCCCCCCCGGAGGGCCGGTTTCAAACATGTGCAACCTCCATCCCGTGCGCTCCGCCCAGCATCAGGCCGATCTGTTCCACATCCAGCTCCGACGTCGGCTTCGGCGCACTCAGCCGCCCCTCGTTCAGCGCGGCAAAACGGTCCGAGATTTCCATCAGCTCGTCGAGATCCTGGCTGATGATCACCAGCGCCGTTCCCCCCGCGGCCAGATCCAGCAGAGCCTGCCGGATGGCTGCAGCAGCAGCGGTATCGACCCCCCACGTTGGCTGGTTGACCACCAGCACTTCGGGGCGCTGCAACACTTCGCGCCCGATCACGAATTTCTGCAGGTTCCCGCCCGACAGCGAACGCGCCGCATTGTGCGGCCCGGGTGTGCGCACGTCGAATTCGGTGATGATCCGCTCGGCAAAGCTGCGCGCCCTGGGCCAGTTGAGCATCCCGCCCCGCTCCAGCCCCTCGCGGGTCATACCGGTGAGCATGGCGTTTTCGGTCAGGGACATGTCGGGGGCCGCCGCATGGCCCAGCCGTTCTTCGGGTGCGGCCAGCACGCCCAGACCGCGCCGCGCCTCCGGGCCGATGCCCGACAGATCGCGCCCCCTGAAAGCCACCATGCCCGGCAGACAGGGCAATTCGCCCGACAGCACGCCCAGCAACTCGTCCTGCCCGTTGCCCGCGACCCCGCCGATGCCCAGCACTTCGCCCCCCCGCACCGCAAACGAGATGTCCTTGAGCGCCATGCCGAAGGCGGAAGGCGAGGCCGCCGACAGCCCCGTCACCGACAGCATCACCTCGCCCATGTCATGGGCGGCACTTTTGGGGGTGGCGAGCGTACTGCCCACCATCATTTCGGCCATTTCCCGCGCCGACGTATCGCGTGGCACGCAGGTGCCGACGTTCTTGCCGCCGCGCAGGATCGTGGCCGCATCGCACAGTGCGCGGATTTCTTCGAGCTTGTGCGAGATATAGAGGATCGCGGTGCCCTCGGCCTTGAGCTTGCGCAGGGTTTCGAACAGGATGTCGACCTCTTGCGGTGTCAGCACCGAAGTGGGTTCGTCCATGATCAGCAGCTTGGGCTCCTGCAACAGGCAGCGGATGATCTCGACCCGTTGCCTCTCTCCGGCGGACAGATCCCCGACGGTGCGGTCCGGTGACAGGGGCAGGCCGTAGGTTTCGGACACTTCGCGGATTCGGGTGGCAAGGGTTGCCATCGGCGGGGGCGCTTCCATACCGAGGGCGATGTTTTCGGCCACGCTGAGCGCGTCAAACAGGGAAAAGTGCTGAAACACCATGCCCACACCCGCCGCGCGCGCCGCGCGCGGGTCGACCGGCGCAAAGGCCTCGCCGCGCATCCGCATCACGCCGCTGTCGGGTTTGACCAGCCCGTATATCATCTTGACCAGGGTGGATTTTCCGGCCCCGTTTTCGCCCAGCAGCGCGTGGATTTCGCCGACACCGATGTCCAGGCTCACGTCATCATTGGCGATCACGCCGGGATAGGCCTTGGTCAGTCCGGACAGCGCCAGAAGTGGGGTTGTCATGCGCGCTCCTCCGCCCGGAGTCGGGCCTGCCTGCGCGCCATCAGTAACCGATGGGCCACCCCGATCGCAATCATATGTGGCTGCTTGCCCAAAGTCGGGTCGCCGATGGGGCAGGTGATGCGCGCGATTTGATCGGCCCCGTGCCCCAGTGCCCCGAGCCGTTTGCGGAACCGCGCCCATTTGGTGGCCGACCCGATCAGCCCGGCAGAGCCGAAGCCATGGGTCAGCAGCGCGTGGCACAGCGACAGGTCGAGGTCATGGGAATAGGTCAGGATCAGGTGATCGGCCTGCGATTGCGTATGTGGCACCAACCGTGCCGGTTCGGCCGCGGGCACGATCGTCACACCGTCCGGCACGACGTCCGGAAACCTCTCCGCCCCCGTATCGACCCAGGTGATCGCGATACCCGGCACCCGGTGCAGCACATCGACCAGCGCGCGGCCCACGTGGCCCGCCCCCCAGATCCAGAGGGGCCGGTCCGGGCTGCGCACGCCCTCGACCATCCAGCCATCGATCCGCGCGGCATCCGGAAGTTGCCCCTGATTGCGCGCCTCTCTGAGTATTCGCGTGACCGCCAGCGGCATCGGCCGCGACCCGCGTGCGATCACATCTGTCGGCAGCGCGACAGCGCGGGGCAGGTCATAGACTTCGCTCAGCACCTCGACAGCACCGCCGCAGCATTGCCCAAGGTCGGGACCCAGCGCGTGGCGGCTGACCCGGTCCTGCACCAGACCGCGTGCGGCCATCGCCACGTCATACTCAAGCGCGCCGCCACCGATGGTGCCCGACTGCCCGCCCTTCCACACGCACATGGAGGCGCCTACTTCGCGCGGGGCCGATCCATGGACGGCGGCGACCACGACGCGCACCACGCGCCCATGGGCCTTGCAGGCCGCGATCAGGGCGTCCCGGTCAAACATCGCGCGCCCGGTGGATGGCGGCCAGCACGGCCTCGGCGGTCGCGGGTGCATGCAGGTCGGGATAGGCTGGCCCGCAGGCCGATACCGCATCGCTCAGCGCCAGAAAGGCTGAAATCCCCAGCATCAGCGGCGGCTCTCCGACAGCCTTGGACTTGTAGATCGTGTCGGCCCGGTTCTCGCCGTCCCAGAGGGCGACGTTGAACACCGGCGGGCGATCAGCGCAGGCGGGTATCTTGTAGGTCGAGGGCGCGTGGGTGCGCAGATGGCCCTTGTTGTCCCAGACCAGTTCCTCGGTGGTAAGCCACCCCGCCCCCTGCACATAGCCGCCCTCGACCTGCCCGATATCGAGTGCAGGGTTCAGCGAGGCACCCGCATCGTGCAGGATATCAGCGCGCAGGATGCGGTTTTCGCCGGTGAGGGTGTCGACGACCACCTCGGTCACAGCCGCGCCATAGGCAAAGTAGAAGAACGGGCGGCCCTGGCCCTTGATCCGGTCCCATTCGATGTCGGGGGTCTTGTAGAACCCGGTGGCCGAAAGGCTGATCCGGGCCTGATGGGTGAGGGCGGCGACCTCGGCAAAGCTGTACTCGGCCTCGCCCGCCTGCACGTGACCGTCGCTGAACACCACCGCGTCGGGCCTGCATTGGTGAAGTTGCGCCAGATGCGCCGCCATCCGGTCGCGAATGGCATCGCAGGCGGCCTTTACCGCCATCCCGTTGAGATCGCTGCCCGAAGAGGCGGCGGTGGCCGAGGTGTTGGGCACCTTGGCGGTGTCGGTGGCGGTGATCCTGACGGCCTCCGGCGGCACGCCAAAGCGGCTGGCCGCCACCTGCGCGACCTTCTGGAACAGGCCCTGACCCATCTCGGTCCCGCCGTGGTTCAGGTGGATCGACCCATCCGCATAGACATGCACCAGCGCGCCCGCCTGATTGAGATGGGTGAGGGTGAACGAGATACCGAACTTCACCGGCGTCAGCGCAATCCCCTTCTTCAGCACCGGGTTGGCCGCGTTCCAGTCGGCAATCGCCGCGCGTCGGGCGTCATGATCGGAACTGGCGCGCAATTGCTCGACCAAACCATCCAGAATGAAATCCTCGACCGGCTGACCATAGGGCGTGGTTTGCATCTCTTGGCCGGAAATACTGCCGCCGGAGGCATAAAAGTTCCTTTGGCGCACCACCAAAGGCTCAAGCCCCAGTTCCGCGGCAACATGATCCACGATCCGTTCCATCCCCAGCATGCCCTGCGGGCCGCCAAAGCCGCGAAAGGCCGTGGCACTTTGGGTATTGGTGCGCAATCGGTGGCTTTCGATGCGCACGTTCGGCAGCCAATAGGCGTTGTCGGCATGCAGCATGGCGCGGTCGGCGACCGGCAGGGACAGATCCATCGCCCAGCCGCAGCGGGTGTAGTGACGCACATCGAGGGCAGTGATCAGCCCCTCGTCGTCAAATCCAACGTCGTAGTCGATCCGGAAATCGTGCCGCTTGCCGGTGATGATCATGTCGTCATCCCGGTCATAGCGCATCTTTGTGGTACGGCCCGTCTGCCGCGCGACAATGGCTGTGGCGACGGCAAGTGCGTTGCCCTGGCTCTCCTTGCCGCCGAAGCCTCCGCCCA
>CAZITF010000212.1:0-5211 GCA_964542095.1 uncultured Rhodobacterales bacterium
CCTTGTCCTGAAGCTCGCGGTTCAACTCTTGGGTCGCAACCTCGCGATCGGGCCCTGCGCTGTAGTCGCCGGTGGCAACTCCCATGTGACATGTCCTTTCGGGTCCTCGGCACGACTTGGATCTATGCCGCTCCTGCGAAGGGGTCAACGTCTGGCCCGCACGCTATGCCGCCCGCGACAATGTCTCGCCCCCTGGGCAGACAGCTCTTGGGTGACAGACAGGGCGCGCCGCGCGCCCTCCCCGGATCAGACCGAGGTCACTCCCAGTCGAGCGCACCCTTCTTCCATTCATAGGCAAAGCCGATGGTCAGAACGCCAAGGAAGACCATCATCGACCAGAAACCGATCATGCTCACATCCTTGAAGGCGACGGCCCAGGGGAACAGGAACGCGATTTCCAGATCGAAGATGATGAACAGGATCGACACGAGGTAGAAGCGGACATCGAATTTCATCCGCGCATCGTCAAAGGCGTTGAACCCGCATTCATAGGCGCTGACCTTTTCGGGGTCGGGATTGCGCACCGCGATGACCACCGCCGACAGCATCAGAACAAGGCCCAGGCCGATGGCTACGGCCAGAAACACCAGAATGGGGAGATACTCCCGCAACATGCCTTCCATGGATGGCTCCTTCGGTTTGCCTGCGCGTGCATCAGGCGTCGCATTTGCCTCTGTGTACGCAGGCCGCCGCGCAGCGTCAATCGACCCAGGCAGGGATCAGGCGCAGTTTTTCGTCCGTGAGGACAGGCGCCCGCGCCCTATTCGGCGGGCTTGCGGGACCATTCGGCCAGGGTCAGACCGTTTTCGCAGGCCGAAACCTGCACATTCAGCGCCGTCAGCGCCGGCACAGTCATGGCCACTTTGACACTGCCCGGATGGGTGATTTCAGGCAGCAGGTGACGCGCGATCTGCGGCAGGCTCAGCATTTCCTGCGTGTTCAGGTTCAGATCGTTGCGCACCGCGTTGTTGGCAAAGACAAGATCGCCGGCGGCGTTATGCACGGTCATCGCCTTGCCTTCCATTTGCGACAGCATGGTCAGGATGGCATCGTTTTCAGCCAATGCGGCGCTCAGCGCCTTCTGCTCGAAACGCAACAGGTGGCGCTCGATCTTGCTTTCGACCAGATCTCCAACCGCGATCAGATAGTCGACTTCACCGTCCCGCCATATGCGCGCCGAGGTCGTGATTGCGCAGACCGCACCGACAATGCCGCGCCCTTCCAGCCGAAGCGGCACGCCCAGATAGGCACCGATTTGCAGGTCTTGCACGGAATGCAGCGCGCACAGGCTGGGGTCCGCCTGCGCGTTGTTGATGCGCAACGCTTTGCCCGCTGTCACCGTGCGGCCACAGACAGTGTCGCGCAGAGCGAATGACCGGTTGCCGGAGTTCAAATGTTCATGCGAGTGACCCATGGCGATCAAAGCCTCGGCACTGACGATGCTGATCAGGCTCATGTCACATCTCAGCTTGGCCGAAATCGACTGCGCAAGCGCATCGAATTCCACCAGATTGCTGAAATCGTTCGAATAGTGGGTCATCTGTCTTTTTCGGTCTCGCAGATCGGAAAGTCACGGGGTTGTGAATGCCCTTGAGGATCAAGAATTAGCTTAAAACCCTCAGTTCACAAAACAAAATTACCCGGTCGGCAAGAATGCGCTAAGCGTTTGCGGAAATACAACCAAGAGTTGACATTTCCGTGCCGTTCGCTAACGCCGCGTCGCGTGCAGACCAGGTAAGGTGCTTCTTGTCACGGCGGTGACCGCTCCCGCGCCCAGGAGGGCGGGCGTTTGTCAAAGAAGGCTCCTATGCCTTCGCCCGCCTCCTCGGTCTCCCAGCGCGCCTTGAGGGCGTCGATGGTCATCGCGATCGTCTCCGCGTCGATGCGTGGGCCAAGCGCGCGCGCCAGTGCCTTGGCCTCGGCCACGGCACCGGGTGCGCAGGACAGGTATGGCACCACTTCGGCCTCGATGGCAGCCCCAAGCTGATCCTGCGGCACCGCGCGGGCGAGCAAGCCAAGCGTCACCGCCTCTTGCGCGTCAAACAGGCGCGCCGACATGAACACCCGCCGCGCGCGCCCCTCCCCCATGCGGGCCAGCACGTAAGGGCCGATAGTGGCCGGGATAATCCCCAGCCGCGTTTCCGTCAGCCCCATGCGCAGATGGTCGACCCCGATGGCCACATCGCAGACCGACGCCATGCCAACCCCGCCGCCAAAGGCATTGCCCTGCAACCCCCCGATCAGCGGCTTGGGCATCGTGTTCAGAGCCTGAAGCATATGGGCAAGCTTTGCGGCCTCGCGGGCGCGGGTTGCGGCATCCGCCTGCATCTGTTCACGCATCCAGCCCAGATCGCCGCCTGCGCAGAAACTCTTGCCTTTTCCGGTCAGCACAACCACCCGCACGGACGTATCCGCACCAAGGTCGGCGGCGGCTTGCGTCAACTCGGCCAGCATCCGCGCACTCAGCGCATTGTGCTTGTCCGGACGGTTCAGCGTCAGAGTGGCAACCCCGCGCGCATCTGTGGTGACGGTGATCGTCTCAAGGCTCATCGCTGCACCATCCCTCAGGCCCGCATGGCCTGCGCGCGCGCGGCACAGGCCCTGACCACGTCCAGATCGAGGCCAGTGTCATAGCCCAGCCGCTCCAGGTGTTCGGCCACCGCCTCGGTCGCCACGTTGCCCGCAGCACCCGGCGCATAGGGACAGCCGCCAAGGCCCCCGACAGCGGCGTCAAATACCCGCACCCCAAGGCTGAGCGAGGCGTCGATATTGTCAATCGCGCGGCCCCCGGTGTCGTGGTAGTGTCCGGCCAGACGGCCCACCGGCACCACGTCGCGCACGGCCAGCAGCATTCGGGCAATGGCATCCGGCGTGCCATGACCCAGCGTGTCGCCCAGCGAAATCTCGTAACAGCCCATGGCAAACAGGCGATCGGCCACCCGTGCCACCGCCGCAGGGTCAATCGTGCCGTCATGCGGGCAATCCACCACGCAGGACACGTAACCGCGCACCGGCAGGTCGATGATGCGCGCGGCCTCGATCACCGGGGCGAACCGTTCCAGCGACTCGTCGATGGAGGCGTTGATATTGGCGCGCGAAAACCCTTCGCTTGCCGAGCCGAAGACCGCGATTTCATCCACGCTTGCCTCGATGGCCGCATCGAACCCCTTCATGTTCGGGGTCAGGGCCGAGTAACGCACGTCAGGGGCGCGGTTTATGGCGGCGAACACCTCGGCGCTTCCGGCCATCTGCGGCACCCATCTGGGGCTGACAAAGCTGCCCGCCTCGATCCGGCGAAAGCCTGCGGTGCTGAGATGATCGATCAGCGCGACCTTGTCGGCCACCGAGATCTCGCGCGTTTCATTCTGCAACCCGTCGCGCGGGCCCACCTCGTAAATCTCGACGGCGCCCAGCATTCAACCCTCCCAAACCGGATAGAAATCCTTGTCGTACAACCCCCCGCCGCCCTCGGGCAGACTGGCCTGAAACCCGGGCCGTTCGGTGATCCGCTCATACCATTTCGCGGTCTCGGGGTGATCGTCCAGCCTCGCAAAGTGGCGCGCCATGTAGACGGCCTGCCCCACCGAAATGTCCGCAGCGGAAAAGCCGGAGGTCAGCAGATAGTCGCGGTTTTCCAGCGGCGTCGACAGGCGCGCCTCGATCGCGTCATAGCATTTCCCGAGGCGCGCGGCCTCCAGCTTCATCACCACGGGGCTGCGCATGTGATCTTCGTAAAGGGCGACATGCTGCTGGGTCAGCGCGGCGGCATGCTGGCTGACGGTTTCGGCGAAATGCACCCAGACCAGCCAGGCCATGCGGTCCATGCTGGCGGCACTGCGCCCCAGCCGGTCGGGACTGTAGCGTTCGCACAGGTATTCGGTGATCGCCCCGGTTTCGAACATCCGCTCGCCATCGATCTCGAGGGCAGGCACCCGGCCCGCCGGGCTGAGCGACAGAAACTCGGGACGACGCAGCGATTTGTCGAATGCGTGGATGTTCACCCGAAAGGGCACGTCCAGTTCATGAAGCAGCCAAAGCGTGCGCATCGAGCGGGTCTGGGGGCAATGATGCAGGGTGATCATGCCTCCGCCTCCTCCAGCCGGACAAGGGCCGCACCCGCGCTGACCTGATCGCCGGTCGCGGCCAGCACTTCGGCAACGATCCCGTCGCGTTGGGCCAGCAGGGCGTGTTCCATCTTCATGGCTTCCAGAATGGCCAATCTGTCGCCCTTTGCAACCTTTGCGCCCGCTGTCGCGAACATTGCCTTGACCAGACCCGGCATCGGGGCCTCGATCAGGTTGCCATCCCCGCCCGCACTTGCGGCCACATCCAGTAGGTCGATGGCGCGATAGGCGATGCCATACCGATCGAAAACGGTAACCATGCCGCCTGCACTATCCACATGCGGCATGGGGTGGCCGTCGACGATCCAGCGCCCCTGCCGCCGCTCGGAGATGAGGGTCGTGCCGTCCACACTCCATTGCTGCGCATCGGGGCCCAGCACCTCGACATGAACGTCCAGTACCCTGTCCCCGAGCGCCAGCGGTACCGCACGGCGCAACGGGCTCCACAGGGTAAAACCGGTGGTCGGGCTCACCTCGTGCAGTCGCGCCACCACCATCGCCGCTGCCACCGCATGGCGCGGGGCCGGGTCGGGCATAGCCGTCAGCGCATCGAGATCGCGGGCAATCAGCCCGGTGTCGACCTCGCCCCGGCCGAAACCATCATGCCCCGCCAGCGCGCCCAGAAAGGCAAGGTTGGTCACCGTGCCCGCCACCTGCGTCTGCACCAGCGCCTGCGACAGACGGCGCAGGGCCACGTCGCGGGTCGGGCCATGGGTGATCACCTTGGCAATCATCGGATCGTAAAACGGGCTGATCGCGTCCCCTGCCCGCACACCACTGTCAGCGCGGGCGGTGGCTGGAAAGTGCAGATGCGTCAGCGTGCCCGTGGCGGGCAAGAACCCGGCAGGCACATCCTCGGCATAAAGGCGCGCCTCGAAGGCGTGGCCGGTGATCGTCAGATCGTCCTGCGTCGCAGGCAGCGGCTCGCCCGCGGCCACGCGCAACTGCCATTCCACCAGATCGACGCCGGTGATCGCCTCGGTCACCGGGTGTTCGACCTGTAGACGCGTGTTCATCTCCATGAAGAAAAACCCGTCCCCACGCAGCGGGCCGGAGCCATCGACGATGAACTCGACCGTGCCCGCCC
>CAZITF010000213.1:0-5210 GCA_964542095.1 uncultured Rhodobacterales bacterium
GCCCAAGACCCGCTCGGGCAAGATCATGCGCCGCATCCTGCGCAAGATCGCCGAGGATGATTTCGCCGCTTTGGGCGACACCTCGACCCTTGCGGACCCGTCCGTTGTCGAGGATCTGATCGAGAACCGGATGAACAAGGGCTGACCCACAGGGCAGCGACCCTGACCGGGGCGCTGCCCGTTTATCGCCAAAGTTGTGCAAACGGGCAAAACCTGTCACGATCCGGTCATTGGATTCAACAGTATTGCCGGGCACATGATTTCCGACCTGCTTACCCTGCGCAAGGAACTGATCAGCGCCGCTGACAATCAGGACGCCGCCGACAGGAAGGCGCGGTTCGACGCCCAGGTCAGGCGCGAAATCGCGCGCCTGTTCGACGATCCGCAATATCCGCAGCGCCGCCGGTCCTTTGGCGTCATTCGCAAGCGTCTGGGGGTGTTCGACGAGAACGACCCCGAGCTCAAGGCCATCCTGTTTTCGATGGGCGCGCGCGTGCACAGCGGCGAAGGCGAAGCCGCGCTGTGGCAGCTTGCCCCCGGCGCTGCGACACCTCCCGTCCCGCCGGGGCGCAAGCGGCCCCTGCTCATCCGGCTTGGCCTGATCGGGCTGGTCAGCGCCGTGGTGCTGGGCGCGCTGAACATGGTGCTGGTCACATTGACCGGCACGTCGCTGTTCGCCCTTGCGCAGGGGCTGGTCCGCCCCCCCGAAACCCTGCAATCGTGCCTTGAGAATGCGAATGGCACCATGACGGAGATCCTCAGATGCAATCAAGACCATGGCTGATCGCAAGCGCTCTGGCGCTGCTGGCACTGCCCGCGACGGCGCAGGATGCGCTGCGTTGCGACAACCTGATAGCGGATCGACCGCAAGAGGCCTTTCGCGCCTTTGCCTGCCTGGAACGCGCGCAGGACGACCTGAAGGCCGCCGAGGACCGCATTGGCGCGCTGGAGGCGCGTCTGGCCGGGCTTGAGGGCCTGACGGCGCGGATGGATGCGCTGGCCGCCACGGTGAATGCCGCGCAGGACGCAAGCGTTCCCGCCCTTGGCAATCACCCCGGCACCCGCGCCATCGTGGCCTATGTTTCGGAAAAGGGGGAAAAGACGTGCCCGCGCGGATGGGTCCCGTTCGAGGCAGCCAAGGACCGCTTTATTCTCGGGGCAGGTGCGAACTATCCGGTCGTCGGCACGCAGGGCGGGGAGGCAAAGGTGACCCTGAGCGAGGCGCAAATGCCCAGCCATACGCACAACCTGGCCATGGTCAGCGTGCGTGGCATCGAATGGCTGGATGCAGGGACCGAAGCGAACATGCCCTATTTCAATGTCCCCAAGGAAAACGCTGCGTGGAACGTCACAGTCGCGCGTAGCAGTAGGGGCGTGTTTCCGGCAGGCGGGGGCAAACCGCATGAAAACATGCCGCCCTATATCGCGCTTTATTTCTGCCAAAAGGCGGAGTGACAGATCAATCCGCGCAACGCTCGCGCCACCCGATGCGACGCAAGACCGCCGGGGACGACTTCGCCGCTTTGGGCGACACCTCGCCCCTTGCGGACCCTTCTGTCGCCGGGGCGCTGATCGAAAACCGGATGAGCAAGGGCTGACCCGCCGGGCAGCGACCCTGACCGGGGCGCTGCCCGCTTATCGCAAAAGTTGAAAAATGCCGCGAATTCTGCCACCATAGACCATCGGTCTTAACAGAATGGCTTGGCTCATGACGTCTGACCTGCTGCTTGCCCGCGACAAAACGCCGATCAGCGCCGCTGACCCGCCCGTTGCCGGACATGAACCCGAAGTGGTGGCGCGCGACATTGCGCGTCTGTTCGACGATCCGGCATGTCCCGACCGCCGCCTGAGCCTTGCGGCGATCCGTGCGCGGCTGGGCGGTTATGACAGGCGCGACCCCGATCTGAGAGAAATCCTGTTTTCCATGGGCGCGCGGGTGCGGTCGGGTCAGGGCGAAGCGGCCTTGTGGGAATTGATCCATGCCGACACGCCGGCACCGCGCCCGCAGCGGCGCAAGCGGCGTTTGCGCCTGCGCCACGGGCTGCTGGCGCTGATCTGTGTATTGGTCCTGCTTGCGGGCATCTCGGTCGCGACCGCGCAGAGTGACGCCGCGATGGGCAAACCGGTGCGGGCCGAAGGCACGTTGTAGCGGCGCCCGTTGCCTGCGCTACTGCGCGGTCACATCAAACCCATAGACCCAGTCCTGACGCGCATGAAATGCATCCGGGGCCAGTCGGGCGGCGAGGCCCATGGGGCCGTAGACCCCCCAGCGACCCAGCGCGCTGGCGTGGTGGAACAGGCGCGCATTGGCCGCCGACCCCTTTTGCACCCGCGCCGTGCGCGCGATCCGCTGATCGTAATAGGCCCCAAAGGCTGCATCGGGCGCGCCGTGACGTTCCAGCAGAGCCGCCAGCGCCCACGCGTCCTCGAGCGCCTGCACCGCGCCCTGCGCCATGGACGGCAACATCGGGTGGGCCGCGTCCCCCAGCAGCGCCACCCGCCCCTCGTGCCAGCGCGGCAGGGGGGCGCGGTCGAACAGGGCCCAGCGGTGCAAGACCCCGGCCTGTTCGATCAGGGTGCGGATTTCGGGTGCCCAACCCTGAAACGCGGTCCGGGCATCACTCCGGCTGCCCGTCGCGCGCCAGCTTTCGGGGGCGGGTTCCGGGGTTTCGACCATGCCGACGAAATTGGCGAGGCTCCCGGCCCTGAGCCGCGTGGTGACCGCGTGCCGCTTGTGCCCGACCCAGACGCAGGCGGTGGGGGGTGGTGCATAGGCGCCCAGCCGGTCGACCGCCACCACCGCGCGCCACGCCACATTGCCGGTATAGCGCGGACGATCCGGCCCCAGCATCTGCGCGCGGATGACCGAGTGCAGCCCGTCCGCGCCAATCACGATGTCGCCTGTTCGGGTGCTGCCATCCTCGACGATCAGGTGGGCGCTGTCGCCGGTCTGACCATAGGCGCTGACCACCTGTCCGGTGTGGATGGCATCGCCTTGCAGCCCCGTCAGGCGCTGTTCAAGCGCCGCCACCAGATCGGCGCGATGCACGTGGATGTAGGGCGCGCCCCAACGTGCCTGCGCATAGCCCCGCAGCGGCAGGCGGAAAACCCGCGCGCCGCCCAGGCCCATGCGCATCTCGATGGCCTCGGGTTCGAACAGGGTGTCGCGCAGATGGGCCGTGACCCCCAGCGCCTCCAGCACCTTCCACCCGTTGGGAGAGATTTGCAGGCCCGCGCCGATCTCGCTCAGTTCGGGGGCCTGTTCGAACACCGCCACGTCCCAGCCGCGCAGGCGCAGGGCGAGGGCACAGGCAAGGCCGCCGATGCCGCCCCCTGCGATCAGCGCCTTCATGCCAGCGCCCCGCTGTCGCGCAAGGCGCGGATGGCCTGCGCGTCATATCCCAGTTCGGCCAGCACCGCGTCGGTCTGCGCGCCGGGCGCTGTGGGGGCCGTCACGGGCGACACGTCGCTCGCGGAAAAGCGCGGCGCGGGCGCGGCCTGGCGCACGCCGCCCGGTGCCACATAGACGCCGCGCTGGGCCAGATGCGGCGCCTTCGCCGCCTCCTCCAGCGTCAGAACCGGGGCCACGCAGGCATCCGTGCCCGCAAAGACCGACGCCCAGTGATCGCGTGGCGCGCTGGCGAAGACCGTGGCAAACCGCGCCGCCAGCACCGGCCAGCCTGCCCGGTCGTTCTGCTCAGGCAACTCGGCATCGCGCAGGCCCAGCCCATCCAGCAACAGCGCATAGAACTGCGGTTCGAGTGCGCCCACGGCGACGTCGCGCCCATCCGCGCAAGCATAGCAGCGATAGAACGGCGCGCCGCCATCCAGCCAGTTGGTGCCCGGTTGATCCGTCCATGCGCCCTGCGCCATCAGCCCGTGGATCAGGCCCATCATCGCGGGCACACCGTCGATCATCGCCGCATCCACCACCTGGCCCCGGCCCGTCACACCGCGCGCAATGACCGCCGCGAGCAGTCCGTACAGCAGGAACATCGACCCGCCCCCGTAGTCGGCCACGAGGTTCAGCGGCGGCCTGGGCGGGCCTTCGGCGCTGCCCATCAGGCTGAGGACGCCGGTGGTCGCAAGGTAGGTGATGTCGTGGCCCGCCACCTGCGCCAGCGGCCCGCTCTGCCCCCAGCCGGTCATGCGGCCATAGACCAGCGTATCGGGGCAATCGGCGGGGCCAAGGCCGAGGCGCTCCATCACGCCGGGGCGGAACCCTTCGATCAGGATGTCGGACCGCGCGATCAACGCATGGGCCAGCGCGCGCCCGTCCCCGGATTTGAGGTTGAGCGCCACGGACCGTTTGCCGCGCCGGTTGACATCCGTCGGGTCCGCAGCGCCCGAGGCCCGGTCGATCACCGTGACATGCGCGCCCAGATCGGCCAGCAACTGCCCGGCCAGCGGTGCGGGCCCGAGCCCTGCAAATTCAACGACATTCAGACTGTCCAGCGGACCCGGCATGGCGCCCCCAAGGTGACCGTTTCACGTGCGGCGATTGGATAGAAAGCGGGCACGGGGCGCAAGGCCGGGGATGCGTGGTGCCGTGTCGCGCGGTGGCGCGGGGGCGCGCGCCTGCCTCGCTTCTGCGCAAATGTGACGCGGCCGCGCTCTCGCCCCCCTGTTTCGCGCCGTTTTGACTAGGCAAGCCCTCGTAAATGATGCTTTTTTCGGATCAATGCAATTCGCTTCGGACCCTGTCGCACCCATGCAAGCCAGCAAGAACACCTTTGGACAACGCCTTGGCGCGCTTGTCGGCCAGATCTATCCCGATCTGGATCGCGACATCCTGTCCAGCAAGATCGTCGAGGCGTTCTGGCCCGAAGGCACCAAACCGCGCAAACGCGGCCGCCGGCCCAGCAACAACCTGTGGACCGAGGCGGATGCGCTGCTGATCACCTATGGCAATTCGATCCTCGACGGAGTTCACAAGCCTCTGGATTTGCTGCACGATTTCCTGCTGCGCCGGATGAAGGGGGTGGTGAACGGGGTGCATATCCTGCCGTTCTTTCCGTTCACCTCGGACGATGGCTTTGCCGTGTCCGATTTTCGCAGCGTGAACCCGCAGCTGGGCGACTGGGCGGACATCAACCGGATTGCGCGGGAATTCCATCTGATGTCCGATCTGGTGCTCAACCATGTCAGCAGTCAGGGCGCGTGGTTCAACGCCTACCGGCAGGGGCAGGCCCCCTATGACAAGTTCTTTT
>CAZITF010000214.1:0-5199 GCA_964542095.1 uncultured Rhodobacterales bacterium
CCTGCACGAGGCTGCGCACGATGCTGAGGCCCATGCCGGTGCCTCCCTCGGCGCGTCGGGTGGTGAAGAACGGATCGAACACGCGGTCCCGGTTGCCCGCACTGATGCCCGGACCGTCATCAACGACGCGCAGGGTGTCCCGTGACGCGGCGAGGGTCAGGCGCTGTGCGCCATGCTCTGCCGCATTGCGCGCCAGTTGGGTCAGGATGGTCGCCAGATCGGCGGCCAGCAGCGGCACCTGACCGTCCTGCGCCACGTCCATCTCGATCGCCACGGCGAGACCGGACGCCACATCGCTCAGCCGACAGGTGCCCGCCCCGCCACTGCTGGCCGCCTGCGCGTGGTGGCCCAGATCGTCCAGCAGGGCCTGCATCCGGGCCGTGGCCTGCGTGATCGTGCGTTGCAGGGTTTCCGCGTCCTCGCCCGACGCCCCGGCCCGCAACAGTTCTGCCGCCCCCTGGATGGCGGTGAGCGGTGAAGTCAGCTCATGCGCGACATGATCGGCATAGGCCTTCATCCCCTCGGCCCGGCTGTTCAGGCTGTCGCCCATCGCCATCACGCTGGCCCCCAGCGCGCCCAGTTCCGGCGTGCCGAAATGGACCGGGGCCGGGGCCGCCTGCCCCGCCTTCATCGCGCGGGCATAGGCGGTCAGCGCATAGATCGGGCGCAGGACAAGCCGCCACAGCAGGAACCCGAGGACCGCCGTGGCCACCACCGCCAGCCAGCCGATCAGCCACGCCGCCTCGCCCCAGCCGAGGATATTGCCCCAGAGCCGCAGATAGACAATGCCGAACAGCGGCAGCATCAGCACTGCCGCGAGGGTTCCCCCGATGACCAGCGCCAGCGGCGGACGCCATTTGCGTGCGACGGGCGTCACGTGCCGGTGCATGGGCCCATCCTGATGCCGATGCCGTGTACCGTTTCGATCGCATTACCGCACCCCGCCTCTGTCAGTTTGGAGCGCAGGTTGCGCAGGTGGCTGTCGAGCGTGCGGTCGCTGACCCCGGCGTGATGGCCATAGACCGCGTCCGTCAGTGCAGGGCGCGCCGAAATCCGTTCGGGATGGGCCATGAGGTGGGCCAGGATATCCATTTCGCGCGCTGTCAGGGTGACGGGCGCGCCGTTGACGCGGCACAGGTGGGCTGTGGGATCGACGCTCAGGATACCGCGGGACAGCGTGGCAGTGGCCGAAGGTGCGGGCCGCGCCCGTTTCAGGATCGCGCCGATCCGCGCCACCAACTCGCGCGGCGAAAACGGCTTGGTTACGTAATCATCGCCGCCCAGTTCGAACCCCAGAACCCTGTCGATCTCGTCCTGACGTGCGGTCAGGAACACCACCGGCGTTTCGTCAGTCGCCCGCAGGGCACGGCACATGGCCAGACCGTCCATCTCGGGCAGGCCGATATCCAGTACGATCAGGTCAAAGCGGCCCGAACGCGCCTTGCTGAGCCCTTCGGCGCCGTCGCCTGCTTCGCTCACGGTGTATCCGGCCTGCTGCAGGGCAATGCGCAGGACCGAACGGATATGCGGGTCGTCATCGACGATCAGCAGGTGGACGGTGGTCATGGAGCGGTGGCGTCTGTGGTCATGCCCGCAAGGCTACGGCGCACGCGCCAGTTGCGAAAGCCCCATTCGCGCCAGTCCGTCGGGTACGTGAGGCGCGGGCTGTCGCTGGGGCAATAGAGGTGCGGTGGGACATCGAGGTGGCGACGCAGCGCGGGCAGGGCCCCTTCGGACAGGGCACACAGCGTCCAGCGATCTTCGACCACCGGGTGGGTCAGGTTGTGGGTGGCGATCAGCCCGTCGATGTTGACGAAGGCGGTGGCATAAAGCACCCCGGCCCCCAGCGCGCCGCTGCGCAGCAGCATCCACATCGCAGGTTTGTCTCGCCAGATCTGCCAGAACACAATGCCAAGCCCTGCGGCCACCAACCCCATCCAGATATAGGCAGCCACCCGCAACCGTGTGAGGCCATAGACCTCGACATAGGCCTCGAGCCGGAAAAGGGATGCCCCCACCAACGCCAGCGTCTGCGCCAGCCACAGCAGCATCAGCCAGCGCACCACGGGCCGTCCGGCCAGATGCGGGCGGGCCAGGACCGCGAACAGACCCGCCAACAGGGCCGTGATCAGCAGCGGATAAGCCCCGCGATGGGCATAAGCTGCCGGGCTGATCCCCTCGGGCAGGCCGACATTGCCGTAGAGGAACAGGATGTCCATCACCGTCTGCACGGCGAACAGGGCGTTGAACGCGACCAGCGAGCGGGCGACGGAGCCTGCGTTGACGATCCCCTGCTGCTGCACCGTCACGCGCGTGACAGGCCGCGACCGCAGGCGCTCGTGCATTCTGCCCGCCACCAGCATCGGCCAGATGCCCGCACCGAGGATGGCCCAGAACCACAGCCGCCACATGTTCGGCGCAGGCAATTCCCAGGTCGTCAGCCGCGATACGGCCCGGTCCAGCACCGGGTTGGCGCCGATCAGCAGCACCGCAAACAGGGCCGTCGCTGCGACGGGAAGCGCCCATCCCAGCAGCAGGCCGCGCCCATCGACCGCGCCGCTGCGTATCTGCCCCAGCGACTGCACACCGCGCACCACGTCCGAGCCGGTCTGCGCTGGCGCGACCCACCACAGCCGCAAGGCTGCGCGCACCAGATCCCGGCGCGCCAGCCCGGCCAGTGCGGCACAGACGCCGGACAATCCGAGAAGGGCGATCAGGACGGACAGCGGCTGCACCACCTCGATCAGCGGCAGAACGGCCAGAACGGCACCCGCCGCGATGCCGAACCGCGCGCGGACGCTCTGCCGCGGCCATGCCAGCGCCAGCCCCGCAAAGGCGATGAGCAGCGCCAGAACCGCAAAACTGAGCGCAGGCACCACCGACCAGACCAGCATATCCCCAAAGGCAATCAGCGCGACCAGCAACCCCGCCTTGATCCCGTCGCGCCGGCGGCTGCGCTGCCGGTCCCCGGACGGCCTATTGGGCGCGTCCAGCCACCACCCGTCCTGCTGAATCGAAAGCGGCACACCGCGAAAAATTCCTGTCGTCATTGCCTGTCCCTTTGTTCCCGGCCTCGTTTGAATACGAAGATGACAGGCCCGCGTGCAGAGGGTCGCACCCCGTTTGTGCAGAAGATGTGCAGGGGTTTGCGCGGCGGCAGTGCTTGCCAAATGCGGCGCGCCATGCCACGTCAGAGACCCGCGCACGTCCGAAAGGATTCCCAAGATGCACGAGACGACCACACAGTCACCGACCCGGACCACGACGCAACTGCCGCAGGCGGTTGAGCCGCGCAATCCCGGCATGGCGCTGGATATGGACTGGGTGCGGCGGGTGCAGGCGAACACTTCCGCCATCGAGAGGCGTTGCGCGACGCTGCCCGGTCGACGCTCGATCAAGAAGGCGCATCAGGCCGCGTGGCTCTTGAAGGCGATCAGCCTGATCGACCTCACGACCCTGTCGGGCGATGACACCGTGCGGCGGGTGCAGCGCCTGTGCGCCAAGGCGCGACAGCCGGTGCGGGCCGAGATGCTGAAGGCGCTGGGGATGGAGGGGCTGACCACCGGGGCAGTCTGCGTCTATCACGAGATGATCCCCGCCGCCGTCGCCGCCCTGCAAGGGTCGGGCATTCCCGTGGCGGCGGTGTCAACCGGGTTTCCAGCCGGGCTGTCACCTTTTCATCTGCGCCTTCAGGAGATCACCGAAAGTGTCGCCGCAGGGGCGTCCGAGATCGACATCGTCATCTCGCGCCGCCACGTGCTGGAGGGCAACTGGGCCGCCCTGTATGACGAAATGGCGCAAATGCGCGCGGCCTGTGGGGCCGCCCATATCAAGGCGATCCTCGCCACGGGCGAGTTGGGGACCTTGCGCAATGTGGCGCGCGCCTCGCTGGTGTGCATGATGGCGGGGGCGGATTTCATCAAGACCTCGACAGGCAAGGAAAGCGTGAACGCGACCCTGCCCGTGTCGTTGGTGATGATCCGCGCGATCCGGGACTATTACGAGGCGACGGGATACCGGGTGGGCTACAAACCTGCCGGCGGGATTTCAAAAGCCAAGGACGCACTGGTATACCTCACGCTGATCAAGGAAGAGTTGGGCGATCGCTGGTTGCAGCCGGATCTGTTCCGCTTTGGGGCGTCGTCGCTCTTGGGCGATATCGAACGGCAACTCGAACACCACCTGACCGGCGCCTATTCGGCCGGATACCGGCACGCGATCGGATGAACAAGCCTGCCGCAGATATCCCCGACTCATGGAAGGACGGGCTGGAACTTGCCCTGAAACATGCGGATATATGCACCAAGATCGTTCAGTTTTTTGTCGCGGCCAGCGTCGCTGTCGGCGGCTGGGTGGTCAGTTCAGAAGATCTGAGCGCCGCGCCGCCGCTGGACGGGGCGCGGGTGGCCTGGGCGATCCTCTACACGATGCTTGCCACGCCGCTCTGGCTCGCGCTTCTGGACTTGCAGCGCCGGATCAACGCCATCTACGCCCATCTGAGGGCATTGGTGCCTGCCTCCATGGCAGACGCAGCCCGCCCCTTTGACCGGAGGCTTGTGGCCTTCGGGTTCCCGCTGTTCGTGCTGATGATCGACCTTTTCATCCTTTTGATGCATGAAAGCCTATTTCGTTGAGAGCCATGACATGACCGTAAAAGACATCTTTCAAACCATGGACTATGGCCTTGCCCCGGAAGCCGCAGGCGATGCGCTGGCCTGGATCGTCGATCAGGGGGCGAGTTTTGGCCATTTCATTAACGGCGACTTCACCAAGCCCACCAGGGATTTCGAGTCAAAGAACCCGGCGACCGGCGAAACCCTTGCCCAATTGAGCCAGGCCACCCAATCCGACATCGAGGCCGCCGTCAAAGCCGCCCGTGCGGCCCAGCCGAAATGGGCGAAATCCGGCTGCCACGCGCGGGCCCGGGTGCTTTATGCCATCGCGCGCGCGCTGCAAAAACACAGCCGCCTGTTTGCGGTGCTTGAAACCCTCGACAACGGCAAGCCGATCCGCGAAAGCCGCGACATCGACATCCCCCTCGCCCAACGCCATTTCTACTATCACGCGGGCATGGCGCAGTTGATGGAGGCCGAACTGCCCGACCGCGCGCCCCTTGGCGTGTGCGGGCAGATCGTACCGTGGAACTTTCCGCTGCTGATGCTGGCGTGGAAGATCGCACCGGCGCTGGCCATGGGCAAC
>CAZITF010000215.1:0-5189 GCA_964542095.1 uncultured Rhodobacterales bacterium
ATCCAGTGATCGAACCCGCTTCGATGCGCAGGCTTGCGCCATCCACCGCGTGAAAGCCGCCGCAATGCTTGTGAAGGTCGTCGACGACGATCATGTGGGCCCCCGCGTCACTTTGAGAGTGATCTTCAAGATATTGAAACAGCCCGGAATTGATCCGGGCTGTCTTGATGTTGCGTTCCGATTGTCAGCGGTACTTGATGGTCGAATAGACGCCGTCGGCGAATTCGATTTCCTGGTAGTTGCCCGCGGATTCACCGGGTCCGATCAGTTCGACGGCAGAGGCTCCGACATAGTCGATGTCTTCGCCGGCCTTGATCAGTTCGAGCCCCTTGGCCAGTTCCCCGGGGAAAATCTGGACACCGGGTGCGTTGGCGACATCAAAGACCTTGTCCTTGTAATCCGCGCTGTCGGTGGAATTGGCCGCCTGCATCGCAAACATCAGCAAGGCCGCCGCATCATAGCTTTCGGGGGCGAAGGCGCTGGTGCCGTCAAAACCGGCGGCAGCGGCCAGTTCCACGAAAGAGGCTGCACCGGGGCTGTCGGTGCCGGGATAGGCGCCGTAGGACCCGTTCAGTTCCGCACCGAAGTTCTCGTTCAGCTTGGCACCCACCATCCCGTCGGGGAAATAGAAGGTGTCGAACGCGCCGGTGTCGAGGGCGGCGCGCACGATGCCCGACCCGCCCTGATCGACATAGCCTGCAACGACCAGCGTCTGACCGCCCGCAGAGGCCAGCGCCCCGACTTCGGCCGAATAGTCGGCCTTGCCGTCTTCGTGGGCGGCGGAAATGGTGACGGTGCCACCGGCCTCTTCAAAGGCCGCCTGGAAGGCATCCGCGAGACCCTTGCCGTAGTCGTTGTTTGTATAGGTCAATGCCACTTCGGACACGCCACGGTCCTGCAGGATCGCGGTAATGATCTGGCCCTGACGTGCATCGGATGGTGCGGTGCGGAAGAACAATCCGTCATCTTCGGCTGTCGACAGGCCCGGCGAGGTGGCCGAGGGCGAAATCATCACGATGCCGTTGGCGCGCGCCACGTTCTGAAGGATCGCGCCGGTCACACCGGAGCAGTCCGCGCCCATGATGCCGTTCACGCCATCGGAGGTCACCAGACGTTCGGCGGCGGCGGTGGCCGCGCCTGCGTCGATGCATGTGCTGTCGCCGCGGATCGAGGTGACGGTGGCCGAATCCAGCAATGCACCGGAGTCGGTGACTTCCTTCATCGCCAGTTCAGCACCGGCACCCATCGCGGGTGTGATCGATTCAAGTGGGCCGGTAAAGCCGAGGATCACGCCGATCTTGACTTCCTTTGCGTGGCCGCCCGCGAATGCGCTTCCGGCCATCAGTGCGGTGGCCGCTGTGGCCATCATAAGTTTTTTCATCTTTTTCTCCCTTATTGGAACTTTCGCTCTGGTGCGGAACGTTACGTGCGCCTTGTGAAAAAGAAAAGTGGGTTACTGCGGGCCTTTGCAGGCAATTGGCCTGTAAATCAGTGAAAAGCGGCACATATGTACCGGGGTGACGTAGCGCAAACCTGTTTGGAGACCGAGGCCCCATGAAACAATCCGCGATTCTGACATTCCTTCTTTTGGCAAATCCTGTCCATGCTCTGGATGCGCAGCTTGGGGCGGTGACCGTGACACCCGTGGCGACGGGTCTGGAGGAGCCCTGGGCGGTTGCGCCGATGCCCGATGGCGCCTTGCTGGTGACCGAACGTGACGGCACCTTGCAACTGGTACGGGACGGCGTGGCCACGGTTGTGCGCGGCACGCCGCGTGTGGTGGCACAGGGGCAGGGCGGTCTGCTCGACATCACGCTTGCGCGCGATTTCGCGACATCCCGCACCCTGTTCCTGACCTATTCCAAGCCGCAGGGGCGCGGGGCGGGCACGACGCTGGCGGCGGCCGAGTTGAGCGCGGATGGCACGCGCCTCGTGGGCCTGCGCGACCTGTTCGAAAGCGCGCCGGGCGGCACCACGGCGCGGCATTTCGGCAGTCGCGTGGTGGAGGCCCGTGACGGGACGCTGTTTGTCACCATCGGCGATCGTGGCGACCGCCCGTCGGCGCAGGACCGCAGCCTGCACAACGGCTCGATCATCCGCGTCAATCGCGACGGCACTGTCCCCGCCGACAATCCTTTTGTGGGGCAGGACGGCGTGCGGCCTGAAATCTGGTCCTATGGGCACCGCAACCCGCAAGGTGCGGGGCTGGACGCACGCGGTACGCTGTGGACGGCGGAACATGGCGCGCGCGGCGGCGACGAGGTGAACCGGATCAAAAAGGGCGCGAATTTCGGCTGGCCCGTCATTTCCTATGGCGTGCATTATTCCGGCGGCAAGATTGGCGAAGGCACGGCCAAGCCGGGGATGGAGCAACCGGCCCATTATTGGGACCCGTCCATCGCGCCCTCGGGGTTGATGGTTTATCAGGGCGACATGTTCCCCGAATGGAAGGGGGATATGTTCGTCGGCTCCCTCAAGTTCAGCTATATCTCGCGGCTTGAGGTGTCGGGCGACACGGCGCGCGAGGTCGAGCAGCTGGAAAGTGACGAAACCCTGCGCGTGCGCGACATTGTCGAGGACAGCGATGGCAGTATCCTGTTCATCTCGGTCGGGAACGGGGCGGTCTATCGGATGACCCGCTAGACCTCACGGAGCGAAAGTGCGGGCACCGGTTTTTCGCTTCACGGCCGTGCCAATTCATGTCGGATCGACCACGCCCATCGCAATGAGCCGCAGGCAGGTCATCGAGGGGATGAAGAAATACTCGCCCCCCCGGCATTCCACGAACGTCCTGAGCTTGCTCATGATATAGGGCGGCTTGCCGGACTTGGGGTCGGACGGGATGGTAAAGCGGGTGTGCGTGCGATGCTCGCCCAGCATCGGACAGGTGTTGTTGCCCTGATGAAAGTCGAGCCCGTATTGCACCCATTGTTGTTGGACGAATTCGAACTGGCGAAACAGGCTTGAGCCGATGATCATCATCACTACGCCCTGTTCGGTGTCATTATTGTTCCTGGTCGCATCGGAGGCCCCGTATGGCAGCCCCCGGCGCAACACACGGCGGCGTTTGTTGAGCGCGTGTGTGGCGTTCTCGTTGGGATAGGGCTTGCCGTTTTCGTCCACGCCCGGCCTGTTCAGCGGATCAAGGTAGTCGCGCGTGTTCATGCGCCGGATATGCGCCCCGCCCGGCACCTTGAATCCCGGCATGTCATCGGCATAACGGAAATCCGACGCCGCGGGCGAGCGCAGGTAGTTGGCCTGATTTTCCAGTGCCTTGACCGGGTCCGGATCGTCAAGGCCGTGTTCGCTGCGAAACGCCTGCCAGTCGGCATAGGTCGACACCACGGCCAGCGGCACCCCGTCCGACCAGCGCCCGCACATCTTGGCGCGCAAGACCTCGGTCGCTTCGTCTTCGGCGATGTCCATGACCTTGGCGAAGGATCTGGCCTCTTCAGCCAGCACCGCCTCGAACCGGCCCACAAATTCGTGCAGCTTGCGAAAGGCCATGAAGGTGCCGTTCTGCGAAAACTCCGGCGGCATGGCGGCGGGGGGCAATTCCTGGCTTTCGTCCGGATGGCCCAGAATGAATTCACCCGTGGACACCGGCACCCATTTGCCATCGACCTGCTTGCCGCGTCCGATCACGGCGGTTTTCATGTCCGCGATGCGGTATTGCCCGTCAAAGACCGGATCGCCGATGCCGTCTGCAAAACCGAAGTGTTCCCTGGGTGTTGGCAGGTCCATTTCCCCATGCCGGTCAAACACGGCGTTGGCGGATTGAAAATCCGCCTTACCGTCCTGGCCGATCCCGGACAGCATCCGCACACCGCCATTCGAAGCGGCACACAGGTCGCGCAGCCACTGTGTGCGTTTTTCGAGCGCGTCGACAGGTTCGGCGCGTCCGGGCGTTTTCAACTGTGCGTTCAGCGACACCCAGATGTGGACGTCATCGCCGCCGCCCGCGCCCGGCACGCGGTTGTTGCGCCAGATCGGATCCCAATGGGCATCCCAGTTCGGGTCATCCTCGGCCACTTTGGTGGTGTCGCGATCCCCCAGCACGAAGGCGCGGCTTTTCATGCCTTCCGCGAATTCGTCGGGCATCCCCTTGAGGGTGCGGGCGGGCACCTCAAGCTGCCAGAGGCCAAAGAAGGTGAAGCCGATATTGGTGGTGCAGTCCGGCTTGTCCGCCTCTTCAGGCCAGCGCGCCGCAGTGGTCACCTGGCGGCGCACCGCGTCGACGAATTTGCGCCCCTCGGCGGGGATCTTGATGTTGAAAAAGAAATAGCGCGCGAAGGGAAAGGAAAAGCGGCCATAGGCGCGCACCACGTTGCCCTGAATGTCGTGGAGGTTGAGTATGCGGGTCATGGGATGAACCTTTTGCTCATGGGGTGCCTGTGACGCCGGGGCTTTGGGTGGGGCCGCTGCGCTCGCCGGGTTTGTGTTCGGCCAGGAATGCGCCGAAGCGTTCGTGCAGGTCCGCGTCGCTGGTCCCTTGGGTGTCGACCACGAAATCGGTGAACTTGCGCTGCATGTAGAGCGCCTTGAGGACCGATGGCAGATCGTCATACTCCGCCGGCGGCAGCGGTTTTTCCCCGTTCCTGATGGCATAGGCGACCGCGCCCAACAAGGCGGCACCGCTGACAATCGCCCCGAGGATCAGCGCCAACAGTGTATTCATGCCGATCAGCGGCATCTCGGCCACCCCCACGATCCGCAACAGCAGAGCAAGAAGGGTAAAGACCAGCGGCAGGCCGACCCCCGCCAGCAAAACCTTGACCGGCAGGCGATGGAAGGTGGGCAGTTTGAGGTAATAGTCGTGGAAAGGCATTGTGGTTTCCACATGGCAGCGTTCGAGATAGGCGGCGAAGTCGTCCGCCGTGTCGACCCCGTCAAAGCCGACGCAGTTGATGTAGACGTCGCGCAATTCGTCCCCCATCGTGTCCCACAGCTTGCGGGCATAGGCCGCGCGCACGCGCTTTTGCGCTTCGGGGGTCAATTCGGAGGGCAGGGGCGCGCCGTCTTCCTCGACCGCGTCGATGTCGGCGCAGAACACGAGGTAGGAGGTGTTGAGCCGGTCGACCTCCTGAATCCTGGCCGGATCGTCGCCGGTGATGGAGGCGGCCAGCGCGTTCTTGCCGACCCGCCCGTTATAGACCACGTCATTCAGCACGAACATGCGCGCCAGATGG
>CAZITF010000216.1:0-5186 GCA_964542095.1 uncultured Rhodobacterales bacterium
ACGCGCCGCATCCTCGCGGAGCACTCGTCTAGCCTTTCAACGTACTGCCGGGCGCCCGGAAGCGGACTTCGGGGAACTGGCGGATCCACTGGGCCTGCTCGCGCAGCACATCCTGTGCGCCCGCATCCAGTGCTGACGAGTTGAACGCGAAATTGACCGTCGTGATCACCTCGGAAGCGAAGCGATTGGCCAGATCGAACGTATATCCCTGCTCGCCCGTCATGATGAGCGTGTTGCTGGCCGTGGCGTTGCCGAACTGGCCGGTGTCGACCAGTGCGCCCGCTTCACGGTAGAACTGGGTGTAGACCGGATCGTTTGACGTCGTACACGCCGAAAGTACGAGACTGCCTGCCAGTGCGACTGAGATGATCGGTTTCATGAACCCTGTCCTTAATCCAACACGTAGCCATATGAGCCGGAGAAGTCCTGTTTGGCAACCTCGCCTGCAGCCCCTTGTTTGGGCGTACGGGTTCCCGCGGCGGTGCGGCCATACAGGAACAGGTCCTTTTCGCTGGGTGGTTTGATGCGATCGGTGGGCAGCGCCAGGATGTCGCCCCGAACAGGGGACACAAGGTGTGCTGTGATGATGATCACAAGTTCGGTCTGATTGCGCTGGTACGAGGCCGAGCGGAACAGTGCGCCGAGGATCGGCACATCGCCAAGCCAGGGCAACTGGCTGGAGTTGTCGTCAAAGTTGTCTTCCAGCAGACCGGCGATGGCAAAGCTTTCGCCGTCGCGCATTTCCACGGTGGTCGATGTCTCGCGCCGAGAGAAGGCGTCGATCTCGAACCCGTTGACCGCAAAGCCGTTGGTGGGGTCGATGGCCGACACCGCCGCCTCGAGTTCGAGGTTGATCAGGTCCTTGTCCACCACGCGGGGGATAAAGTTGAGCTCGATCCCGAAGGGCTTGAATTCGATGGTGATGACGCCGTTGTCCTGGCTGACCGGGACGGGGTATTCGCCGCCGGCAAGGAATTTGGCCTCCTGGCCCGAAAGGGCGACCAGGTTGGGTTCGGCCAGGGTGCGCACAACGCCTTTGGTTTCAAGGGCTTCGAGCAGCAAACCCACCTGGGTGTTGCCCGCGTTGAAGCCGAAAAGAATGGCGCCCGCGTTTTCGTTGATGGCCGGAACGTTGCCGCCAAGGCTCGTGCCGATGCCGCCGGAGCTGTTTGTCGTGCCGGTCCCGCCGTTCACGCCCACATCACCTGAAAAGATCGACCCGTTCAGGGACAGGGACGAGCTGAGCGATTTGGAGACCGAGCGGTTCATTTCGGCAAAGCGGACCTTGAGCATGACCTGTTGCACGCCGCCGACGCTCATCAGGTTGGACACGCGTCCTTCGGCGTAGCGTTCGGCCAGATCAAGCGCGCGTTGTAGCCGTGCGGTCGACGAAACGACGCCTGACAGCACGATGCCGTCATTGGCGGTGCGCACTTCGATCTTTTCGCCGGGAAGGATCTGGCGCAGCCGCTCCTTGAATTCGGAGATGTCTGCCGCGACCCGCACGTTCACATTCGTGATCAGGCGGCCATTGGCATCCAACAGGGTGAGTGTTGTCAGTCCCGGCGCTTTGCCCAGCACATATATAGTGCGGTCGCTGAGCGATGAGATGTCCGCAATCGCCGGGTTGGCGATGCTGAGCTCTGCAAAGGGCTCTTCGCTCTCCACGACAACGGCCCGGTTCATGGGCACGTTCAGCGTCGCTTCGCTTGCGGTGCGCACAACCGTGAGGTTTTGTGCTTGCGCAGCAGAGAACGCCATCGGACTGATGGCAAGGGACAACCCGAGAAGGGATGCTCTGAAAATTCCGTCAATATTCATGTGACCTGCCTTTTTGATCACGCCTCGGTGTCGGGTCTTATTGCCCGCGGTCGTCACGGGTCGTTTGCCCGCGTATTTCAAGCACCATGCGGCAGTTTGGTTTTTATTGCAAGAATCAATGGGTTCACGCAGTTCGTTTATGTGGATAACTGGCAACAGACCCGCAAATGCAAACGGCGCCCCCAAGAGGGAGCGCCGGTTTAAGTCTTTGATTTTCGGGCTCAGTTTGTGCAGGGAATCGGAATTTCGACAACTTCTGCGCCGCGCCGTGTGCGGATGGAACAGGTCTTTTCTTCTTCCACCGCGGCTTTGACTTCCTGGGTTGCGATGCCCAGAAGGGCGCGCTGATCGACCTCGATGGCACCAGCAACGGTATCGTCTTCGGCCCCGACAAGGGACAGCGACAGGCGACCTGTGGACTGGGCCTGCGCGAGTTTCGCGACCTGGGCCGGAGCGATGGAAACCGTGACGGTCTGGGCGATGGTCGCGCCATCCTGATCACCGGCGGCGTTCTGGTCGATGGCGATCAGCTTGACTCCCGGTTCGATCAGCTTGGTCACTTCGCCGCGGTCCTGGCTGAGCGACTGGTCGACCCGACCGGTCCAGTAGACGTCGACCCGGTCACCGGGGCGCAGGAAGCCGGATACGCCCGAGGCCACATCGACCTTGATGGCAAATGCGCGCATGCCGCGTTCGAGCCGCGAGGTCAGGCCTGCCTCTTCACCGGGTTCGGTGACCTTGACGGCCAGAACCGCCTCGTCCTTTTCCATGGTGCGCAGCACGACGCGGGCCGCGGTCACACCTTCGGCAAAGATCGGGTTGTCTTCGGTGAACGCGCCTTCGGGGATGGCGTTTTCAGGCCAATCCACGGTGCGCACGTCTTCCATGGTCAGCGCCTCACCATATTTCAGGGGGCGGTCCGCCACGTAGACCGGAATCGTGGGCACGATCTTTTCGCGCTGCGCACGTTCCTTGGCCAGCGCAGTCTGATATTGCCCGATGTAGTTCTTGGCCATGTATACGGCGCCCCCCGCCAGGGCGATCCCGGCCAGCAGCACCAATCCGAAAACCATTCGCATAGTATTACCTCATGTCTGAGCCCATCATCACCGGATCGGTGCGGGCCTCTTGGGCACGGTTGTGTCAGCAGAATGTGGCGGTTTCTGGGACGCGGAGCGGTGTTAAAATGGCATCTGCCGCGTCGGGGCATGCGGGCACGACAAACGCCCGAGACTGGCCCGGGCGCGTTGCGTGCGATTTCAGGTGAATTCAGAAGGACCAGTTGGTCATGAATGCTTCTACACCGGCGGATACGCCGACGGAACCATTGGTGAGCGCAAGTACAAGAGCGACCGCCAGTGCGACAACGGCAGCGGTCAGCACGACCCAGTCTACGGTGACAGCACCGTCTTCGGACTTGCAGAATTTCTTGATGAAGTGGGTCATGGCATAAACACCTTTATGGAACGGGTATCGGTACAGGTAGGCATGGAAAGGGGCTGCGCCCGGATGCGGTCGCAGCCCCCGTGTTGTTAGACCTTCAGGTCAGACCAGCTTAGTTAGGGTCTTGAGCCTGCAGGAATGTGTCGGTGTCGGCTGTCAGCTCGGTCGCGCCGGTTTCGATCGACGTGTAAGCAGCAACGGCCAGGCCAACAACTGCGGCTGTCAGCACAACCCAGTCAACTGTCACGGCACCGTCTTCGTCTTTACGGAAGTTTTTGATAAATTTCATCATTGTAGTGTCCCTCCAAAGGATCAGTAGATTTACGTTTCAACCTCGCCGTCTGATGTGGGCCGCTCTCTCTCATTGGCCCAGGTCCGACTTGGTATGGAGCTATATACACTTGGGATTGGGGCACGAATTTGGCGTCATATTGAGCATTTCACGTCGTATTGGCTAAAACCCGAAAAATTCATCTATGCGGCTGAATTCAAAGCGATTTATTTGGGCGGAAAATTCTGTTCCAATCAAATTTTAACAATCGGCGTGGCAAATAAGGCAAAACTGCCATGATTGCTGTGGACAAAGGTGGTGAGAGTCCGTTTTTTTTGCTAATTTGTCGTCAATATCGGTCGAAGAACCGATGTCTTGAGGCGAGCAATGATACTGAAACCCGTGATATGCGTGGCCGTTCTTGCGGCCCTGGTCGGAGTCGGCCCCGTGGCGGCCGATGATCCACCGCCATTCAAGGACTTTTCCGCCAAACGGGTCAAACCGCCCGCGCCGGGCACCAGAAAACGCATCACCATCCAGATCGATCCGGTCGAAGCGGCGATGGCTGCCACCCCCGAAGCCAGCGCGCCGGACCCTCAGCCCCGCGCCAGCCGCTTTGACTGGTTCTGGAACGATATCTCGCCTGACATTGCCGATTCCGGACCCGGGCGGCTTGATCTGGCGATGCGCGCACTGGCCCGCTCCAAGGCGCCCGTACCGGTTCCACGGCTGCAACAGATGCAGGCGCTGGCCAAGTCGCAGGGCGTCGATATCCTCAAGGCCACCATAGGCACCGAAGTGTCCCCGGCGCTGGTACTGGCTGTGATGATGGTCGAGTCGGGCGGTCTTGCGGATGCCAGAAGCGGGGCAGGGGCCGAAGGGCTGATGCAGCTGATGCCCGACACCGCCGCGCGATTTGGGGTGCGCGACAGTTTCGAACCGGCGCAGAATATCGAGGGCGGGGTGAAGTACCTGAACTGGCTTATGGGCCACTTCGACCGGGATCCGGTGCTGGTGCTGGCAGGGTACAACGCGGGCGAGGGGGCCGTGCGCAAGCATCAGGGCGTGCCGCCCTTTCCCGAGACCCGCGATTATGTGCCCAAGGTGCTGGCGACGTTCCAACTGGCGCGGGGCCTGTGCATCACGCCGCCGATGCTGGTGACCGACGGGTGTGTGTTCGCCGCGTTGAACTGAGGGGCGCGGAATTTTCGAAAAAATTCCGGACCGTTTTCCGATGTCGGAAAACGCGCCGCTCAGACGTTGAAGGCGTCGGCCCATTCGGGGTGCCTGGCCCGCTGGCTGTTCACAAACGGGCACAGCGGCACGATCTTCCACCCTTCGGCGCGGGCGTCCGCCACCAGCCGCTCGACAAGAGCGCGCCCGGCCCCCGTGCCCCGCAACGCATCCGGCACGCCTGTGTGGTCCGCGATGCGGCTGTACGGGGACAGGATGGAATAGGTCAGTTCAGCCTCTGCGCCGTCGTGAAACAGGAACAGCCTGCCTTTTGTCTCGCCATCTTCGCGACGGATGTCAAAGGTGGGCACCGACTCAGACGATTGTCGCTTCGGTTGCCGCGCGCAGCTCGTCTTCGGTGACGCCATCCGCGCATTCCACGATCCGCAAGCCGCCCTCGACCACGTCCAGCACGCCG
>CAZITF010000217.1:0-5150 GCA_964542095.1 uncultured Rhodobacterales bacterium
CAGGGTGCCAGCGAGGCGGATGCGCTCGTGAAAGCGGGCAAGGTGAGGCGAGGTATAGGCGTGAACGCTGTGGCCCGCGGCCTCGAGCCCGGCACGGATCATCGCCTGAGTCGACCCCTTGCCGTTGGTGCCTGCGATATGGATCACCGGGGGCAGGTCGTTTTGCGGATTTCCCAGTGCATCAAGCAGGCGCCAGACACGCTCAAGTGTCAGATCGATGATCTTGGGGTGCATCGCCATCATCCGGGCGAGGATGGCGTCGGATGTGGGAGCCGTCATGGTTTCGGGCTGTTGCCGCCAGTCTTGGCCTCGGCGGTGGAAACCGGGGGTGTGGGGGCTGGCAGATCGCCCATCACGGCGGGCGGCAGGCCCATCAGCATGCGGGTGATCGTGATCAGTTCGTCGCGCATGTCCGTGCGCTTGGTTACCCGGTCGAGCATGCCGTGATCGAGCAGATATTCGGCGCGCTGGAACCCTTCGGGCAGCTTTTCGCGGATCGTCTGTTCGATGACACGCGGCCCGGCAAAGCAGATCAGTGCGTTGGGTTCGGCGATATGCACATCCCCCAGCATCGCATAGCTTGCCGTCACGCCGCCCGTGGTCGGGTGCGTCAGCACGACGATGTAGGGCAGGCCCGCCTCTTTCAGCATCTGAACAGCGACAGTGCTGCGCGGCATCTGCATGAGGCTCAGGATGCCTTCCTGCATGCGCGCGCCCCCGGCGGCAGAAAACAGGATCAGCGGACGCTTGAGTTTGACCGCCTCTTGGGCCGCAGCGATGATGGCGTTGCCCACATACATGCCCATCGACCCGCCCATGAAGGAAAAATCCTGTGCGGCGGCGATGATTGGCGTGCGCCCGATCTCGCCTGCTGCGACCAGCATGGCCTCGGTCTCTCCGGTGGCCTTTTGGGCAGCGCGCAGGCGTTCGGGGTATTTCTTTTGGTCGCGGAATTGCAGCGGGTCGGCAATAGGTGCGGGCACCGGGACCTGCGCATAGACCCCACCGTCAAACAGCGCGCCGAACCTGTCGCGCGGCGAGATGGCCATGTGGTGGTCGCAGTTGGTGCAGACGTTCAGGTTGTCGCTGAGTTCGCGGTGAAACAGCATGGTGCCGCAATCATCGCATTTGGTCCACAGGTTGTCCGGCGTTTCGCGTCGCGAAAAGATCGAGTTGATCCGGGGCCGGACATAGTTGCTGATCCAGTTCATGGGGTCTTCCTGCTGCGGCGTTGTGTGTCAGATAATCCGGCGGCGGCGCAAATGCAATCAGGCCCTGATGGCCAGACGTGCCACAAGCCAGCTCACCAGCATGAAGCCGAAGTCGACGGGCAGCCACGCGGCCATCTGCGTCTCATCCGTCAGACCAAAAGGCAGTACGTACAGTGCAAGGCCCGACATGTCGTCGGGCATGCTGGTCAGAACCATGGCGGACAGGTTGTTGACGAAATGCACCGCGATGGCAGGCCCCAACGTACCGGACCGCGCCGTGAGGTCCGCCATCAGAATGCCGAACAGGGTTGCCCAGGCCACTATCGTCCAGGCGTTGCTGCCCGCACTGTCGGGCTGATAGTGAGCGAGCCCGAACAGCGCGGCGGGCGCGATCATCCAGACCAGAGGCGATCTGAACCGGGCGGCCAGTTGCTGCTGGATATAGCCGCGGAAAAAGATCTCTTCGGCTCCTGACTGGATCAGTACCGCCACAAGCGCAAAGGGCAACAACAGCAGCCAGCGCCCGAGGCCCATGTTGCGTTGCAACGGTTCACCGAAGTCGTAAGGGGGCAAGATCCAGATGGCCGCGACAAAGACGAGCATGGCGACAGCAACTGCAACGAACTGGCGCTGCGCCTGGTGGGCTTCGCCGATCAGCGTGATCGGGCGTCGCTTGTGAACCATGATCACGACACATGCGGCGGCCACAGCCAAAAGGCCGAGTTGGAAAAGCAGGATCAGCATTCCGGCGGCGGTCTGTCCAGTCTGCCCATCCGCAAGAATCGCGGCCACCGCCGCCGGTTCCAGCACCTGGAACAGGGTTCCGATCAACAACTGGCTCAGGACCAGATACAGCCCCGCTGCCAGCACAAGACCAAAGCAAAGACGCCAAAGTTGCGCCGCGCCCCGGGCGGGCGCGACAAAGCGGTCATGGGGGTGGTAGTCAAAGGACCAGACTCTCATTCATCCAGCGGCGGCGGTGGCGGCCCCTCATCCTGTGGAATGGCGATGTTGGCCTGGCGCAGCAACTCGGCCGCGCCGGTCAAGTGCCCGGCCACGGTCTGCAACAGGTTAAGCAGGACGGTGGGGTCATTTTCGACAACCGCGCGGAACTCGGTCGCACCGATCCGCAGGAAGGCGGATTCCTTGGTCGCCGTGAGGTTCAATTGCCTCGGCTCGTTCGTGATGATGGCAAGATCTCCGATCAGACGCCCAGGCTCAACCGTGGTCACCGGGCGTTCGCCCTCGTCCGTGTCATAGGTCATGACCGCAGCCCCCGAGATACACAGATAGGCCGCGTCAGGCTTTTCGTTCATGGAAAAGATGCGCTGGCCTTTTTCTGCGTTGTACCATTGCGCCGAAAAGGCCAGCAGGCGCTGGTTGCGGTTGCTCAATCCGGCAAAAAGATCGGTCCGGGCGATCACCCGCAATTTGCGACTGAGGTCATCACCTTCTTCATCATCATTGTTCTGGACGCCATCGATGCGCCCGTCCTTGATTTCGACGAAGAGGTCGTAGGCGTCCGGGTTTTCGAATTTCTCTTCGAGAAAGATCAGCGTCGATTCGGGCAACAGGTCGCGCAGGGCATTGCGCGTCTTGCGCCGCTCCTCGGCGCTGTGAGAGGCAAGCGCCCGGTCGAGCACAAGGACGTCCGGACGCTTGATTCCGGCCCGTGAAAACGCGGCGCGTTCGTGAAAGACAGTCGGCAGGTTGGTGCCACCCAATCCGGTGGGAATATCAAAGGCGGTTTCCGCCACCAGCCTGCGCAATCCCTGTTCCTTGATCAGGTCTGCGACAAGATCCTCGATCAGTTCGCCCTTGAGGCCCGCGACCATCGAAATCCGCCCATAGAGCGCATTTTCCAGCAGGGTCAGGCGGGGCAGGTAGTTTTCCGGGTCAATGGGGACAAAGAAGTCTTCGGTCTGCGCGCGCAACGCCACGCCGCTGGCCTTGCGGATCTCCACGATTTCTTTCTTGAAGCTGTCGGGGAAGGCCGGGCCGATCTGTTCGGCGGTAAACGCGAAGGGCACCGTCAGAAGCAGCGCGAACTCCTCGTCCGTGAGGGCCACGTCACCGCGCTCGCGACGGCGCTGCGCGATATCCACCAACCGTTCATAGAGACCCTCGTCGATGTTGAGAGCCGTAAACAAAGGGTGGCTCGTCCCGTCCCGGCCAAAGGTCTGGTGCAGGGTTTCGATCAGGGTCTGCGAAATGGCGATGCCCTGTTCGGCGAGGCCATGCTCGAACAAAAGGTTGATGAACACCGTGTTGGACGCCAGCCCCTCCTGACTGATTTCGCGCTTGGGCGAAGCGAAGAGCAGGTTCCCCCCCAACGGCACCGCCGGGTTGAACGTGTCGGGATCAAAGCGGTGGACTTCGTCGATCAGGTCTTTTTCGCACAGACATTTTTCGACCGCTGGGCGCAGGGCGACAATCGCCTTGGCGAGGTCGGGATGCATCCCGGGATCGATTCTGCTGGTCAGCATACGGCGGAACATGAAATCATCAATGCCCATGGCCTGCACCAGTTCGAACCACCACTGCCGGATGTCGTCGGCATCGTTCAGGCCCGCCAGCGCCGGATCGACCCAGTCGGTATCGACCGTGTCGCGGCTGTTGCCGGCCCTGATCGCCTCGGCCATCGTCCGATCCTTTTTGTGGCGAACCCATTCCACGGTGCGCGGGCTGGTCATCAGCGGCATCAACAGGTTCGAGCCAAGTGTGCCATCGAACAGGTAGGGGCGCGAGTGGGCATATCCGATCCGCGCCGCGATCACCGCCTGATGCAGTCTGGACAGATCGTGCCCGGCCATCTCGACCTTGCCGCGCGTTGGCAGCACTTCGCGGGTCAGCAATTCGGCCAGCGCGGTCCGCTCGGTCTGGTTGCGGGCCTGAATGGCGACGCGCGCACCCCTGGGGATGGTCAGGTTGATGTTTTCGAGCACTGCGTTGTTGTCGCTGGCACGGACCGTCACATTCTTGATGACAATGTCGCCGCGCAGGTGCGGTATCTCTTCGGGCTCGCCCTCGAACAATTCTTCGTCGATCATCCCGCTGGGCCCGAAACGTTCGGTCACCACCTCCCAGCGCACCGCCATGTCCTGCGTCTGGTTGTAGTAGAACAACAGCTCTTTCCACGGGCTGGACAGGTCCTTGTAGGCGGCCAGTGCGGCAACCAGCGCCCCAACGGTGATGTCGCCCCGAATGGCCAGATACCCGCCCACGGAATAGAAAAAGAACGGGGTCAGCTGCGTGATGAAGTTGTTGAGGAACTTCATGAAGAATTTCTTCTGGTAGATCTGGAAGCGGATCGTGAACAGCCGCCCGAGACGGTCGGTGAACTGCGCCAGCCGATAGCGCAGTCCGCCATTCGTGCGCAGATCCGAGATGCCTGCGGCACTTTCGCCGATTTCGGACGAAAACGCGCGCATTTCCCTGATCCGCTCCTTGTTCAGCATGTTGATGCGCCGTTGCAGCATCGGGATAAGCCACGCCTGCAACGGGATCAGCGCGACCCCGGCCAGCCCGAACCAGAAGGACTGAACAAAAAGAAAGATCAGGATGATGAGCATCTGACCGGCCTGAAAAACCGGTTGCGCGACCATGTCCCCCATCAGCCCGCCCATCGGCTCGGCCTCGGAGGTAACCATGCTGACCAGTTCGCCCTGGCTGGTCGAGCGGAAATAGCTGCGCGGAAAGCGCAACATCCGCGCAATTAACTGAAACCGAAACCGGCGCAAAAGCCGTTCAGCAGTCACACCCTTCATCGTGTTCAGGCGCATCTTGAGCAGACCATGCGCCACGACCGACGCCAGATAGCCAAAACACAGGGCCAGCAGGAACTGGATCTGGCTCAGTTCGAACCAGAGGACATTGATCAGCGCGTTGTGTGCCCCGATGGCATCGTTGATGATCCGCATGGGCAGTTCCAGCGTCACG
>CAZITF010000218.1:0-5142 GCA_964542095.1 uncultured Rhodobacterales bacterium
CCCGCCAACCTTTCAACCGGAAGTATTATTTTGCACCAAAATATGATAAAAAATCAGTCACTCTGCCGAAGTTTCATACAAATGGAGATCGACTATGAATTTTGTTTCATTTTTTCGCGGTCTTGCTGTCTCAGCGCTGTTTCTCTCTGCATTGCCTGCCGCCGCGATAACGCTGGATTTTGAGTCCGGTACGTATAATCTGACGGGCCCCAATCAGGTGTACGAGGAAGCCGGATATACCTTTTCCACGCCGAACGGGAACCATTTTGACAGCAACAACTCTCCGCTCAACACGGTGTTCCCCGGTGGTTTGCCACATCTTGTATTCCACGAGGCCGCAAACAATCCGGTCAACAACCTGGTGACGCTGTCATTCGGTGGTGCGTTGTTCGACCTGATCAGCTTTGATCTTGTGTTCAATCAGGCGGTCCGGAACCGCAATCCCGCGATCAATCCGATCATGACCATTCTGGGATCCGGCGGGCAGTCGCTGCAAACGCCATCCAACGGGTTCCTGGGAACGGTCAACACGCCCGGCTTTACCGGCGTGAGTTTCGTGACGTTTGACATCAATTTCAACAGCACTTTTGCCGGGAATGTCATCCTGGACAATGTGCAGGTCCAGGCGTCTGGAGTCCCTCCGGTTCCGGTTCCGGCCTCGGCGTACCTGTTGGTCCTCGGCGTTGCCTCGTTCGGAGCGCTGCGCGCGAAGCGCCGGGCACGGGCCAGCTGAACCACGACACTCGTCGCACGCGCCTGTGCCAGACCGGCACGACGCGGAAATTGACCAAAATGGCACAGATGCTTCGCAGGGCGGAAACGAGCCCGAACGGGCGCAAGACATCTGTGCCGTGGAAATCAGCATCGATCAAACGTGTCAGTTAAAAAAGGTGCCTACGTGTGGCGGTATCTGGAAAACGGGAACCGGCAATTCGCTCCGGCAGGAACAGCTTATGAAGACAACCTACGCGCGCGGCGCGTGCAGGCGCGAGTCCGGTATTCCATACCTTTGGCTTGAGGCGAGGCGTTTGATTTCTTTGCAGTACGGCGACTGGCATCCTTACGTCGGGCGATGACCGACCTCGTTTACTACTACTCCGCGCACTCGGCCTTTGCCTATCTCGGCTCTGCCCGCGTGATGGAAATTTGTGCGGCGCACGGGTTGTCCCTTGTTCATCGCCCTATCCCCTTGTTGCGGGTGGTCGAGGCACAGGGCAGCCTGTCGTTTCATGCGCGCACCCAAGCGCATGTCGATTACTTCTTTGGCCGCGAGATCGAGCGCTGGGCGGAGTGGCAGGGCGTGCCCGTTGTCCGGTTCCGCCCGCCACATCACGATGCGGATTTGTCGGATTTCGAGACGCTGAGCGCGCTGGCCCAGACATTCGGCCACGATGCGGAAGGACTGATGGCCAGGGCACGGTCGGCTGAGATCACGGCGCGTTATGCGCAAAATGCGGTTGAGGCGTTGGCCGCGCAGGTCCCGGGCTCGCCCACTTATGTGCTGAAGGGCGAAGTGTTTTACGGTCAGGACCGGCTTGAGATGCTGGAGAGGGCCGTGACGCAGCCATTTGCGCCGTCGCGATGGGTCAATCCGGCGGTTGATTGACGGTGGGTGTAAGGCGGGGTTAACCCCGCCCTACGGTAGGTTTGGAGCGCGGTGCAGAAAAGCGCAGGCGTTTTACGACGTGTGGTCGTAGGCGCGTTCGCCGTGAATGGCCAGATCAAGACCTTCCTGCTCGACATCCTTGTCGACACGCATACCAACCAGTGCCTTGCAGATCAGCGCGACGATGATGGTCGCAACCACCGAAAACACCCCGACAATCACAAGGCTGCCTGCCTGCGCGACAAAGCTGCCCGCGCCAAAGACGGCGATCATCAGCGTGCCGAAGATTCCGCCGACGCCGTGGACGGCAAACACATCGAGCGTGTCGTCAATGGCGAGCACATTGCGCACAAGCCTGACCGCTTCCTGACACAGGATGCCAGCCACGGCGCCGATGAACAGTGCCTCGACAGGGCCGACAAACCCCGAGGCGGGCGTGATCGACGCAAGCCCGGCGATCGTCCCCGTGACGATGCCGACAAGGGATGCCTTGCCATAGCGGATCCGTTCCCACAGCGCCCAGGTCAGCGACGCCGTCGCCGCCGAAATATGCGTGACAGTCAGCGCCATCGCCGCGCCGCCATCTGCCGCAAGCTGCGAGCCCCCGTTGAAGCCGAACCAGCCCACCCACAACAAAGCCGCACCGATCATCACGTATCCGGGGTTGTGCGGCGGTTTGGTCGTGTCCCGACGTGGCCCGAGCATCACCGCCAGCACCAGTGCGGCAAGGCCCGCCGTTTCGTGCACAACGACACCGCCCGCGAAATCCTTGAGGCCCGTGGCACCAAAGATGCCACCATCGGCCAGGAATCCGCCGCCCCAGACCCAGTGGACCACCGGCGCGTAGACCAGCAGCATCCACAGGCCAGAAAACAGCAGTACAAAGCCAAAACCGACCCGTTCGACATAGGCCCCCACGATCAGTGCGGGGGTGATGATGGCAAAGGTCATCTGGAAGGCAAAGAACAGGATTTCGGGCAGCGTGCCCGCCAGCGTGTCTGCGTCGATGCCATTCAGGAACATCTTGCCCAGCCCGCCCCAGTAGCCCGACGTGCCGGACCCGAAGGCGATCGAGTAGCCTGCGACCAGCCAGAGCACGCTCATCAGGCACGCAATTGCATAGCAATGCATGAAAACGCTCAGCACGTTGCGCGAGCGCACAAGCCCGCCATAAAACAGCGCAAGCCCCGGCAATGTCATCAGCAGCACAAATGCTGTTGCGACAATAATCCATGCTGTGTCTGCTCCGACCATGTCCAGGTCCTCCCCAATTTGACGTTGCGGTCTCAAACCGGGGATCGGCTGCAATAAAAAGAGGCAACTGAACTGAGGGGCGCTATAATTTGCGGCAAACGGGAAAAGATGAAAATTTAGGCAAAGCCGTAGCCTGATCGAGCAAAAAAAGTGCGGTTTGTGGATTTGGTTGCGGGCGGAGTGCAGCGGGGGGCGCTGACTGAGTCTTCCGTGTCCGACTTAGCGGTTGCTTCAATGGAGAACTGTACAACCGATGGCTCGAGCCTTATCCGCCGGACGCCGCACCTTGCCACGGCGCGCTGGCTCAATCCTGTGGAAGCGCGTGCTTGGAAATTCAATGCCCCGGTCGGCACGGATTATCTGACAACGGCAAGTTTCCGAGATTGACGCAACCAGTCGATCGATGCCAGTGTTTGACGTGTTGCACCCTAGTATTTGAGTTTACGCGTCAGCAAAATATCACAGGATTGAGTTGGTTCCTTTGTCACGCGCTCTGGATTGCATTGACGTTGACGATACGTGTAATCCGAGATGTCATAGGTCCCTTGGATTGTATAAGCTGTGTAACCCTCAACGACGAGGGCTTGAACAGCGGCCCATAGGCGCGCATCCGATCGAGGGTGGTACTCCACAAAGATTTCGACATCCTTTGGCAGCATATCTCGACACTCTATGATCTGTTCCATGGCAAAATGATCGAAACCTTCGATGTCGATCTTGATAAACTTCACCTGGCTCAAGTCTTCAGGGCTGAAAATCGCATCAAGCGGCGCAAGTCGGACTTCGCTTTCTGGTTCACGCCCCTGTCCCGGCAGAAAAGATGACCCACCGCTTTGCCTGGGATCCTTGTAGAATACGGCGACCCCTTCTTTCTCGCCTAGACCCACGTGAATCGGGTGCACATTTGAGGCCCCGTTGCGTGTAATGTTCTCGCGCAACCTCGCATACACGGTTGGCGAGGCCTCGATGGCGCAGACGCGTTCAAATTTCTGCGACGCCAGAAGGGAAAAATACCCGATATTCGCGCCGATATCGAGAAAGGTGCCTTCGCGTTGCTGTTTCCCTGTGAGGTATCGTGTAAACAGCGGCTCCCATTCGCCGAAAAAGAAGATTTGCTTTTCAACCATGCTCGCCGTGCCGGTTTCGAAAGTCATTCCAAATCGGCTGCGTGATATCGCTCGCACATCGAAGAAGAACAGGTAGGTTTGCGCCAGTTCCCATAGCCTGAGTTTGAATCCCGGGGGCGTCCAAGACGCGCGCGACAGTTGAGCAAAGACACGCGCAAGGGCAGGAGCAGTCATGCGTCTAATGCTATAAATAAATCCGGCCATGATCTTCCCAAATCGTCAAATCGCGATGCGGCTGACTATTGCTGAGTAGAACGCGGGAGGCGAATCAAAACTGGAGTGTGCAGCATCTTGCGCACCCCCTTGTCTCACAGGGTTGCACAGTTCGGTCGAACAACGGCGGATCGTCTGGTTCTGGAGCGCGAAATGCGCCGCTTCAAAGAATGGTTGATGCCGACACAATGAACGGATAAACGCAGCTATCCACCGTATTGGTGGTGGAATCAAACACGCCGCGTTCACCCATTCCGCTTCGGGGGTGCTTCCGGCTTAGGAGAAGCGATATGAAACTCAATGAACTGCGCGACAATCCCGGCGCGACCAAGCCCAAGAAACGCGTGGGCCGTGGCCCGGGCTCCGGCACCGGCAAGATGGGTGGCCGTGGTATCAAGGGTCAGAAATCCCGTTCGGGTGTGGCCATCAACGGCTACGAAGGCGGTCAGATGCCTTTGTACCAACGCCTGCCCAAGCGCGGCTTCAACAAGCCCAACCGCAAGGCATTCGCCGTCATCAACCTTGGCCTGATCCAGAAATTCATCGACCTGGGCAAGCTGGATGCGAAATCCGCCATCACCGAAGACGCCCTGATCGCCTCTGGCGCTGTGCGTCGCAAGCTGGACGGCATCCGCGTTCTGGCCAAGGGCGAGATCACGAGCAAGGTCGATCTGCAAGTGACCGGCGCATCCAAATCCGCTGTCGAAGCGGTCGAAAAAGCCGGGGGCAAACTGGCCGTTGCGGCCGCAGCAGCCGAGTAAGCCGGATTGACGCCTTGTGAGCCGCGTCCGCGCGGCTTACATATGGCCTCAAGTTTTCCATAACGCCGCCCGCAGCCATTCGACCCGTCGTGGTCATCGTGTGCGGTGTTTTGTTCAAAGGACATCGCCCGCATGGTATCTGCCGTCGAGAACATGGCCGCCAACACGAGCTGGAGCGCTC
>CAZITF010000219.1:0-5137 GCA_964542095.1 uncultured Rhodobacterales bacterium
CTTTTTGCGTCGCGCCATGGGCGTCCTTTCCCTGGAGGCCGCAGGGTGAGTCTGCTGCGCCTTGCGCCCTCTTAAGCAATCGGGGGTAGGCTCGCAAGCAAAGGGGTTGCAAGGCGCGCGGGGTCTGCGCATATCTTACACAGGAATGACCCCACGGAGTAGGCCGATGAGCACCTTTGACGAACGCGAAAATGCCTTTGAAAACAAATATGCCCATGATGCAGAGATGCTGTTCAAGGCCGAGGCACGCCGCAACAAGTTGCTCGGCATGTGGGCCGCCGGTCTGATGGGCAAGTCGGACGAGGATGCCGCCGCCTACGCGCGCGAGGTGATCCAGGCCGATTTCGAAGAGGCCGGCGATGAGGACGTCTATCGCAAGGTGTCCGGCGATCTGGGCGATCTGGCGGACGAGACGACAATCCGCAGCAAGATGGTGTCGCTGATGGTCGAAGCCAAAGCGCAGGTCATGAGCGAAGTCAAGGAATAACAGAAAGTTACATTCCGAACCTGATCTGAATTGACGCGCAGCCCACAGCCCGGGTCTGCGCGTTTTTACATGTTTTGCACACACGCCATGCGCCTGCGTTAAACTTTGGGTCAGCATGGCACGCTATCCCCGACCATGGGCGAAGTGGTCAAAGGGTCGTGGGCGTCATGTTTGGTTCGGTAGTGTCCTTGCCCGCGAGGGTCGTGCTGCGCACGGCTGTGCCGGTATCCGTGTTGTTCCTCTGTGCGCTGTTGCTGGCCCCGACCCTGTCGCGGGATCTTCTGGCGTCGCTGCCGGAGCGTCTGAGCGAGATTTCCGCAGGCCGATGGGCTTTGGCGCTGGCCTTCACCATGGGCAGTTTCTGGGCCGTTGCACAATATGACGCCCTTGCCCACCGCGCCCTGGGCACGGGCATCCCGTCGCGGCGCGCGCGAGTCAGCGGCGCTGTGGGCGTCGCGCTGGGGCAGACTTTGGGGTTGGGCGTGGTCACGGGGGCAGTGGCGCGATGGCGCATGCTGACGGATCTGCGGCTTGTGCAGGCCGCCAGGGTATCGGCATTCGTCAGTGTCAGCTTTGTGATCTGCTGGGCCGTGCTGGCTGCTTTGGTCTGCCTGGTCCTGCCCGGACCCGACTGGGCGTTCTGGCCGGCCCTTGCGGTTTGCCTGGCCTTGCCCGTCCTGATCGCCATTCAATTTTTCTTTCCCGTTCTCAAATGGTTCGGGTGCGAAATTCACCTGCCAAACCTGCCAATCAGCGGCGCGATCCTGTTTTGGGCCTTGATCGACACGCTGCTGGCCGCAGCAGCCTTGTTCGTTCTCTTGCCTGCGGGCACGCTGGCGTTCGTCACGTTTTTCCCGCTGTTCCTGATCGCGCTCGGCAGCGGGCTGATCTCGAACACGCCGGGTGGGGTCGGACCGTTCGAACTGATCTTGCTCAGCGCGGTGCCAACGGGCGATCCGGGCGCCATCCTCGGGGCGATTGTCGCCTTTCGCGCGGTGTATTATGCCCTGCCCGCGATCTGTGCGGGGTTGGCGCTGATGCGCCCCCTTGGACGCGGTGCCGCCGCGCCGCGCCCGGTCGCAGGCGTCCGCGCCGTCGGCGCGCGCAGCGAAGTGGGCGTGGTGGCCCAGAATGGCGGGTCCATTGCCACCGCGCAGGGCAGTACCCTTGCGCTCTGGCCGACCGCGCAGACGCTGACGCAATTCACCGATCCTGTGGCCGGATCACGCGCGGCCGCACTGAACCATCTGTCCGGAGCCGCTTCTGCGGCGGGCAAACTGGCCGTGATCTACAAATGCAAGGCGCGCATGGCCCAAACCGCGCGCGCCGCGCATTGGAAGGTCGTCCACCTCGCGGATGAGGCGGTGATCGATGTGGCCGGTTTTGACGTCGCGACCCCGGCCCGCAGCGCTCTGCGGCGCAAGTTGCGCGCAGCGGACAAGGCCGGAGTCACGGTCCGGGCGGGTCATCCGCTCGCCTGTGCGGCGATGGCCCGGATCGACACCGAATGGCAATGCGCCCACGGGCGGGCGCGCGGCGGCAGCATGGGGCGATATTGCCCGAATTACGTGGCGCACCAATGGGTTGGGTGCGCCCATGTGGACGGAAAATTGGTCGCCTTTGTCACCGCCCATCGCGGCCCGGATGAGTGGTGCCTTGACATCATGCGCCACGGCGATGATGCACCGGACGGCGCGATGCACGCCCTTGTCACAGCCGCTATTGCCGCTGCGGGCAACGCCGGGGCCGCGCGGTTCTCACTGGCCGCGGTTCCCGCCTGCCCCGTGCCACACAGCGCATTCTGGCGCTGGGTGGCCGTTCGGGTCGCAGCGCGTGCGGGTGGGCGCGGCCTGCGCCAGTTCAAATCCAGCTTTGCGCCCCGCTGGGTGCCCCGGTATGCCGCCGCCCGGACCCGCGCTGCACTGGTTCTGGGCCTGGCCGACATTGCCCGCAGCATCCGGTCGCCCGCGCCGTTGGCACGCGCGGAAACAAACGAAGATCATAAAGATGATGAATATTATGAACTGGAGTCAATATCGGCCGCATGACATGCAGCCACCATATGACACGATGACACGCGCGCGCGAGGCTTGCCCATGACCAATCCGTTTTCCGAACTGCTGGCCGAAAAGGGCACCCTTCTGGCCGACGGTGCCACAGGCACCAACCTGTTCGAGATGGGGCTGATGGCCGGTGACGCGCCCGAGTTGTGGAATGAGACGGCGCCCGAAAAGATCACCGCGCTTTACAAGGGCGCGGTGGATGCGGGAAGCGACGTGTTCCTGACCAATTCGTTCGGCGCAAACGCCGCGCGCCTGAAACTGCACGACGCAGGCCACCGCGCCTTTGAGTTGAGCAAGCTTGCCGCCGAAATCGCCCGCAACGTGTCGGACACAGCGGGCCGGCGCGTCATCGTCGCAGGCTCGGTCGGGCCCACGGGCGAGATCATGGAACCTGTCGGCCCCTTGTCCCACGCAGCGGCGGTCGAGATGTTTCACGAAACCGCTGCGGGCCTCAAGGCGGGCGGTGCCGATATCGGTTGGGTTGAAACCATCTCTGCCCCCGAAGAATTTACCGCCGCCGCCGAAGGATTCGCGCTGGCCGGTCTCCCTTGGGTTGGCACGATGAGCTTTGATACCGCCGGGCGCACGATGATGGGCGTGACCAGCACCGACATGGCGGCACTTGTCGCAGGCCTGCCCAACCCGCCGTTGGCCTTTGGCGCGAATTGCGGCACGGGGGCGTCGGATTTGCTGCGTACGCTGCTTGGATTCGCGGCCACGGGCACAGAAACTCCGCTGATTGCCAAGGGCAATGCAGGCATCCCGAAATATCACGACGGCCACATCCACTATGACGGCACGCCCGCGCTTATGGCGGATTATGCCGCCCTCGCGCGCGATTGCGGTGCAAGTATCATCGGCGGGTGCTGTGGTACGACACCCGCTCATCTGGAACAGATGCGCAAAGCCCTGGACACACGCCCAAAGGGTCCGGCGCCGACGCTTGACGACATCGTCGCGGCCCTTGGTGCATTCACCTCGGCCAATGATGGCACGGGCGAAAACACGGCGCCCGCCCGCAAGCGACGTGGCAACCGGCGGGTCGCCTAGAACAGGCTCAGCTGTGCGCTCGGAGCCCTTGGCGGTTCAAACAGATCTGTGCGCATCGGCGGTGCAGACGTCTTGAGGCCCAGCCGCTTGACCGCCACGGCAAAGCGGGCCGCGATGATCTCGGCATAGGCCCCCTCGCCCCGCATCCGGTGCCCCCAACGCGCATCGTAATCCTTGCCCCCGTGCATTTCGCGCAGCCGCGCCATGATGCGGCCCGCACGGTCTGGATAGTGCGCCGCCAGCCAATCCTGCCACAGCGGTGAGACCTCTTGCGGCAGGCGCAGCATGATCCAGCTGGCCGTGCGCGCGCCCGCCGCCTTGCCTCTTGCCAGGATTTCCTCGAGTTCCGGGTCGGTCAGTGCCGGGACCATGGGCGAGGCCATGATGCGCACCGGCACCCCCGCCGCGCTCAACCGCCGGATCATCTGCAACCGACGCGCAGGGGATGGCGCGCGCGGCTCCATCAGCCGGGACAGGGTTGCATCCAGCGTGGTCACGGAAATGCCTGCGCGCACCAGACCACGCCGCGCCATACGCGCCAGAATATCCAGATCCCGCTCGATCAGCGCGCCCTTGGTGACGATGGCCACCGGGTGGCCGCATCCCTCCAGCACTTCGAGACAGGCGCGCATGATTCCATGCTCTTTCTCGATGGGCTGATAGGGGTCGGTGTTTGTGCCGATCGCCATCGGCGCTACCTTGTATGACCGCTTGCCCAACTCGGCGCGCAATACGTCGGGCGCATCGGGCCGGGCAATCAGCCTGGTCTCGAAATCCAGCCCGGGCGACAGGCCGAGATAGGCGTGACTGGGCCGGGCAAAGCAATAGACACAGCCGTGTTCGCACCCGCGATAAGGATTGATCGAACGGTCAAAGGGCAAATCGGGCGAGCGATTGTACGAGATGATCGAGCGCGGACGCTCGATGCTCACTTCGGTGCGCAGGGTCGGCAGAGCCTCGTCCAGATCCCACCCGTCCGCAACCCGGTGCCGGGTGACGCTGTCATAGCGACTGGCAGTATTTGTCAGGGCGCCCCGTCCCTTTGGATCAGTGGTCTGCAAATCGGGTTTCATGAACAAAGACTAGAACAAATAAAGAACAAACACCAGAAAAAGGTTCCAAATCAGTCACAAACAGGTGAAACTGCGGCGGCAGTCCTGTCCACGTCGCGCTTGAGGCCGGGCATGTCGCAATCCGGACAGTGCCCCTGCGGCATTCTGACCGATAAGGCAAACAGAGGCACCGGGGCACCGCGCCCGATTTTCAAGGAACGGCCATGTCAGACGAAGACGAAATCATCCTCTCCGAACTCGACGACGAAGAGCTTGTCCAACAGATGTTCGACGATCTCTATGACGGTCTGCGCGAAGAGATCGAAGAGGGCGTGAACATCCTGCTGGAACGTGACTGGGCGCCCTACGACATCCTGACCAAGGCGCTTGTGGGCGGCATGACCATCGTGGGCGCGGATTTCCGCGACGGCATCCTGTTCGTGCCCGAAGTGCTGCTGGCGGCCAACGCGATGAAGGGTGGCATG
>CAZITF010000220.1:0-5125 GCA_964542095.1 uncultured Rhodobacterales bacterium
CGCAGCTTCAAATCCTATCGCGCCATCGCCCCGAGGCTGCCCATTCCGCGATAGGATTTGAAGCTGCGGCACTCATCAAGTTTTCTGGCGATTTCGCCAAGGCCATCGCGGCGGGCGCGTCCTGCGCCATGGTCGGCTCGATGATCGCGGGAACGGACGAATCCCCCGGCGAGGTGATCCTTTATCAGGGCCGCAGCTTCAAATCCTATCGCGGAATGGGCAGCCTCGGGGCGATGGCGCGGGGTTCGGCCGATCGCTATTTCCAGAAGGACGCGGCCAGTGACAAACTCGTACCCGAAGGGATCGAGGGGCAGGTGCCTTACAAGGGCTCGGCCGGGGCCGTTGTCCACCAACTGGTGGGCGGTTTGCGCGCCGCCATGGGCTATACCGGTTGTGCGACGGTCGACGAGATGCGCAAGAACTGCGAATTCGTCAAGATCACAGGGGCGGGTCTCAAGGAAAGCCACGTGCATGACGTGCAGATCACGCGCGAATCCCCGAACTATCGTATCATGTGAATTTTCAGTATGTTGCGCTGTTTTTCTGATGTGATGATTGAGCTGTGACGCCCGGCGCACGTATCGCCGCGGCGATCAACATCCTTGACCAGATCGAAGCGGGTCAACCCGCCGAGCAAGCCCTGACCCGATGGGCCCGCAACAGCCGCTATGCAGGATCAGGTGACCGGGCCGCAATCCGCGACCATGTCTATGATGCCCTGCGCCACTGGCGCAGCGATGCCTGTCGCGGTGGCGGCGTTACAGGCCGGGCACGCATGATCGGACGGTTGCGGGATCAGGGCAAGGACGTGGCGGCGCTTTTTGACGGTGTCGGCCACGCGCCGCCGCCTCTGAGCACGGCAGAGACCGCCGCAGGCTTCCCGCCCGAAGCCGAAGGGGACGTTTGGAACTTGCCCGACTGGCTGGTTGCCGCGTTCAAGACGTCGCTGGGCACGCAGGCCAGGGCCACGGCGATGGCACTTGCTGAACGCGCACCGGTGACGTTGCGGGTCAACACGGCGAAGACCAACCGGAACGACGCACAGGCGCGTCTGCTGTCCGACGGAATCGAAACGACACCGAACCCACGGTCCGACACCGCGCTGACCATCACCAATGGCGCGCGCCGTTTGCGCAACGCGCCCGGTTATCTTGGCGGTCTGGTCGAGTTGCAGGATGCGGCAAGCCAGGCGGCGATGGCGGGGATTGAAGGCACCGGCACGGCCCTTGATTTCTGCGCCGGGGGCGGTGGGAAGTCACTGGCGCTGGCGGCGGCGGGCTGGCGGGTCACGGCGCATGACATCGATGCCGGGCGCATGCGCGATCTGCCAGCGCGCGCGCAACGTGGCGGACATGACATCGCGATATGTCCGCCCGAGGATATTGACTCCGCAGGTCTTTTCGATCTCGTTCTGTGCGATGCGCCCTGTTCCGGGTCCGGCACCTGGCGGCGCACGCCCGAGGCCAAGTGGGCCCTGACCTGCGAGCGGTTGGAGGCGTTGACGACACTGCAGGCACAGGTTCTCGACGCGGCACTTGGCCATGTGGGTCCGGGCGGTCGGCTGGTCTATGCGACCTGTTCGGTGCTGTCGCAAGAGAACGAAAGCCAGGTCCAGGCCTTTCTGGCGCGTCATGCGGGCTGGCGCTTGACCCACGATCAGACCTGGGCGGTCGACGCCTGGGGTGACGGGTTTTACGTCGCGCATCTGCGTCGTGTCTGAGGGCGCAGTTTTTTCTCGACACAACCTAAAGTTAAGAGACATTCCTTAAAGTTGTGCTAAAGTCATTTGGGCGCGGGTCGATTTTGCGCGGGATTTAAGGGCTGGTTAACCGTTTTGGCGGCAAAACGGACAGAACGAATCGACGAAGATGAGGTATTCGGTGACTGACAGCGCGCTTTCCCAAAGCAGGCTTTCGCAAGTGGCACAGGCAGGGTCACACCGCGCGCTTGGACTATTGGGGGGCGCTGGCGTGTTCGGCGTCATGGCCTTTCTTGCTCCCTTACCGCTGGTTCAGCTCGGGTTGGCGGCCGCCGCACTTGCGCTTTTGGGGCTTGGGCTTGCGGTGTCCCTGTCGGCGCGCAAAGTGCGCGCAAAAAGCGATCTGGCGATGCAGGCCATTGCCTCCTTCATTGAAAAGGACGGCTCGCCAAGCTTCGTGTGCAGCCTCGATGGCGAAGTGGAGCGCGCCAATGCTGCTGCACGCAAGATGTTTTCGACACGGCGGGGCGAAACGCTGGCCGGCACCCTGCGCAACACGTTTGCCAATCCGGGCGGCATCATTTTTCGTCTGCAAACTGCTGCAAAAGCCGAAGACGGTGCCGCGCGCGAGGATATCGTCACGCGCAAGGGCTATATGCGCCTCGCCGTGCATGCCCTGGACGGCGAGCGCCAGTTGTGGCGGCTCGAGGCGGTGGCAGATACCGGTCAGGGCCGCGGCTCGGACGGGCCAAGCCTGCCGATGGTGATGATCGGACGCACCGGTGCGGTTCTATACATGAACGAGGGCGCGCGCAGCCTGATGGGCGCGCGTTCGAAATCGCTCGATGCGATTTTCGATGCATTGCCGCCGCGCTACGGTGCTGTGAACCAGATTACGACCACCAAAGGGCAGATGGACGTCCTTGCCACCAAGGTGGATGCCGGGGCGGGTCGCACGGCGATCTATCTTTTGCCGCCCGGTGACGATGCCGAACAGGACGCCCCGGCCACCTGGTCGTCCTTCGAAGACCTGCCGGTGCCTCTTGTCCGGTTTTCCCCGGACGGAATCGTGCGCAAGTTCAATCGCAAGGGCGCGGATCTGATCGGGTCGGATCTGGCCGAAGGCGTGCACATCTCGACCCTGATGGAGGGGTTGGGCCGCCCGATCACCGACTGGCTGGACGAAACCGTGTCGGGCCGCGCCGTTCAGCAATCCGAATTCCTGCGCCTCAAGCGTACCGACAAGGAGATGTTCGTGCAGGTGGCGCTGAACCGGATGACGGATCAGGACGAAACCTCGATCGTGGCGGTGCTGGCAGATGCGACCGAGCTCAAGACCCTCGAAGCGCAGTTCGTGCAAAGCCAGAAGATGCAGGCCATTGGCCAGCTCGCCGGTGGCGTCGCGCATGATTTCAACAATCTGCTGACCGCAATTTCAGGCCATTGCGATCTGTTGCTGCTGCGCCATGATCAGGGCGACCCGGACTACAGCGATCTCGTGCAGATCAACCAGAACGCAAATCGCGCAGCGGCTCTCGTCGGTCAGTTGCTGGCGTTTTCGCGCAAGCAAACCCTGCGCCCCGAAGAACTGGATTTGCGCGATACCATGTCCGACCTCACACATCTTCTGAACCGCCTCGTGGGGGAAAAGGTGCGCCTGTCGCTGTCCCATGATCCGGTGCTGAAGCCGATCCGGGCCGACAAGCGCCAGCTTGAGCAGGTGTTGATGAACCTCGTGGTGAATGCCCGCGATGCCATGCCAGACGGCGGCGAGATCGAGATCGAAACCGAATGCGTGACGCTGAAGGAACCGCTTGAGCGGGATCGCGTTACCGTCCCTGTCGGAGAATACGTATGCCTGCGGGTCATCGATGCGGGCATGGGTATTCCAGCGGACAAGCTGCAAAAAGTGTTCGAACCTTTTTACACAACCAAACGCACCGGCGAAGGCACTGGATTGGGCCTGTCGACGGCTTATGGCATCGTGAAGCAAACCGGTGGTTTCATCTTTGTCGACAGCACTTTGGGTGAGGGGACATGCTTTTCCATCATGTTCCCGGTGCTCGAGCGCAGTACACCGGCGCCTGCCAGGGCCGCAAGTGCCGACGTCAACGTCGAACCCAAACATGGCGATGGCGTGATCCTGCTGGTCGAGGACGAAGCGCCCGTGCGCGCCTTTGCCAGCCGCGCCCTGCGTCTGCGCGGCTACACGGTGTTGGAGGCTGAATCCGCCGAAGCCGCTCTGAAAACGCTGGAAGACGCAAGCCTGAGTGTTGATCTGTTCGTCACCGATGTTGTGATGCCCGGCAAGGACGGGCCAAGCTGGGTTCGCGAAGCGCTCAAGGAACGTCCCGAAGTGCGGGTTGTCTTTGTCTCGGGCTATGCCGAGGATCGGCTGAACAATCAGCAGGACAGCATTCCGAATTCGGTATTCCTGCCAAAGCCATTTTCTCTCAACGATCTGGCCGAGACGGTGCACCGGCAACTGCACTGAAGCTGCACGCGCGGTTCAGTCTGTGGGGATACTGTCGTAGAGAGCGAACTCTTCACCGAACTTGCGGCGATATCGCTGCGCGACATCTGCGCTCAGGTTCAGGGGCACGTCGGGCGACACATTCGTTCGCTCAAGATCAAAGCTGACCCCCAAACGTTCGTTCAGAAAACGATTCAGACGTGGCTGGTCCTCGTAACGAAAAAGGTGTGTGACACAGGTGCCGTTCGGTTGGCTTTCCAGGAATTTGAACTGACTGCCCACATCCGCATATCCGGGCTTTTTCCCCTTCATATAGGCCAACACGAAATCGTCGAAACTGATCCCGTGCGTCGCGTTCTCCTTGCCCTGCATGAAGGGTCGTTGACGATAGCGCCACCAACTGCCAAGCCAGCTTACCGGTTCGCGCATGACTGCCATCACTTCGAGATCGACATCGCAGACCTTGGCGAACATAGGTCGCACGAAGCGATTATAGCGGTAGACCGGGGCATGTTTCAGCATTGGCGGTTCGGAGATCACCAGATCCGCATGATCGCGCAAGGCCGCCTCATAGGCGGTCGTTCCCGTCTTGGGCACGGACAGGAATGCCAGTTTCGCTTTGTAAAACACCAGCACGGCCAGCACCTTCCCGGTTTTCGCCACATTGGCGTCTTTCGTAAACTACTCCTTAACCACTCGCGGCAAAAGGTGGGTGCAGAGAATTTTATTGAAATGTTCCCTTTTTGGTCTCATAAGGAACGCAAGGGGAACATCGAAGCAGCCGCGGCAATGATTGCCGCCCCCGAGCGGGTATGACACAAGGGACCAAACACATGGCAACGGCAGACCTTTTGACAATGACAGACAAAAAATCGGCAGACAAACAGAAGGCGCTGGACCGCGTCCAGCTTCGTCATCGCGCGCCGGTCATGATCGAAACCACCACCCGCGAT
>CAZITF010000221.1:0-5096 GCA_964542095.1 uncultured Rhodobacterales bacterium
AGGCCGGTGTGGTTCACGCAGGGATCGGCAAGGCCTCGTTCGACGAAGCCAAGCTGGTCGAAAACGTGCGCGCCTTTGTCGGTGCCGTGGCCAAGGCCAAGCCAACGGGTTCGAAAGGGACTTACATGAAGAAAGTCTCGCTCAGCTCGACCATGGGCCCCGGCGTCAGCGTCAACGTCGACAGCGCCGTTACCGAATAAGCGAACCTTTCGTTTCGAGACAGGAGAAACCGGGCTGCTTGCGCAGTCCGGTTTTTTTGTTGTGCCGGCCTGCAAAATTTCACCCGACTGCGGAAATTCATGTACTGTCGATCAACGATAAAAACAGGGGATGATCGCGATGGCCAAAGCCAAGCCGTGGGAGAAGTACTTTTCGGATGACGCCAAGCGGATGGACACCGGGGCCTTGCCCGCGCAGACCATCCCGCAATTGCTGGATCAGGCCGTGGCGAAGTTCGCCGACAAACCCGCCTTGACCACGATCCTGCCCACGGGGGCAGACACCACCGTCACCTATGCCGAATTGAAGGGGCACGCGGTGGATTTCGCCACCTATCTGCGCGAGGATCTGAAGCTGGAGGCCGGGGACACGGTGGCCATCATGTCGCCCAACTGTATCGGGTTCTGCGTCGCGTCCCTGGGCATCGCACTTGCCGGATGTGTCGGGACCAACGTCAATCCGCTTTATACACCCAGCGAACTTGAGCATCAGCTCAATGACAGCAAGGCCAAGGCCATCGTCATCATCGATCTGTTCGGCGACAAGCTGGACAAGATCATCGGCAATACCGGCGTGAAACACGTGATCACCCTGTCGATCGTCGATTTTTTCCCGGCGCTCAAGAAGCTGTTGCTGGGATTTGTTCTCAAGCGGGTGCGCAAGGTCATTCCGACCATGGTGACCCCGCACACCAGGCTGGCAGACGCACTGGCGATGGGGCGCAAGCATGCGGGTCGCGATGTCGCCTCCTATACAAAAGGGATCAATGGCGGGTCGGTCGCGCTGTACCAGTATACCAGCGGCACGACGGGGCGCAGCAAGGGCGCTTCGCTCACTCATCTGGCGATCCTGACCAACGCCGAACAGGGGCGGCTCGTGACGACCGCGATCGTGCGGGAGGGGGAGGAGGTCGCTCTGGTGGCCCTGCCGCTCTATCACATCACCGCCTTCACCTTGCTGTTCGTGTCCGGCCTGAGGGTCGGAGGGCATGGCATCCTCGCCCCCAGTCCGCGCCCGCCCGGCAACCTCAAGGCGGCGTTCGAAAAGTACCGGATCACCTGGTTCACGGGCATCAATACCCTGTTCGCAGGCCTGATGGCCGAGCCGTGGTTCGACCGCAAGCTGTTCGAAGGCATCCGGTTTTGCGGGTCCGGCGGGGCCGCGCAGCAGACCGGGGTGGCCCAAAAATGGCAGGACGCCACCGGTGTGGAGATTCTGCAGGGCTATGGCATGACCGAAGTGGCCGGCATCCTGACGTTCAACCCGCCGGGTCACAACCGGCTGGGCAAGGTCGGCGTTCCGGTGCCGGGGGTCGAGGTGCGCATCGTGGATGACGCGGGCAAGGATGTTCCGCACGGAGAGCCGGGCGAGGTGATCGCGCGCACGCCGTCGCTCATGCAGTCCTATCTCGACAATCCTGAAGCGACGGCGGATGTGGTCAAGGACGGCTGGTACTATTCCGGGGATATCGGTGTGATGGACGCGGACGGGTTCATCGAGATCGTGGACCGCAAGAAGGACATGATCCTCGTCTCCGGCTTCAACGTGGCACCCAACGAGATCGAGGATGTGATTTCGACCCTGCCGGGAGTGGTGCAGGTCGGGGTGGTCGGGATTGCAGATGAAAAGACGGGCGAGGTGCCGGTGGCCTTTGTGGTCCGCTCGGATGACAGCCTGACCGAGGAGACCGTCGTGGCGGCTTGCCGGGAGGCGCTTACCAACTACAAGATCCCGCGCCAGATCCGGTTCGTGGACGATGTGCCCGTAACCCTGTCGGGCAAGGTCCTGCGGCGGCAGTTGCGAGAGGATCATTTCGGGTGAGGGTATGGGGGGCCCCAGGCAGGGACACTCTGTGGGCCACGTGAAATCAAGGGGTTACCGAGGCGGAATTGCCTTTTGGCAAGGTTTGCGCGCCCATATCGCGCGATGTGCGGGCGCTGGTGGTTATAGAGACGGGGGATGTTCCCTGCCGTTTGACGCTTCCCCGGGCGGGTCGTGCGGGTGGCATGACCGTCAGCCGGGCAGCACCACCTTGAGTCCGGGCTGGTTTGGACGCCGTGATTGCTGCATTTCGCAATGCATTTTCGCGGTTCCCGTGCCCGACCTGACCGGTTGACGACCGGAACTTGCCAACGTGCCCGGGTCGGCCAAGACGTTTGCCAAGTACCTTTCTTTTGTTCAAGTTGTGCGCATGGAGTTCCTTGACGTCAGCCACAACAGCTTTCTGGTCATCATGTCCTTCCTTGTCGCCCTGGTGGCAGGGTTTACCGGGCTGTCGATGACACGCGATCTGGCGGCAAAGCCGGTCTTGAAAAAGAAGGTATCCGTGGCATTGGGCGCGGTCACGCTTGGCGGTGGTATCTGGGCGATGCACTTTGTGGCGATGTTGGGATTGCAGTTGCCGATCCTGTTTTACTATGACGCGGCAATCACGCTTGTCTCAGCCCTGGCCGCGATCCTTATTGTCGGCGCAGCACTCATTCTGTTGCACTTTACCGAGCGCACCCGCTTAACGATCTACCTGGCTGGTGCCATCGTGGGTGTGGGCGTACTTGTGATGCACTACATCGGTATGGCCGGGTTGGAATTGTGCCGGGCCGTCTATACGCCGATGGGTCTCGTTCTGTCGTCGGTGGTCGCGATTGCGCTGTGCATGCTCGCCTTCGGGGTCGCTTATGGCCGCAGAACCAACCGGCACATCCTGTTGGGCACATTGTGTTTTGCCACCGCTGTTTTCTCGGTCCATTTTCTGGCGATGGCGGGCACGAAATTTGTCGCCGTCCCGGGCGCGGTCGAGTTCGGACATGCCATGAGCAATCAGACCCTTGCGTTGGGTGTCATATTCTTCAGTTTCATCATATTCGGAGCCTGTCTGTGGGTCAGCGTGACGTATCTGCCCGCGCCGAAAACCGAAACTGTTGCACCGGGGCCTGCTGCTGTGGACGTGACGCCGCGGTTGCAAATTCCGTGCGAGCGTGATGGCGGCAAGGTTTTCATCTCGGCCGACGAAGTGCTGTTTGTCCGCGCGGACGGACATTACACGCAGGTCTATACCCGCAACGATCGCCTGTTTTGCGTCTGGCCGGTGACAGAGGCGGCCAAGCGGCTTGTGCCCCTGGGATTCCTGCAAACGCACCGCAGTTACCTGGTGAATCCGGCGCGGGTTGTGCGGTTTGAACGCACCAAGGACAAGGGGCGCTGCCTGTTTGACGGGGCCGGGCTGCCGCCTGCGCCGGTCAGCAGGTCCAAGCTCAAGGTGATTCAGGAAGCGCTCGCGTCTCAGGTCCGTGCAATTCGTGCAACCTAGGGCGCATTTCGTGCAGAAACCCTGTTTTTCATTGATTTTGTGAAGCTCGGGCATGCGTTCGCATGCACAAATCTGCCCAAGCAAGAATAATCGCTTTTTAGGGAGGAGCGCCGATGATTCCAGCGGCATTTGACTATTATCGACCCAAGGATATGGCCGGCGTTCTGGCCTTGCTTGCGGAACATGGCGACGAAGCGCGCGTCATGGCGGGCGGGCACAGCCTGATCCCGATGATGAAGCTGCGCATGGCCGATGTGCCCCATCTGATTGATCTGCAGGATGTCGGTGGTATGTCCGGCATCGATGTCGGACCGGACAGCATCCGTATCGGTGCGATGGTCACGCAGTCAGAAATCATCGATCATGACGGTCTGGCATCGGCGGCCCCGATCCTGCGCGAAGCCGCGTTGCAGATCGCCGACCCGCAGGTTCGATATATGGGCACGGTCGGCGGCAACGTCGCCAACGGTGACCCCGGCAACGACATGCCCGGATTGATGCAATGTCTGGATGCGACTTTTGGCGTTGTGGGACCGGACGGGGAACGGCACATCCCGGCCCGCGAATTTTACGAAGCCGCCTACATGACCGCGCGGGAAGACGACGAGGTGCTCACGGCTGTGACCATTCCGCTGCCCAGGGGCGGCCATGCCTACGAAAAACAGAAGCGCAAGATTGGGGATTATGCGACGGCCGCCGCCGCCGTTCAGATCGTCAGGGAAAACGGATCATGCGTGTCCGCATCCATCGCCATGACGAACCTGAGCGACACGCCGATCTATTCTGAGGCGGCAGGGGACGCTCTGGTCGGGACGTCCGTCGATGATACCGCGCTCAAGGCTGCGATAGCCGCCATGCTGGGCGACATCGACCCCACCGAGGACAACCGCGGCCCCGTCGCATTCAAGAACCACGTGGCCGGTGTCATCCTGCGTCGCGCGATCGAACGCGCCTGGTCGCGGGCATAGGAGAACACATCATGTCGAACAAGATGCACATCAAGCTGAACGTGAATGGCAAGGACGAGGAATTCCTCGCCGAGCCCCGTGAATTGCTGATCTACACGCTGCGCGAGCGGCTGAATATCACCGGCCCGCACATCGGCTGCGAAACATCCCATTGTGGCGCCTGCACGGTCACTATCGACGGCAAGTCGGTGAAATCCTGCACCATGTTTGCCGTCCAGGCGAGCGGCAAGTCCGTCACCACCATCGAAGGCATTGGCGCGCCCGACGCGCTGCACCCGCTGCAAGAGGCGTTCAAGGAACACCACGGCCTTCAGTGCGGCTATTGCACGCCGGGGATGATTACCCGTGCGGCCAAACTGCTGGAAGAAATCCCGAACCCGACCGAGGAGGAAATCCGTTTTGGTATGGCTGGCAACATCTGCCGCTGCACCGGCTACCAGAACATCGTGAAATCCATTCAGGCTGCGGCCACCGAGATGAACGCAGCCAGGGAGGCCGCAGAATGAAGGACGAAATCACCCGCGAAGAACGTGTCGACAACCTCAAGGGGCTGGGCTGCTCGCGCAAACGGGTCGAGGATGCCCGGTTTACCCAGGGCAAGG
>CAZITF010000222.1:0-5078 GCA_964542095.1 uncultured Rhodobacterales bacterium
GCCCTGGCGCAACCACAGCCCGTCTTCAGACACCGACAGCGCTGAAATGCCGCCCGAGCGGTATCCATCGGCCAGCGTGGCATAGCGTTTGGATGTCGCCGCGACGATGGGCCCCAGCATTGTCGTGGCAAATATCCCGACGATCAACGCCACAGATACCGGCGCCACCAGCGCGCGTATCGCCGAGCGCCCGGACGCCCGCGTGACGACCAGTTCAGAGGAGCGCGCCAGCGCCAGAAACAGGCTGACGGTGCCGAGGATCATGATCAGCGGCAGGATCTGGTCGAGCGTTTCCGGCGCATTCAGCAGGGTCAGCCCCATCAGCTGCGCCAGACCGACACCGAAATCGGAGAACTTGCGCGTCTGATCGATGAGATCGACAAGGATCACGAGGGTCGCCAGAACACCCGTGATCGCCAGCAGCGCCAGTGCAAATCGGCGGGCAAAGTAGAAATGCAGGATCATGCAACACCCCGCACGCGACGCCGGAACACGCGTCCGCCCGAGGCCCGCCACAGCAGCACGCCGCCAATCAGCCCACCCAGCACGGACGGCGTGTAGAGGATCGGCCACAGGCCAGCATTTGCCAGAACCGGGCCTGACAGACTGCCCCGCATACCGTCAAGAGCGATGAGGACCAGAAAGGCGATGACGATCTCGCGCTTGACCCCGAAGCGGGAAAACCCACCCACGAGCAGGGTGGCGAACCCGATCAGCGCGGTGACGAAACAGAAGCTGGAACGCGCAAAGCGGCCATGCAATTCCTCGGCCACGGCACCTGGTGTGGTATTGAGCCGGGCGGCGATCCCGTCCCAGTCGGAGATCAGCTGATCGCTGGTCAGATATGGCAGGCCGACGGCGGACTGCGCATCTCTCCGGATCAGCGTGGTGATGTCAAAGGAGAAGTCCTCGAACTTGGCCGTCGACAGGCTCATGTTCTGGGGGGTCAGCCTTTGGGCCAGCCCGTCGACCATGATCAGCGACGTGCCAGCACCATTGCGCACCAGATAGGCTTGTGCGGCAGTATAGATCATCCGCTCGTCTGCGCCGCGCCGGTCCGACAGGAACACATCGCGCAGCACGCCGTCCTGACCGACGGTGCGGGTATAGAAGGTCACGCCCGGTGCCGGGCTGAGGAATTCGCCCTCGGTCAGCAGGCGCGAAGTGATATTTTTCGAAATCTCGACCTCGCGTTCGGCGAGTTGCTGGCTGGCGACGGGGACAAGCAGGTGAGACAGAAGCGACATCAGAAGGGCCGAAATGATGCCGAAAACCGCCACCGGGCGCGCCATCCGCCAGGGCGAGGTTCCGGTCGACATCATCACTGTCAGTTCGCTTTCATTGCTCAGCCTGTTGGTGACGTAGATGGCGGCCGCAAAGGTCGCGATCGGCAGCACGGTGGTGATCAGCCGGGGCAGTCCAAGGGCCGAGAATTCGAGGAAAACAAGCGCCGTCTGCCCATCCCCGATCAGCCGGTCAAACAGCCGCACCGCCCGGTTGATCCAGAACACGGCCACCAGCACAAGGGCGAAAAACCCGAACAGCCACATCAGTTGTGACAGCATATATCGGTCAAATCTGACCAAGGAGCCCTCCGGAATGTGCCTGTTCTTGTTCTTGACGCCACTGCGATTGCACACAGAGTACCGTAAGGCGTTGCGATGGAAAACTCTTATTCGCATGTTTGTGTGCTGGTCAGGCGCGGCCTTGCGCGTTACCTCTGTCGGGATTTGTACCTTTCGGAGCATGCCATGACCGCCCTTACCCCTCTTTCCTTTGTTGCAACCGATCTTGATGCCATTGCGGATCAGACGGGCCGGGTGGCCGTCACCGTGGCCCCCGATGGCAAGATGGGGCAGGCCGCGCGGCGCGCCAATCGGCTGACCAAGGGAGCGATTGCGCGCTTTGTCGCGTCGGAAGGGTATGAAAAGATCAAGATGGGGCAGGTCACCACGATGGCTTGGCCTGTGGGCATGGCGGCCGAGGCGCTTGATATCCTGTGCCTGCCGCGCAATCCGAGTGTTGCCGAAGCCCGCAAGGCGGGCGCGACACTGGCCAAGCTGCGCAAGGGCAAGGCGTTGCTGCTGGCCGCCGATGGCGTGCGGCGCGTGGCCGAGATCGGGTTTGGCCTGGTGATGCGCGATTACGAGTTTTCCGCCCACAAGAGCGACGCCGAGGTCCATGACACTGCCGTCACCGTGATGTGCGCCAACCCCGACGATGCCAGCACCGACGCCGTCCCGCTGATGGCGGTGGCCGAGGGCACCTTCATGACCCGCGATCTGGTGAACGAGCCGGCAAATGTGCTGACCACAACCGCATTCGCCGATCGACTGGCCGAGATGAAATCGCTGGGCCTTGAGGTCGAAGTGCTCGACGAGGCGGAACTGGAAAAGCTGGGCATGCGCACGTTGTTGTGCGTCGGACAGGGGTCTGACAGCCCCTCGAAGGTGGTGGTGATGCAATGGAAGGGGGGCAAGAAGAACGATGCCCCGCTGGCGCTGGTTGGCAAGGGCGTGGTGTTTGATACCGGCGGCATTTCCCTCAAGCCAGGTGCGGGGATGGAGGACATGACCATGGACATGGGCGGCGCGGGCGTGGTCGCGGGTACCATGCGCGCGCTGGCGCTGCGCAAGGCCAAGGCCAATGTCGTCGGCCTCGTGGGATTGGTCGAAAACATGCCCTCGGGCAACGCGGTGCGCCCCGGTGACGTGATCCGCTCGATGAAGGGCGACACGGTCGAGGTGATCAACACCGATGCCGAAGGGCGCCTCGTTCTGTGTGACGTGATGTGGTACGCCCAAGAGCGGTTCAACCCTGCGGGCATGATCGATCTGGCGACCCTGACGGGCGCGATCATCGTTGGCCTGGGGCACGAAAACGCCGGCGTGTTTTCCAATGACGACGCATTCTGCGAGTCCTTCCTCAAGGCCGCAGAAACCGAGGGCGAGGGCGCCTGGCGCATGCCGCTGGGCAAGGCCTATGACGAGCTTTTGAAATCGCGGATTGCGGATATGAAGAATATCGGCGGGCGTGCGGCGGGGTCCGTCACTGCCGCGCAGTTCCTCAAACGGTTTGTCAAGGATGAGACGCCTTGGATTCACCTCGATATTGCCGGGGTCGCCTCGGTCAAGTCGGCCACGACGCTGGCCCCGGCGGGGGCGACGGGTTGGGGCGTGATGGCGCTGAACCGACTTGTCGCGGACGCATACGAGGGCTGAGCGGGATGGGGGTCGCCTATTTCTACCACCTGACCCGGCGGCCGCTGGAGGAGACGCTGGCGATGTTGCTGGGCAAGGCGACGGCGGCCGGATGGCGCGTCGCGGTGCGCGGCACGGACCCCGCACGCCTTGCCTGGCTCGACGAGCGGCTGTGGCTGGGGCCGGAGGACGGTTTTTTGCCCCATGGGCTGGCCGGAGGGGACCATGACGCGGATCAGCCGGTCTTGCTGACCACAGGTGAGGCCGGGAACGGCGCGGTTTGCGTGATGAGCGTGGATGGGGCGGTGGTCAGCGCCGAGGAAACCGCGGCCCTTGCGCGGGTCTGTGTGCTGTTTGACGGCAATGACCCGAAGGCGCTTGATGTGGCACGGGGCCAATGGAAGGCGTTGAAGGATGCGGGCGCGTCCGCGCAGTACTGGTCAGAAGAAAGTGGCAAATGGGAGATGAAGGCCGAGACTTGAGCGGTGTCGGGGAGACCGGAGGGCAGATTGCCCAGCCTGCTTTTCGCCCGCCCCGCGGATTGATTTCGCATCGGCATCGCCAATGGGCAGGGTGGGCAACTTGCTCAGCGATACTACCGGCTCAGCCGCATCTCACCGTCCGCGATCTCGATCCGGCCCCAATTCTGCAAGTATCCCATCCCGAGCAGTGATTGCCACAGCTCGCCGTCATTGACCACGGCAGGAACATTCGTATCCGTATGCGGCCCGATCTGCACTGTATCCAGGCGTACGGCGGCCGTGCGGACCTCTCCGTTCGCAGTCGAGGCGCGGCCGAGGAAGTTCAGCGTTTCGGGCGCCAGGCCGGCCTTTGCCGCATCCCGCTGGTTCAGCACGATATCTGTGGCCCCGGTGTCGACGATGAAGTCGATGGGCGCACCGTTGATGTCGAGGGTGAGGTAGTAATGCCCATTGCGGTTGCGCGGGATGGTGATGGTGCCCGTGTCGTCAAAACGGGTCTGGGTGGGATAGAGATCATCCTGGATGTCACCCCAGAGGCCGACCACCGCAATTGCACCGACAAAGATCAATGCCCAGATCGACGCCATTTGCAGCGTCTGGCCAAGCTTCAGCTTCGAGGTCAAGAGAAAGGCGCCCCCAAGCACAAGGGCGAGGGCGCCGAGATAGATCAGTTGGGCGATGTTGTCGCTGCTCATGGGGCCAATATAATGTGAAGATGTCCGATGTCAGCCCGCAAGCGGGGCAAAATTGCTCAGCCCCTCAAGCACGAACTGCACGGACAGGGCGGCGAGCAGCATGCCGAGCAGGCGCGTGACCACGGTGATGCCGGTCTTGCCCAAGGCCCGTTCCAGCAGGCTTGAGGCCAGAAAAAGGATCATGCAGACCCCGAGCACGAGCGCGGTGATCGCCAGCACCAGCGCGAGCCCCTCGACTCCCGGTTTCTGGCCGGTGAGCAGGATGACGGATGCGATGGCCCCGGGCCCGGCAATCAGCGGGATCGCGAGCGGAAAGACGGACGGATCGTTGTGGTCTTCCTCGGTCTGGTCCTCGCGGCGTTTGGTGCGCCGCTCGAACAGCATGTCGAGCGCCGTGAGGAACAGCAGAATGCCGCCTGCCACCCGGAATGCAGGCATCGAGATGCCGATGAAGCCCAGCACCGCCTCGCCGAAAACGGCGAAGGCGACAAGTATCGCCATGCCGATGGCGCAGGCCCGCATGGCGATACGGCGACGCTGGCGTTCGGGCACCCCTTGGGTCAGCGCCACGAAGAGCGGCGCGAGGCCAACGGGGTCGATCACCACGAACATGGGCACGAAGGCGGCGATGGGAAAGGCGGTGTCGGTCATGGCTGTTTTCACATTGCGCGCCTGGCGGCGCAGGTCATGCTTCTTTGGGG
>CAZITF010000223.1:0-5048 GCA_964542095.1 uncultured Rhodobacterales bacterium
TACGTGGTTGTGCCGCAACTGAAACCCGCCACGTTCATTGCCATCGTCGTTACCGTCATCGGGGCCCTGCGGTCGTTTGACATGATTGCGATCATGACCCAGGGCGGCCCGTTCGGATCGACCAACGTGCTGTCGTACTACATGTATGAAGTCGCCATTTCGGAATACGGTGAACGCTATGGGTACGGGTCTTCCGTTGCCACGGTGCTGTTCGGTATCATGTTGATCTTCATCAGCTATTTCCTGTGGCGGATGTACCAGGATGAAAAGGGGTTGCGCTGATGTTTCCGCGTCCAGTCGAGAAATCCACCGCCGTTGTCCGCTATGGCTATCAGGCCTTTCTGCCCGTGGCGCTGATCCTGTGGCTGCTGCCGTTGCTGGCGATTTTCCTGACGTCGATCCGCTCGGCCAAGGACATCAACTCGGGCAACGTGTTCGGCTGGCCGTCCGAATTTGCGCTGATCGACAACTACACGGCTGTCTTCACCCAGTCGGCGGCGGGGCAGTACATGCTGAATTCGGTGCTGATCACGGTGCCCACGGTGGTGATTTCGGTCGCTCTGGCGTGTCTGGCGGGCTACGCGCTGGCGATCTACAAATTCCGGGTCGCGCTGCCGCTGTTCTTCCTGTTCGTGGCCGGTAACTTCATCCCTTTCCAGATCCTCATGGTGCCGGTGCGCGACATGTCGGTGCGGACCGGACTTTACGATACGATTGCGGGGCAATTCCTGTTCCACGCCGCCTTTCAGACCGGGTTCTGTACGCTGTTCATGCGCAATTTCATCAAGGCCTTGCCCTTTGATCTGGTCGAATCCGCGCGGATCGAGGGGATCGCCGAATGGAAGATATTCTGGTACGTGATCCTGCCCCTCGTGCGGCCTGCGATTGCGGCGCTGGCGGTTCTGATCTTTACCTTCGTGTGGAACGACTTTTTCTGGGCCAACGTGCTGACCCAGGGCGAAAGCGCCAAGCCGATCACGGCTGGTGTGCGGGCGCTGAATGGTCAGTTCGTGAACAACTGGCACCTGGTGTCGGCGGCCTCGCTGCTGGCGGCGATTCCACCTGTGGCCTGCTTCTTCCTGATGCAGCGTCATTTCATCTCCGGGCTGACAATGGGAGCCGTGAAGTGAGTGCATGCTGGCGTCTGGATGACGGGCGCCAGACTTTGGTCCTCGGCTCTGACCGGGGCCGGCTGGCCGAGGTCGCCTATTGGGGACCAAGCCTGCCCGAATCCGAAGATCTGGCAACATTATACGAGGCCTACACCCTCGACGTGACCGGCGGCATGCTGGACCTGAACCCCGAGCTGAGCATTTGCCCGGAGGCGACGCGGTCCTTTCCGGGCCAGCCGGGGCTGATCATCCGCCAGGGGGATGGCACGCCGTTCCTGCCCAAGTTCTGCCTGGAGCGCGCGGATGTGCGCGAGAACGTTCTGATCCTGACCTATATGGATCAGTCCCGCGTTCTGACCTATCGTGCCCGCTTTGCCATCGACCCGGTCACCCACATCATCGAGGCAAGTGCCGAAGTCGAGGCCGACCAGCCGATGCACCTGCACTGGCTGAGCGCGCCGGTCTTTCCCGCCCCGCAGCTGAGCGACGAGATGATCGATTTCGCCGGGCGCTGGTGTGGCGAGTTCCAGATGAACCGCACGCCGTGGTCCCCCGGCATCCGCTACCGTGAGAACCGCACCGGGCGCACCGGGCACGAACATTTCCCCGGCCTGATCGTTCCGGTGCGCGGCGCATCCAATGCCACGGGGCAGGCCTATGCCTTTCACTACGGCTGGTCCGGCGGGCACCGGATGGTCGCCGAAGAACTGCCCGACGGCCGCCGCCAGATCCAGTTCGGCCATGCCGCCCGCATGGAAGGGCAGGCGCAGACCCGCTTTGCCACCGGCAAGCTATATGCCGTGTTTTCCGACGATGGCCTGAACGGTTGCGCCGTCGCCTTTCAGCGTCACCTGCGCGACCGCATCGTGACCTTTCCGCGCCCCGACAGGCCACGCCCGGTGCATTACAACTGTTGGGAAGCAGTCTATTTCAACCACAATCTCAATGAGTTGAAGGACATTGCAGAACGCGCCGCCGACCTCGGGGCCGAACGGTTCGTGCTGGACGACGGCTGGTTCGGCAACCGCGACGACGACACACAGGCGCTGTCCGACTGGGAGGTCGATCCGCGCAAATATCCCGACGGGCTGACCCCGCTGATCGACCACGTCAAATCGCTTGGCATGACCTTCGGCATCTGGTTCGAGCCCGAGATGATCAACCCGAACTCCGACATCTTTCGCGCCCATCCCGACTGGGCACTGGGCGGCGAGGATCAGATCATGGGCCGCCAGCAGATGGCATTGAACATGGCCCTGCCTGCGGTGCAGTCGTTCCTGTTTGCGCGGATCGGAGATATTCTCGCGCGCCACGACATCGAGTACATCAAGTGGGACCACAACCGTGTCTTGCCCATGCCCGATGCGGCCCAGACCCGTGGGTCCTATGCGCTGCTTGACCGGTTGCGCCGCGAGTTTCCCCATGTGGAAATCGAAAGCTGCGCCAGCGGCGGGGGGCGCATCGATTTCGGCATCATGGAGCGGACACAACGCGTCTGGCTGAGCGACAGCAACGACGCTGTGGAACGCCTGCGTATCCAGCACAACGCCTCGATTTTTCTGCCCATGGCCGTCACCGGCAGCCATGTTGGCCCGCGCACCTGCCACACCTCCGGGCGCACGCTCGACATCCGGTTCCGCGCCTGGGTCGCCGCCCAACGGCATATGGGATTCGAGATGGACCCGCGCGAGTTGACCAGCGAAGAGGCAAGCGTGTTGCGAGAGGTCACCGGCTGGTGGAAGGCCAATCGCGAGTGGATGTATGGCGCCGATATCCTGCGTCTGGACAGCGCCGACCCGGCGGTCATCGCCGAACAGCATCTCGAAGAGGGCGGCGGGCAGTTTGTCGTGTTCGCAGGCAAGTCCGCCACGTCTGATCAGATCGCCCCGCGCCCCTTGCGCCTGACGCGGCTGACTCCCGATGCCAGATACCGGATCGAGCTGATCAACCGTGCCGATGTGGGCCATTTGTCGCGCGGAGCAAACGCGCTCAAATCCGGCCCGCTGGTGGTGAGCGGGGCCTACCTGATGTACCATGGGCTGACGCTGCCGTGGAGTTTTCCGGAACGGATGTGGGTCATCAAGGGCGACCTGGCCTGAACCCGCACGAAAGAGAGTTTTGAGATGAAAGAGACAGTGACATTCCATGACCTTGAGGGCGCGTCCGTGTTCATCACCGGTGGCGGGTCGGGCATCGGTGCCGCGCTGACCGAAGGGTTTCTGGAGCAGGGGGCCAAGGTCGCCTTTGTCCAGCGTTCGGACGCCACCGCCTTTTGCGATGACATGGAAGCCAAGTACGCCAACCGCCCGCTGTTCATGCCCTGCGACATCACCGACGATGCGGCGCTGAAGGCGTGTATCGCGCAGGCGAGCGATGCCCACGGCACCGTCACCTGCCTTGTCAACAACGCCGCGAACGACAAGCGCCACACCACGGCCGAAGTCGATTCCGACTTTTTCGACTGGATGATCGCGATCAATCTCAAGGCCTATTTCTTTGCCTGTCAGGCGGTCATGCCAGGCATGCAGTCGGCCGGGGGCGGATCGATCATCAACTTTTCCTCGATCAGCTACATGATGGGGAACGCGGGCTATCCGCTTTACACCAGCGCCAATTCGGCGATCAACGGGCTGACCCGCAGCCTTGCGCGCGAATTCGGGCCCGACAGGATCCGGGTCAATGCGCTGGCGCCGGGCTGGGTGCTGACGCAAAAGCAGCTCGACAAATGGGCGACACCCGAAGGGTTGGCCGCGCATATGGATCGCCAGTGCCTCAAGGAACATCTGGAACCGCGCGACATCGTGGGGGCGGTGCTGTTCATGGCCTCGGATGCCAGCAGGATGATGACGGGGCAGGCGGTTGTCGTGGACGGCGGCGTGGTGGTGACGGGCTGATGGGTGACGGGACGTGGATCGCGGTGGATTGGGGCACGTCGCAGCTGCGCGCGTGGCTGATGCGCGGCGATGGCAGCATCCTTGAACGGCGCCAGTCCGATGCAGGCATGGGCACGCTGGCGCGTGACGGGTTCGAACCTGCCTTGCGCGCACTGGTGGGCGATGCGTTGCCCGCGCCGGTTCTGGCCTGCGGCATGGTCGGCTCTCGTCAGGGCTGGGTCGAAGCGCCCTACAGCACCACCCCCTGTGCGCCCCCCGGCGCGGCAGAGGCGGTTGCCGTTCCGGGCATGAATGTGCGCATTCTGCCCGGTGTGAAACAGGACCGTCCGGCGGACGTGATGCGCGGCGAGGAAACCCAGATCGCCGGGTACCTGGCCACCCATCCGGGCTTTGACGGCGTGATCTGCCTGCCCGGAACCCACACCAAGTGGGTCCATATCAGTGCGGGCGAGATCGTCAGCTTTCGTACCGCCATGACGGGCGAGATGTTCGCGCTGCTCTCCAGACATTCGGTGCTGCGCCACTCGGTGGGCACCGGCTGGGACGCGGACAGTTTTGCCGCCGGGGTCGATCAGGCGATTTCGCGACCCGAGGCCCTTGCAGCGTCGTTGTTTTCCCTGCGTGCCGAGGGGTTGCTGGACGGACTGACCCCGGACGCGGCCCGTGCGCGCCTGTCGGGCCTGCTGATCGGGGCCGAACTGGCGGCGATGCGCCCCTACTGGCTGGGCCGCGACGTTTCGCTGATCGGTGCCGAATCCCTGTCTCGCGCCTATGCCGACGCTCTGGCGCTGCAATCCGTGCCCTGCCAAAGCACGGGCGTCGAAAACATGACCCTGGCGGGCCTCACCGCCGCCTGGACCCAGATTTACGGAGAGGCCGCATGAGCCGTGAAATCATCGCCATCCTGCGTGGCATCACGCCGGACGAGGCCACACCCATCGCCGACGCGCTGGTCGACGCCGGGATCACCCGGATCGAAGTGCCGCTGAATTCGCCCCAACCCTTTGATAGCATTTCAAAAATGCTGCTGGCCCACGGAGGT
>CAZITF010000224.1:0-5030 GCA_964542095.1 uncultured Rhodobacterales bacterium
GGATTGGACATAGGTGCCCTGGCCGTAGAACTTTTTCTTGACGCCGACGGATTGGACATAGGTGCCTTGGCCGAGGGGATCATGAAAAAGTTCTACGGCCAGGGCACCTATGTCCAATCCGTCGGCGTCAAGAACGACATGGAGATTGACGGCTTTTCCATTGCCGTCTGCCAGGAGCTGGATGTCGAGTTGAGCCGCCACCGCTCGCGCAGTTTCGACGAGATGGAGCAATGGGGCGACGATCTGTCCTCGTTCGATCTGGTGGTGGCCCTGTCCCCGGCCAGCCAGCGCCGCGCGCTGGAGCTGACCCGCTTCTACCATCTGGAGGTCGAATACTGGCCGATCCTCGACCCCACCGGCCTGGGCGAAACCCGCGAGGCGAAACTGGACAGCTACCGCGAGGCCCGCGATCAGATCATCGCGCGCCTGATCGAACGCTGGGGCCCGGCGCAGGAGCCATCTTGATGCAGATCATTCAAAGCTATTTCGAGGCGTTCAATACTGGCGATACCGACGCGATGCTGGCCTGCCTGAGCGAAGATGTGGCCCATCACGTCAACGAAGGGCAGGTGCGCCGGGGCCGCGCCGCCTTTGGCGAATTCTGCGCCCACATGAGCCGCTGTTATGAAGAGATGCTGAGCGATATGGTGATCCTGAGCGACCCGAGCGGCACGCGCGCGGCGGCGGAATACGTGGTCAACGGCACGTATCTGGCCACCGATGCAGGCCTGCCCGAGGCCCACGGGCAGAGCTATCGCTTGCCTGCGGGTTCGTTCTTTGATGTCGAAAACGGGCGTATCACGCGCGTCACCACCTATTACAACCTCGCCGACTGGATCCGGCAGGTGTCGTCTTGAAACTGGAAACCCTCACCGGCACCGCCCTGACAGACGCGCTCGAAGACATCGCCCGCCTGCGCATCGCCGTGTTCCGCGACTGGCCCTACCTCTACGAGGGCACGCTGGAAAGCGAACGGGAATACCTGCAGGCCTATGAACAGTCCGAGCGGGCCATCGCACTGGCGGTCTATGACGGCGACTGGCTGGTCGGGGCCTCGACCGGGGCACCTTTGAGCGAACATATCGGCGACTTCGCACGCGCCTTTGCCAACACGTCCATCGACATCGACACCGTGTTCTACTGCGGCGAAAGCGTGCTGTTGCCGCGTTATCGCGGGCGCGGGCTCGGCCACCGCTTCTTTGACGAACGCGAGGATTACGCGCGCGGCATGGGGTTTGAAAAGATCTGTTTCGCCAGCGTCATGCGCCCGCCCGATCACCCGCTGCGACCGTCCGCCTATCGACCGCTCGATCCGTTCTGGAAAAAACGCGGATACAAGCGCCTCGCCGGGGTCGTCGCGCAATTCACCTGGAAGGACGTCGACCAGCCGGTCGAGACCGAAAAGCCACTGCAAATGTGGGCGCGCGACCTGTAACCGCCGCTCAGCGGCAGATCTGTGCGGCACTGTCGCCAAAGGCCTTCCAGCGCAGCCAGAACCGCTCGTCCATGGCGCGATCCGATGTGCGGACCTCCTGCGCCAGATGCGGGTTCTTGAAAAAGCCGGCACCGCGCCGCTGATCGTCCGCGGCAAGGGACTGGTTGGCCACCGCCTGCACGCATCCGCACTGCGCCCGGCTCGCCTGGCTGCGATCCGATGTCATACAGGCCGAGTAGATCGGGCCGGTGGCGAACATTGTGACGGGCGCACGCGGCGCGCTGGCGCTGGAATAGCGCCCGGACCCGCTGGAACAGGCGGTCAGGACGATGGCCGCAACGCCCGTGGTCAGGATCAACCTTGGTCTCATGAATGATGTGCTCTGCTCTGCTCTGGCGGATTGCCCCGCTCTGATATGCTCATGTATGCCCGATTTCTCCGGCAAGAGCAATTCACGAACCAAACTGCCGCCCAAGGCGGTGCGCGAAAAGGGGGCTGCCGGCGGCACCACGAAAACACGGGTTTGACCAGGCCGGGGCACCCGCCTATATCGGAGCGAGCGAAACCGGAGGTTCCCATGTCCCGCACCCGCCTGATCCTGATCGCACTGATCGCCGCGTCGACCCTTGCCGCCTGTGAAACCGCCAAAGGGGTAGGGCGGGACATCACGCGCGCAGCGGACGCGGTGGACAGGGCTATTTAAGCGGAGCGCCGCAGGTGGTGCGCGCTACCCCGTCCTGCGGGGGTAAGAGCCGCCGGGTGCCACCCCCGTAGGGCGGGCTTCAGCCCGCCGGGCCACCACGGCGGCCACGTCAGTATTACAGACACCATGCAAAAGCAAAGCTTTTGCCGCGCCCGACTCCGGTGATCGAATGCACTCACCGCCCGACAGCACACTGCAAGGCAATGTGCGAGAGGGGCTCCCCAAGAGGGCGTCGTGGCGCAAACTGCAACTTCACCACTTATCGGGCCGTCAACCAACCACAACCTTCTTGTTCAATGGCACCACGTTGCTTTGTGAATGGTTAGAATAGGTATCCCATGTCGGCGTGTATTCGTCGGACTGATTGCCCCAGACGTTCCACCCCGGACGCGGCCCCCGCGCAAACAACTCAAGGCGTTCACCGAAACTGCAACGCTCAATGAGATCATATTGTTCATCGGGTTTACGGCTGTGTTCGCGCTTTTGCGTGGAAATGATGTTCTCTTGTGATCGGCCGGGTTGGAGCGTGCGTGCATTTTTCCCCCGGACACCAAAAAGCAAAACCTCCGTCACGTTCCGAAAGTAGAACCCGACACCGCGCCGGTCGGGTCCGCCGTCCTTACGGATTTTGTACCAGATAATGTTGGATTTATACTTGAACCCCCAGTGTTCCATAACCTTCAAACCGTCAGGCAGCATCGCGTTGGGGACCCAAAGATAAAGATGCGCCGGATCGCCTGCAACGGCCTCGACAGGCAGATCGCAGATGTCATCCAATGTCATCGTTGGATACCTGCTGAGCCTCTTGTGCTCTGGCGCCATCTTGCCAGTTCGGTTCTGAAATTGCCAAGGAGGATCAGCAAGTATGGTTTGAAACTTTTGGCCGCCATATTGTTCAAGGAGGTCATCGCTCGCGTTGGACATTATTCATTCTCCCTGTAAAGGCTTGGTTTGATGCCAAACACCAGTATTGGGCATCCGCCAGCACCGCCGCCCTCGATGCGCGGCAATAGTTTGGACATGTGCGTTGTCGAATTGCCATAGGACGACCCTCTACCAAGACTCTTAAAAATTTCCTGCAGTTCATCGCTTCTCGTGATGATCACTCCGACGCTCACCGTCCTGAGGCCGTGCAAAAGACGAAAGTTATTCAGGTCACGATCAAAGAATGGATCCTTGTTGTTCCACTCGATTTCAACAGCGACACTATTCTTGAACATATCGATTTTGTGAGTTGGTGTTTCTGTAACCTTCTCATCCACAACAAATTTTGTGTCGAACCGCGTTTCGGCCCAATCTCGTGCCTCCAGAAAGTCGTCAATCATTGCGGCGACTTTGGTTTTTGACCCACCACCGATGGCAATATGAGATTTTCTCAACCGGAAATGTGCCAGAACATCCATCAGGTCCTGCCACTCCTTGGGATGATCGCCTTCAAGAACGGCACTGGCGTGATGCCACTCTGCGCATTGATAATTTTCCCTCACGAATGAGGGAAGTCGATCCATCAACATGTTGTGCTGTTCTCTTTTTGGTCTAACACAGTCTAGAGCGAGCTAACCATTCAAGCAAGGTGCGATCCCAAGTAATCCACAGGCAATCGAAATGCCACGCAACGTCCAGCATCCCCAACCTGCTCCCGCCACCATGACACCCCTCTCCCACATCCGCAATTTCTCCCTCATCCCCCCAATTAACCCCCTGTTAACAAACCGCACCGCACGCTGCGTTAACCCGGCAAAACCTGCACAGGGGGTGCATGGGGGGTGTACGGGGGGTGCACGTCCGGTGCCGCCCGGTTTTGCCATGAAACACAGGCGTTAACGCCTGATTCGCGCCGTCTTCGGGAAACACCCCACGATCCGTTGCGCGGCGCGACCCTCAGGGCCATTGACCAGGCCCCGGTTCCGCGACATATCCCGTTGCATGACACCGCTCTCACATATCCGCAATTTCTCCATCGTCGCCCATATCGACCACGGGAAATCCACGCTCGCCGACCGCCTGATCCAGTCGACCAACACGGTCTCTGAACGGGACATGAAGGCGCAACTCCTTGATTCCATGGACATCGAGCGCGAGCGCGGCATCACCATCAAGGCCCAGACCGTGCGGATCAACTACACCGCGCAGAACGGCGAGGACTACGTGTTGAACCTGATCGACACGCCCGGCCACGTGGACTTCGCCTACGAGGTCTCCCGCTCCATGCGCGCGGTCGAGGGATCGCTGCTGGTGGTCGATGCCAGCCAGGGGGTCGAGGCGCAGACGCTGGCCAACGTTTATCACGCCATCGACGCGGATCACGAAATTGTCCCTATTCTCAACAAGATAGACCTTCCGGCCGCCGATTGCGACCGCGTCGCCGAACAGATCGAGGACGTGATCGGGATCGACGCTTCGGGGGCCATTCAGGTCTCGGCCAAGACCGGGCAGGGCATCACCGAAACGCTCGAAGCCATCGTGCACCACCTGCCCGCCCCCAAAGGGAACGAGGACGCGCCCCTGAAGGCGATGCTGGTCGATTCCTGGTATGACAGCTATCTCGGCGTCATCGTTCTGGTGCGCATCATCGACGGGCGGCTGAAGAAGGGCGAGCGGGTCAAGTTCCTCTCCAACGGCACGGTCCATCACGTCGACCGCATCGGCGTGTTCCGCCCCGCCATGCAGGTGGTCGACAGCCTCGGCCCCGGCGAAATCGGGTTTCTGACGGCCTCGATCAAGCAGGTGCGCGACACCCGCGTGGGCGACACGATCACGCACGAACGTCAACAGGTCACCCCACTGCCCGGTTTCAAGCCTGCGCAACCCGTTGTTTTCTGTGGTCTTTTCCCCGTGGACAGCAACGAATTCGAAGACCTGCGCGACGCCATCGACAAGCTTGCGCTGAAC
>CAZITF010000225.1:0-5024 GCA_964542095.1 uncultured Rhodobacterales bacterium
GTCGTCGCTCCAGAACCCGCTGGCAGAAATGCTGTTGGCCGGGGATATCAAGGACGGCGACACGGTCGAGGTGACGGCCGGGTCCGAGGGCCTGATCATCGGGGACCGGGTGTCGGGCACGAACCGACCCCGACCCGAAGACGCCGTGATCCACTGATCCGATGAGCCCCGGATGGGTGGGTGTCCCTCGCCGGGACACCCGCCCTTTCAGGGTTCAATGGGTTACAGAGATGGGTTTGGGGGGCTTGGGGAAGGGATGCTGTTTGGCGGATATGACATACAAGGGCTTTATGCGCCTTCGCATATCCGCTCGACCAGCATCGAGGAACAAGCTACAAGCAGAAAGCCAACATTTCCCTATTGGACTTAGCCATGCTTGCTAAACAACTCCATTACCCAAACCTAAAACCTCTTCTCGCCCAATATGAAGAAAAGGGTCGGGGAGAATCGATTGCGTTTCTGAACTGGTTCTTGGAAAGCATCTTCCGACTGGACGCAATCGAGGCGGATGACGCTATTTGTGACCGCTCAAACGACAAGGGTATCGACGGCCTATATGTCGATCACACCCTTGAACGAGTGTATGTTTTGCAGTGCAAGTTAAAGCAAAGTGAGGGAACAACAGGCGATGCACCTCTCCGAGAACTTGCCGGTACGATGACACAGCTTTCGTCACCAGAAGCCGTTCAATCTCTTTTGGACGGTGGTGGTAACACAGAACTAAAGGCAGTGCTGGCACGCAACAGCGTGAAAGGCCTTATTTCAAAAGGTTATGGCGTTTGGGGAGCGTTTGTTTGCAACCGCAATCTGGATGCTAATGGTCGGGAATTTCTGAATCAGTCCAATAATATCGAGGTTTATGACCCTGAAAGGATAGCTGCGGAGTTCATTGATATAGAAACAGAGGGGGGCGTCACTGGTGATTTCATCTTCGACGCCAGCTACGTGACACCCATGACGTTGCAAACTGGTGATGTGGCGACCACATACATTCTCCCTGTTCAAGCCCTCGAGTTAGTAGAAATGGATGGTATTGATGACGGAACGCTCTTTTCGCAAAATGTCCGCCTGTCTCTAGGAAATACCAAAGTAAACAAGGCCCTAGGGCAGAGTGTCTCGGAACAAGCGGAGCACTTGAACTTTCCTCTTTACCATAACGGTGTGACCATCTTATGCGACAAAGCGAACGTTGAAGACGAAAAACTCAAGATCACAAATTATGTTGTTGTGAACGGTGCTCAGAGCATCTCAACGTTCAAGAAAAACCGTGCGAAGCTGTCCGAAAATCTCCGCGTTCTAGCAAAAGTGGTGCAATTAAACGACGCGAGTTTGTCGCGCAAGATCACCGTAAATAGTAACAATCAAAATGCAATCAAGCCTAGAGACTTAAAGGCCACCAATGATGTTCAGCTCCGGCTACGTGAGGAATTCAAAGGCGTTGCGAACGGTCAGTATGAGCTAGAGATTAAGCGAGGGCAGCCCCAAGAAGACGGAACGATCGTAATTACAAACGAAGAAGCAGGGCGGCTGTTGCTGGCTTTCGACTTGATGGAGCCGGAAACGTGTCACCAAGTCTATAAGCTCTTCGACGACAAGTATGCCGAGATTTTTGCAAGACCTGCTGTTGACGCTTACCGGATCATTTTTTTGTATCGTCTTATGCAGACCGTACAAGAAACGGCGCCGCAAATTGAGTACAAACCTCTCGCCAAATATGGCTTAACGAGGTTCTTCATGCTCTCTGTCGTTTCGGACATGATGCGGGAAGATGACTTCGGAAAGGTGGTTTTCCAAGACCCCAAGGCGCTGTTTGAAGAAGAGCGCCTTGATCAATTCATGACTGCCGTCCAATCAATCCTATCGGCAGTTATTATCGACCTTAACTACGAGGTTCGGGAACTTGGTGACCAGTTTGACTACAAAGGCGATCTCAAAAGCCCGGTTAAGCTCAGAGATCTGCGCGCAAAGTTGTTGCGTAGCTTCGAAAAAGACGTTGCTAGAGGAAAGGCGGAATCACTCGGCAGTCTGGTGGATAACCACGCGGCAGCTTAACGTGAATGGTGCACAACTCATGAATGACGCAACGCATCACCAAGCCAAGCAAGACTTGGCGTAACACTTGGCGCAGAAATCCGGTGCGCTTTTTCCTGATTGCCGTCCGGCGCGGCGGGGTGAACCCCGCCTTACGGGGGGATGTTGCGGTGGGTGGGATCACGTAACTTTCCGGGTGCGGTTTGGTGTTGTGCGGCGCTGCTTCTGCCCTGCACGGCGTCCTTGCGATCACCACCCAGCGCAGCTTTGCCCGGCCGATGCGGGCGGCCCGTCTCGTGTGACACACAGGCCGCCCTGCCCTGCCGCACAGATGCAAGACTTGCACACCGGCGGTGTTGGCATAGGTTCGACCTCAACCCAGCACACAGCCGAAAGGTGCCAAGCATGAGCGATCCAACCTACACTCCGCCCGCAAAATGGACATGGGACAAGGAATCGGGCGGCAAGTTCGCCTCGACCAACCGCCCCATCGCGGGGGCCATGACCGACAAGGCGCTGCCCGTGGGCAAGCACCCCTTCCAGCTCTATTCGCTGGCCACGCCCAACGGGGTCAAGGTCACCATGATGTTCGAGGAACTGCTGGCCGCCGGGGTCACGGACGCCGAATATGACGCCTGGCTGATCGACATCGGGGAAGGCGACCAGTTCGGCTCGGGCTTTGTCGAGGTCAATCCCAACTCCAAAATTCCCGCGCTTGTCGACCGCTCCGGCGACACACCGCTGCGGGTGTTCGAATCCGGTTCGATCCTGATCCACCTGGCCGAAAAATTCGGCATGTTCCTCCCCGCTTCGGGGCCGGCGCGCACCGAAGTGATCAACTGGCTGATGTGGCAGATGGGCTCGGCACCCTTCCTCGGTGGCGGGTTCGGCCACTTCTATGCCTACGCGCCGGAAAAGTACGAATACCCGATCAACCGCTACGCGATGGAGAGCAAGCGTCAGTTGGATGTGCTTGACCGGGAACTGGCGACGCGACCCTTCATCGCGGGGCATGACTATTCCATCGCCGACATGGCGATCTGGCCGTGGTACGGGCAGCTGTGCCTCGGGCGGCTGTATTCGGCGGCGGAATTCCTCGACGTGGAACGCTATGCCAACGTCATGGCCTGGGCGAAAAAGATCGACGCACGCCCCGCCACCGTGCGCGGGCGCATGGTCAACCGCACCTTTGGCGAGCCGGAACTGCAACTGCATGAACGCCACGATGCGTCCGATTTCGACACCCGGACACAGGACAAGATCGGCACGGTCACCGCAGGCTAGCCGCTCAAGTTGCCGGGGCGGCGCGGCACCCTATGTCATGGCGGGACGTCAAAAAGGATTCCGCCATGCGCCTGCCGCTCCTCGTCGCCACTCTCGGCCTTGCCGCCCCAGCCCTTGCGGGCACTCTGACCGTCACCTTCCGGGACGGCGCGCCAAAGGACCGGTTCACGATTTCTTATGACGGGTCCTGCGTTGCGCAGCCGATGCGGGTCGACATCGACCTTGGCACCGCCCCGGCGGGCCTGGTCTTTGACATCACCGCCGCGGGCGCGGGGGTCGAGGTCTTTCAGCCTCTCGAATGGGTTTTGGGCCGCGCGCGTGCCTCGGCGGTGCGCGACGGCGACACGGTGGTCAGCCTCGACCTCGACGGGCTTTCGCCGGGCGAAACGCTGGCCTTTACCGTGGACATCGACGACACGACCAGCAATCGGCAGATCACTGTCGACGGCTCCGAAATGGTCGGGGCAACCCTGCGGGCCGGCGGAAAAGAGGCGCGGTTCGATGCGACCGGCACGGCCCGGGTGGCCCTGCCAGCCTGCCTGTCCTAACGACGTCGGACCTGCCGGCAGATCAGGATCACCGGCAACAGACCCACGGCGACAATGACAAGGCTGGGCACCGCCGCCCCATCCAGCCGCTCATCCGAGGCAAGGCGGTAGGCCTGCACCGCCAGCGTGTCGAAATTGAACGGGCGCATGATCAGCGTGGCGGGCAGTTCCTTCATCACATCCACGAACACGATCAGCAGGGCAGTCAGCAGGCTGGGTGTCAGGATCGGCAGATGGACCCGGCGCAAGGTGGCAAACGGCCCCTTGCCCAGCGATCGGCTGGCCGCATCCATGTTGGCATGGACCCGCGCCTGCCCGCCTTCGTACGCCCCAAGGGCCGCCGCCAGAAACCGCACCATATAGGCAAAGACCAGCAGCCAGATCGACCCGGTGATCAACAGCCCCGTCGAGACATCGAACGTGGCCCGCATCCACGCATCCAGCGCATTGTCGAACGCGGCAAAGGGCACCAGCAACCCCACCGCGATCACTCCGCCCGGCACCGCATAGCCCAGGCGCGCGACATAGGTGGCCGCCGCCGAGGCGCGACCGGGCTGCGTGCGCTGGAAAAAGCCAAGCACGATGGCCGCCCCCAGCGTCAGCACCGCCGCCAGCGCCGCCAGCGTCACCGAATTGCGCACAAAGCCGAGATAGCGCGGGCTGAACAGATCCTGCCCCGATCCGATGCCAAGGCTGAACAGCGCGATCACCGGAATGACCGCCCCGAACAGCACCGGCAGACCGCACAGGGTCATCGCCGCCGCGGCCTGCCAACCGCTCAGTTCGATGGGCGGGTGTTCTTTCTGGCCGCGGCTCGGGTCGTGGTATTTCGCCCGCCCGCGCTGTCTGCGTTCAAGCATCGCAAGCAGCAGCGCAAAGGACAGCAGGCCCAGTGCAAGCTGCGCCGCCGCCGCGCGATCCGCCAGAGAGAACCAGCTGGTATAGATGCCGGTGGCAAAGGTCTGCACACCGAAATAGGCCACCGTGCCGAAATCCGCGATCGTCTCCATCACCGCCAGCAGCACACCGGCGGCAATGGCCGGACGGGCCAGCGGCAGGCTGACCCGCCAGAACGCGGCCCAGGGACGCGAGCCGAGCGCCCGCGCGGCCATGACGGTCGACCCGCTTTGTTGCAGGAACGCCGCCCGCGCCAGCAGGTAG
>CAZITF010000226.1:0-5004 GCA_964542095.1 uncultured Rhodobacterales bacterium
ATCACAAGTTCGACCACGGCCACGCCCTTGTCCTCACCGGCGGTCCGGGGCGCACGGGTGCTGCGCGCCTTGCCGCACGGGGCGCGCTGCGGATCGGGGCGGGTCTGGTGACGTTGGGCGTGCCGCCCTCGGCGCAGATGGAGGTTGCGGCGCAGATCACGGCGCTGATGCTGACCCGCGTGGCGGATGGCCATGCGCTGAATGCGGTTTTGGAGGGTGACCGGATCAACGCGCTGTGCCTTGGCCCCGGTCTGGGGCTGGACGACCATGCCGCAGCGCTTGTCGATGCCGTGTTGGGCGCAGGACACCTGCGCCTTACGCGCCGGGTGGTTTTTGATGCGGACGCGCTGACGCTGATCGCCCAAGATGAGGGCCGGATGGAGCGTTTGAACGAACATGCGGTGCTTACGCCGCACGCCGGCGAGTTCAAACGCCTGTTTCCTGACATTGCCGAAAAGCTTGAGGCGCCGCCGATCATCGGCCCCGCTTATTCCAAAGTCGACGCCACACGCGATGCGGCTGCGCGCTGTGGCGCGGTGGTTCTGTTCAAGGGCGCAGACACGGTCATTGCCCATCCCGACGGTCGCGCCTCGATCCATGCCGCCGCCTATGAGCGCGAAGCCCCGTGGCTCGCCACCGCCGGGGCAGGGGACGTGTTGGCCGGGTTCATCACCGGCCTTCTGGCGCGCGGGTTCGATCCGATGACGGCCTGCGAGACTGCCGCCTGGCTGCACGTGGAATGTGCGCTGACCTTCGGGCCCGGCCTGATTGCCGAGGACTTGCCCGAGATGTTGCCGCAGGTCTTGCGCAGCCTTGGAGTCTAGGCGGGCAGGCCTGCCGCCAGCATCGCGGGCACGGACAGTTCCAGGCCGTCTGCATAGACGACGTAGGGCGCATCAAAGCCCAAGCGCACCAGCGTCATGTCCCGCACGCCAAGGGCGGTGATGAACTCGTCATCGATCAGGCACCCGGCGGGCATCACTGCCTGCGCTGCCCCGCGCAGGGCCTTGGCGCGCCAGTCGCGCACCAGCACCATCTGGGCGGCGGGGATGATCACGTGATGGGTGGGTTTCGTGTCGCCCAGCGAGCCTGCGGCGATTTTCACCGCCTCGTCCCGCACGCGGACGCTTTCAACGGCAACCAGCGGGACCAGCCCGGCATTGCGCGTAATGATGCGATCCCCGGGCGAGAGATACTCGACCGGGATTTCGCCGTCAGCTGTCAAAAGGAGTGTGCCGGACACAAGCCCGACATGGCATATTTCTGTGCGCAAAGGGGGCATCCGCCCGCTCAATTCGCGCCCGACCGTATTCGGTTTCATGGCGTCTCTCTTGTTGCAACCTGCCTCGAGGTTAAGCGGACAATACCTCAAAATAACTTTAATGTCGCGCAACATCGCGTAGATTCTGGCGCACTGGTGCGCGAATACCTCTCGCGTCCCTGCACAGGCTTTGCTAAGCGGAATTGCGTGCGGGTGTGGCGGAACTGGTAGACGCACCAGATTTAGGTTCTGGCGCCTTTGGCGTGGGGGTTCGAGTCCCTTCACCCGCACCACAGTCGTTTTTCGGAGAAAAGCGACAAACAGCTTTCAAGCGCAGTACTGGGCGACAGTTGTTCTGAAAGAACGATGAAAGCCATGACGGTTGCAGTTTTTCAATGGGCCGGTCCACAGGCTCTTCCAAGGGAAGATGCCGAAGTCTTTGAATCGACCGCAGGCGGCAGTCGCTTTGGCAAACGCGCCGGTGCGTGCGCCGGTCGTGGCCCTGTTCGACTGACTCTCGGGCGAGAACCGCAAAGCAAAACGCCCCGGTTCATTTACAAAAAGAGGGACGATGCGCTGTTCCGGGTGAGTGGTTTTCGTGCGGATATTGCCCGCTCTCCCGGATAGCTTTTTCGGGTGACCATACCGGAGTGACCCGAAGTCTTGTCCGTCACATTTGCAGCTTGGGGCTTCGGCGCTATGGTAAAGGCGTACAAACAAACAAAGATCGCACCGCAATGAGTGAACCCGTATCAAGTGCCATACCCCCGAAGGACGCCGCACTGTGGTGGCGTGCGGTCACCCATGTGTTTCGCCTGATGGATGAAAAGAACCTTGGCCTGATCGCGGCGGGCGTTGCGTTCTATGCCATTCTTGCGGTCTTTCCCGGCCTTGCGGCGACCATTGCGCTGTGGGGAATCGTTGGTGATCCGGGGCTGGCGCTGGCGCAGTTGCAGGAGTTTCAGGCCGTCATTCCGGCGGATGTCTATCGCCTGCTTGCCGGGCAATTGGTCAAGCTGTCAACAACGGACGGCCTGACCCTGGGCTGGGCGTCGCTGATTTCCTTTGCCTTTGCGCTTTGGTCGTCGCGGGCGGGAGTGGCGGCCCTGATGCGTGGGCTCAACGCCATCTATGACGCACCCAACCGGACGGGTCTGTCGCAATATGTCCGCGCGCTGTTGCTGACGGGCAGTCTGATCGGTGTTTTGCTTGTGGCGATGGCCTGCATCGTCATCTTGCCTGTGATCCTCGCCTTTGTGCCGCTCGGGCCATGGACGGGGTTCTTTATCGAGGTGGTGCGCTGGGTCGTGGGCGTCGGCGTTTTACTGATCGGCCTGGCGCTGGTCTATCGGCTGGGCCCGAACCTCAGCGGGCAGAGGCCCAAACTGGTCTCGCCGGGAGCGGTGTTTGCCACGGTGGGCTGGGTTGTCGCCTCGATCGGATTTTCGATCTACCTGCGCAATTTCGGCACCTATAACGAAGTCTATGGGTCGATCGGGGCGGTGATCGTCATGCTGATGTGGCTGTTTATCAGCGCCTATCTGGTGCTGCTGGGCGGTGCGCTGAATGCGGAACTGGCGCGCGCGCGCCGGGCCAAGTTGTCTATCCCAGAACCATCAGCCACATCCACGCCGTGATCACCGAAGCCGCGGTGGCGACCAGAACGGAAGAGGCTGCGACCCGCCGTGCCCGCCCGTACATGTTGGCAAAGATATAGCCGTTGACCCCCGGCGCCATGGCCGCCGTGAGAACGCCGGCGTTGAAGATGGCTGGTGGCACCGTCAGTGCCGTTCCCAGCGCCCAGGTGACCGCCGGATGGATCAGCAGCGAAATAGCGCAGATCATCACGATCACCCGCGCATCGCCTTCGGGCTTGTAGCGGACCAGCACACCACCAAGCGCGAACATGGCCGTGGGCAGCGCGGCCCGGATCACCAGGTCAAGCCCATCGCGCAGCACGGCCGGCAAGGCGATGCCCGATAGGTTCACGACAAATCCGGCGGCGATGGACAGCACCAGCACATTGCGGAACATCGCCCGCACGACCCCGCGCGCCACGACAAGCGGCGACTGGCCGCGATTGCGCGCAATCTCCATCGCGGTGATCCCGACCCCGTAGCAAAAAGGTGAATGAAAGGCGACGATGGAATAGACCCCGGCCAGTGCAGCCGGCCCGTAGGCCCGTTCGCTGATGGCCAGCCCCAGCACCACCGTGTTGGAAAAGAGGCAGCAGAAACCGATGGCGACGCTGTCTTCCCAGTCGCGGTGGAACGCAAAGCGCGCCCCGAGAAGCCCGATGAAGAATGCCGCCGATGCACCGCCGTAAAAGCTGAGCAAAAGCCGTGGATTGAAGCCGAGAGAGAGGTCGAGACTGGCAATGGCCAGGAACAACAGGCACGGGATCGCAAAATTCTGCGCGAAGGTCATCAGTGCATCGACCCCCGAGGCCGGGAAAAATCCGCGCCACACGGCCACATAGCCGAACCCGATCACCAGAAAGACCGGCAGGATGACGTCGAGGAGCGCTTGCATGATCGGGCCTGTGTGCGGGCCGAAAGTGCGGGAGCCTCCGGCGGCGGTTTATCTTGCGAAATGAAGGGGGATCAGGGTGCGGGCAGGGTCAGCTGCATCCCGTCATAGGCCGGTTCGACGTTGTCGGGGGTCTCATTCAGCACGGTGTCATAGTCCAGATCGATGTGCATGTTGGTGAGGATCGCGCGCCTGGGTTTGACCTGTTCGATCCAGTCCAGCGTGTTGGCAAGGTGGCTGTGGGTCGGGTGCGGGTCGCGCCGCAGGGCATCGACGATCCAGATATCGAGGTCTTGCAGGGCGTTCCACGCCTTGTCTGGTATTTTGGCCACGTCGGGCAGGTAGGCGACCGTGCCGATCCGGAATCCAAGAGCCTCCATGCTGCCATGGCCGACTTCGAACGGATCGAATGTGATCGGCCCGCCGGCGCCGTCGATCACCGTCGGTCCGTCGATCGTGTTGAGGTCGAGGATGGGCGGATAGGGCGAGCCCTTGGGCTGTACGAACACATAGCCAAAGCGGTTGAGCAGCGCGTTCTGTGTCGGGCTGTCGGCCCAGACCTGCAAACGGTTGCGCATGTTGAACACGATCATGCGCAGATCGTCGATACCATGCACGTGATCGGCATGGGCATGGGTATAGATCACACCATCAAGCCGCCCGATTCCTGCGCTCAGCAACTGGTTGCGCAGGTCGGGCGAGGTGTCGATCAGCGCGGTCGTGGTGCCGTTCTTCCCTTGCCGCTCAACCAGCAGCGAACAGCGTTGCCGCCGGTTTTTCGGGTTGTCCGGGTCGCACGCCCCCCAATGCCCGCCAAGGCGCGGCACCCCGCCCGAAGAGCCGCAGCCAAGGATGGTGAACGTCAACGTGTCCGTCATGGGCCGACTTTGTACGCAGCCGCCTTGGAGAACAAGCGGTCGAAGTTCTTTTGCGTCTGCGCGGCGAAATCGGCGTAGTCCATGCCGAAGATCTCTGCCCCCTTGCGCGCGGTGTGGGCGGTATAGGCCGGTTCGTTTCTCTTGCCCCGATGGGGCGGCGGGGCAAGGTAGGGCGCATCGGTTTCCACAAGGATCCGATCCACCGGAGCGGCGGCAAAAATGTCGCGCACCTCCTGGCTCCTTGGGAAGGTCGCGATGCCGCACATCGACAGGTAAAAGCCAAGATCGAGGGCCGCGCGCGCAAGCTCCGCGCCGGAGCTGACGCAGTGCATGACG
>CAZITF010000227.1:0-5000 GCA_964542095.1 uncultured Rhodobacterales bacterium
CCTCGACACCTGCCTTGCGATCATGAACGTGCTGCATGACGGGCTGGCGGATACGAAATACCGCCCCTGCCCGTTGCTGACCAAATATGTCGAGGCCGGATGGCTGGGCCGCAAATCCCAACGGGGTTTCTATGACTATCGCGGCGAGGTGCCCGTACCGACCCGCTAGACACGTTTTCCGTAACGGAAAACGGTTGGAAAATGGATCATTTTCCGCGCACGTCCCTGGTGTTCAGCCTTCCAGTGCCAGCGTATGTTCGCGCAACCAGGCCATGAACCCGCGCGGGTCGTCTTTCCACTTGTCCACGTCTTCTTGCGGCAGGGGATGGCCCACGATGGGCCCCTGCGGTTTGTTGCACGAGTAGACGATTTCGTGCAGCAACAGGCCCTGACGCAGCATCGGCGATATCTGGTTGGCGATCTGATAGGCGCGGCTGTTCTGGCCTTTGAACTTCATCGGCACAACCGTCGCACCTGAGCGGCGGATCAGCTGGGCCGTGAACACCGCCCACTCGCCCTCGACCGCATCGCCCCACCATGTTTCAGAGGCCGCGACACCGCCCGAGGGAAACAGCGCCACGACGCCACCCTCTTTCAGATGGGCCATCGCCTTGGCGCGCATTTCCACGCCCTTGCGCTGCGCATCCTGATCGTGCGGGAACGGCACCGGGATCATGTAACTGCCCGCCACCTCGTCAATAGCCGTCAGCAGCGAGCGCGTCAGAATGCGGTAATCGGGACGCACGCGGCCGATCAGATCGGCAAAGATCATGCCGTCCACCATCCCGTGCGGGTGGTTGGCGACAACGATCACCGGCCCTTTTTCGGGAATGCGGTCCAGCTGTTCCTGCGGCGTGGTCAGGTCTATCCCCATCACGTCGAGGGCAGCACGCCAGAACGCCTGCCCGGTGGGCGCACCCTGACGTTCGAATTTCCGGATGAGACGCAGAATTGTCAACTTGCCGGTAAAAGCCTCCATCACACGGATGAACGTCGCTTTCCACGGATCTTCAAAGGTGGACGCATATGACAGGCTGCGCCGGTCATATTTGGCAAAACTGACCGTTTCCGGTTCAACGACTTTGGTCATATTTTGTGTGCTTTCGACCAAGGTTTCGCCACCTCACATGACCTGCCGTTCCATTCCGGATCGGCTCAGGCCTCCTCCCCAAACTTGTCCGCCACCAGAGCGGAAAGTGCCTCCGCCAATGCATCGGCATCGGGACCGGAGGTCTCAACGTCAATAAAACTTCCAATCGGCGCTGCCAACATCAAAAGCCCCATAATGCTGTCTCCTGATGCAGACATACCATCTTTACTGACGGTTGCGCGGGCATCGAATGCCTCGACCACCTCGACCAGTTTGGCGGAGGCGCGCGCGTGCAGACCCTTGATATTGACAATTTCCAGCTTGGTTTTGGTCATGGATTATCTGTCTGCACTTATATTCTGACTGTCTATATACTTCTTGCCTGCATCCAAGGCCAAACGCACGGCATCCGGGACGTCAAGTTGGCGGCTTTTGGCGAGTTTGATCAGCATGGGCAAGTTCGCGCCGTAGAGGATCCGGCGATTTTCCGGTCGGCAGGCCAGCAGACTTAAATTTGAGGGAGAACCACCGAAAAGGTCCGTCACCACCACAACTCCGCCGCCTGTGTCCACCGCATCCGCCGCCTCGCAGATTTCCAGTTCCTTGTCGGCGCGGTTGTGGTCAGGTTCGATCGCAATGGCGCGCATGCCGGGCTGACGGCCAACGACATGTTCGATGGCACGTAGGTATTCGCCTGCAAGCCCTCCGTGGGCCACGATCACGATGCCGATCAAGCTTTATGCCTCTTTGCGTTTGTGGCGGTCCAGTTCGCGGTGGCGAATAGACACCTGCCAGCCCGCCTCTGCAAGGGCCGCGCCCAAGGTTTCGGCCATTGCGACGGAACGATGTTGCCCGCCGGTGCAGCCCAGTGCAACCGACAGGTGTGACTTTCCCTCGGCGAGGTAGGCGGGCAGCAGCCACGTCATCAACTCGGCCAGCTTGGCCTCGAACTCGGCAGCGCGCGGGTCGGTCCGGATATAGTCACGTACCGCCACATCCAGTCCGGTGCAGGCGCGCAAGGCTGGCTCCCAATACGGGTTCTTCAGGAAACGACAGTCAAACACCATGTCCACGGCGCGAGGCAAACCGCGTTTGTAACTGAAACTCTGCACCGAAACGGCCAATTGGCTGTGATCGCCCTTGGAAAACCAATGCTCCACTTCGGCGCGCAACTGGTGGACGTTCAGATCAGTAGTGTCGATCAGGATGTCAGCACCGGATTTCAGCGGCGCAAGCAATTCCAATTCGCGCTGGATGCCCGCCTCGACCCGGTCCGACTCGGCCAGCGGGTGGCGACGGCGGGTTTCGGAAAACCGGTTCAAGAGTACGTCTGTGCTGCAATCGAGATAGAGGAGTTCTGGCACAAGGCCCTGCACGGCCGCGATCCGTCCAAGCGTGTCCATGACCGAAGCGACCGAAAAGTCGCGGTTGCGCGGATCGATACCCAGGGCGACCGGCTTGTCCGGGATCGGGTTTTCCAGCAACGCGGGGATAAGGCGCAGCGGCATGTTGTCGATGGCCTCATAGCCCAGATCTTCCAGTGCCCGTATCGCGCTGGAGCGCCCCGCGCCAGCAGGACCGGTGACAAGAACAAGACGTCGGACATCGGGCGCGGGCGTGGTCATTGCGGCTCAAGTCTTCCCCGTTTGAGGTATTGAATGATGGCGGCGGGCCAGGCCTGCGTTGTCCCACTGTGCAGGCAGGGCCGCGTCAAACCAAGGATCGTGACCTCATGGCGGTGCGGCAGACGGTCGCGCTCGGTTTGATCGAGGTCGATCACGAGGTCGATCGCCGCTTCGGTGGTGTCGGCCTGCAAAAGACCAACGCCCCGGGCCTCGATCATCCCCTTGATCGCAGCGGGGGCGGTGGCCCAGAGCAGATCATCGCGGCGGGTCAATTCCGTCTGATCGTCCGAAACCAGCGTACAGCCAAGAGCCATGAGCTGCAGCGCCAGCGAAGATTTTCCACTGCCGGACGCGCCGGTGATCAGCACACCTTCGCCGTCAAGGGCCACCGATGTTGCGTGCAGGCAGGTCCGCTCGGCCATGGCCGATCAGACCGGCAAACCCACGACAAAGCGCGCACCAAGCGGTTCGGACGTGATGTCTGCATCTGTGGGGCGGATGTTTTCAGCCCAGATGACACCGCCATGCGCCTCGACGATCTGTTTTGAAATCGCAAGGCCAAGACCGGAATTGTTGCCAAAATGCTCGTCGGGCCGCTGTGAATAGAAGCGTTTGAATATCTTGGTCAGCGCCTGGTCCGGGATGCCGGGGCCGGTGTCCTCGACAACGACAAGCACCCGGTTTTCGCGCTTGCGGGCCCAGATGCGGATCGCATCGCCCTCTTCGCAGAACGAGATGGCGTTGGTGATCAGATTGACAAAGACCTGTGCCAGCCGCGCCTCAAGCCCCTGGACCTCGATCGGGCTGGCCGGCAGGTCCGAAATGAACTCGATGCCCTTGCTGCGTGCATCTTCACCGAGATAATCGATGAGATTGCCGAGCATATGCAGCAGGTTGAACGGTTCTTCCTCTTCCTTGACCAATTCGCTGTCCAGGCGCGAAGCGTTGGAAATGTCGCTGACCAACCGGTCAAGGCGGCGCACGTCATGGTCGATCACATCCAGAAGCTTGTCGCGCTGGTCTTCGCGCTTGACCATACGCAGCGTCCCGACAGCCGAACGCAGCGAGGCAAGCGGGTTCTTGATTTCGTGCGCCACGTCCGCGGCGAACTGTTCATTGCCGTCGATACGGTTGTAGAGGGCCGCGATCATTCCGCGCAGCGCACCCGAAAGGCGACCGATTTCGTCGGGACGCGCGGTGAGGTCGGGGATGCGAATGCGCCCGGGATTGACCTTGCGCGCGTTCTTGTCACGGCCCAGTTCAGCGGCTGCGGCAAGATCGGACAGCGGGTTGGCGATCGTCGAGGCCAGCACGAGGCTCAGCCCGATCGAGACCAGCGTCGCGATGACAAACATCTGCAGCACACGCTCGCGTTCGCTACGCACCATCGCGTCGATTTCGCCGGACGCACTGATCAGAGCCACAACGCCGACGGCCCTGTCCCCCTGTTCAATGGGCGTGACAACGCTGAACATGGCACCCCCGGCGCCGTCAAGCGCCTCGCTCACCTGGGTTTCGCCGGCAAGAGAGCGCGCCACAAGCGGGCGCAACTGTTCTTCGATGGCAGGCGGCGCGGCGGGTTCGGAGGCGAACGGGCCTGAAATCGAGTTCCACAGCCAGCTCAGCCCATCCGTCAGCAGGGCCAGCTCCTCTCCGGACAGGCGTTCGGGCTGCATCGGGGCCAGTGTTCCCTGATTTTGCGCGATCAGGGTATTGGCCGTGTCAAACACAAACACTTCGTGGCCGCGTCGCAAATCAAGATCGGCCAAAGTCGCACCGACGTCCACGCCATCACCGGTGGCAAGATTCACCGGCGCGCCTTCGGGCAATTGCGCCTCGATCACGTCCGCCACCAGTTGCGCCTGCGCCACGAGTGCCGAGATACGCTGTACGGCCAGGCTGTCACGGGTCGAATTGAGATAGAGAATGCCCGCAACGAGAACGTTGAGGGCAATCAGGTTGAAGGTGATGATCTTGCGCGCCAAAGGCGAGCCGCGCAGCGATATGATGCTGCGCCGCGCACGGTCATCCCGCAATTCGGACGAAGTTGCGGTATCAGGCGCAACCCAGTCTTCCCCGAGCACGACGTCGCCGTCATGCGATGCTGGGGTGCTCATGTCTCGCACGATTGTCCCCTTGGCCAATGCCGGTTCCGGCGGCTATTATTCTTCGTTGTAACGATAGCCGATGCCGTACAGCGTCTCAATCGCGGAAAAATCATCGTCCGCACTGCGCATCTTCTTGCGCAGACGCTTGATGTGGCTGTCGATGGTGCGGTCGTCGAC
>CAZITF010000228.1:0-4997 GCA_964542095.1 uncultured Rhodobacterales bacterium
CCCCGTTCGACCACTCCGGCACCTCTCCGCGGGGGTCTGGTGCGCCCAATTAGAGGCACGCAGCCCTGAGAGCAAGGCACTTTTCGCCGGATATCCACCACACGCGAAATTTGGTGGACGTCGGCCACAAAACGCATACCCTTGCATCGCAACTTTATCCGGCGGGTCGATCATCGCCCGTCCGACATCGAAAGGAACACTCATGCGCGCAGTTCGCTCTTGTCTGGCAACCCTCATGCTGGTGCTGATACTGCCGGGGCTGGCCGCGGCGGCGGACCGGGCCCGGGTGCAGGATTTTCTCGAAGTGACGGGATTTGATGTCGCTTTGGAAAGCATCCGGTTGTCGGCCAGTTCGGCGCCACAGATGCTGGGCCTCGAAGCGGAGGCATTCGGTTCGGAATGGACGCGGCTGACAAATGACGTGTTCGCCACGGATCTCATGCACGACCTTGCCCTCGATCTGCTGGAAGAGACACTTGGCGACGATCTGCTGACCCACGCGGCGGACTTTTACGCCACCGATCTGGGCCAGCGGCTGGTTGCGGCCGAAAACGCATCCCACATGAACGAAGAGGATGAATTCAAGCAGGAAAGCGGGGCGGCGATCATCGCCGGTCTGTCCAGCATCGACAGCCCGCGCCTTGCCTATCTCGAACGGATGACCGTCGCCTCGGACAGTGCGGGCACTGCCGTGCGCGCCATTCAGGAGGTGCAGGTGCGCTTTTTGATGGCGGCCATGGGGGCCGGGGTGATCGAATTGCGGATGGACGAGGCGGACTTGCGCGCGCTGCTTGCCAACGATGAGGAAGAGATGAAGGCCGAGATCGCGGCCAATGCCCTGATCGGGTCGGCCTATACCTATCAGGCCTTTTCGGATGCCGAGGTGCTGGAATATGCCGAGGCGCTGGAAAACCCCAAGATGCGCCAGGTCTATGATCTGATGAACGCGGTGCAATACGAGATCATGGCCAACCGGTTCGAGGCCCTTGCCGTGGCCATGCAGCGCCTTCAACCCAGTCAGGAGCTGTGATGGGACTGCGCGCCGCCGCCCTTGCCCTGTGCCTTGGCGCAAACGCAGCAAGCGCCAGCCCCGAGACAGACCGGCTGGTCGATGCGATGGGCCTTCCCGGCCTGATTGCGGCCTTTTCCACGGACGGCATCGCCAACAGCGAGATGATCAATGACGGCGTGTTGAACGGGCAGGGCGGCGCGGTCTGGGCCGAAACCGTCGCCCGCCTTTATGATCCGGCGCGGCTGGAAGAGGAAGTGCGCGCCAGCTTTGATGCCGCACTTGACGACGAGATCGCGGCACAGGCGCTGTTGTTCTTTGAAAGCGATCTGGGTGCGCGCATCGTCGACCTTGAGGTGCAGGCCCGCAACGCGATGCTGGACCCCGAGCTTGAGGCGGCGGCCAAATCCTCTCCTGCCGCGTCCGGCGACGCGCTCACCCGCTTTCTCGAACTTCGCAATCTGGTGGAGCGCAACACCGATGCCGCGGTAAACGCCCAGGTGGCGTTCTTTGCCGGACTCGCCGCCACCTCTCCCGCAGCGCCCCCGCCGCCGGATGTCGAAGCGCAGCGCGCGCTGATCCGGGTCGAGACCGAAAGCTGGCTGCGCGGTTATTACGCGCTGGCCCAGTCGCCGCTCAGCGCGGACGATGTGGCGATCTATACCGCGTTCTGGGACACCGATGTGGCAGAGGCGGTGGATGATGCGCTGTTTGAGGCGTTCGCAACCAGCTATGCCACGCTGTCCTTTGGACTGGGGCAGGCGGCTGGTCGGCTGTTGCCGCAGAATGATCTGTAAGGGTGCCAAACCCCTCTTGACTTGATCCGTTGATCCGCACATAAGCCCGCATCTGCAGCCTGCCCATCGCGGGCTGCTTTTGATTTACATGACGCCCCATGCAGGGCGCGCTGTTCGAGGCACTCCCCGACGATGGGGCGTACAAACACCGGGTATCCGGGGCCACAGGACGCGGCAGATAAAGGAAGACGATATGTTCGCGGTTCTCAAAACCGGCGGCAAGCAGTACAAGGTTCAATCGGGCGACACGCTCCGTGTTGAAAAGCTGGCCGCAAATGCAGGTGACAAAGTCCAGTTCAACGAAGTGCTGATGATCGGCGGCGACACGCCGCAGGTCGGTAGCCCCGTTGTGGCAGATGCAGGCGTTCAGGCCGAAGTCATCGAACAGATCAAGGGGCCCAAGACGATCAACTTCGTCAAGCGTCGCCGCAAACACAGCTCCAAGCGCACCAAGGGCCACCGCCAGCAACTGACGCTGGTGCGTGTGACCGACATCCTGGCCTCGGGCGCGTCTGCCTCGGGTATCATGGCGGCAGAGAACGGCGCCGGTTTCGTGAAGGCCGCTGAAGCGGACGCCAAGCCTGCCAAGAAGGCCAAACCAGCGCCCAAGGCAAAAGCTGCACCAAAGGCCGAAGCCGCCCCGAAGGCGGAAGCGCCCAAGAAGGCCGCGCCAAAGGCAGCGGCCGGTGGCGACGACCTGAAACAACTGTCCGGCGTCGGCCCCGCGCTTGAGAAAAAACTGCACGCCGCGGGCGTGACCACGTTTGCACAGATCGCGGCATGGACCCCCGAGGACGTTGCTGCTATGGACGAGAAACTGTCGTTCAAGGGCCGGATCGAGCGTGAAGGCTGGATCGCGCAGGCCGCTGAAATGGCAAAAGGCTAAGGAGAGACACCAATGGCACATAAAAAAGCAGGCGGTTCATCCCGGAACGGGCGCGACTCCGCAGGTCGCCGCCTTGGCGTAAAGAAATACGGCGGCGAAGCCGTCATTCCCGGAAACATCATCGTGCGTCAGCGCGGCACCAAGTTCTGGCCAGCCGAAGGCGTGGGCATGGGCAAGGATCACACGATCTTTGCAACCGTTGACGGGTCCGTCACCTTCCACAAGGGCCTCAAGAACCGCACGTTCATTTCGGTTCTCCCGGTCGCGGAGGCCGCTGAATAAGCCGCACCTCACGGGTTTTGACAAATTTCCAGGGGATCGGCGGAAGCGCCGGTCCCTTTTCATTTTCAAGCAGCGAGGCCGCATCATGGCCGACCAGATCAAACCAGTTATGCAAGACGCCAACGTCACCTTGCGCGATGCCACGCCGCTGGACGTACCGGCGCGCTTTGCCCTTGGCAACACACCCGAGATCCAGGCCATGTTCGGGGCCGATCCGGCCGCCGTGCGCGACATCACGCCCGAAGCAGCCGAGGCCTGGGTGCAGTCCCATATCGATGACCCCCACGCCTGGGTGATCGAGGTGGATGGCGCGCTGATCGGCGGCATCCGGCTTTACGGGATCAATTATTCGGACAAGCGCGCGCAACTGGCCATCGGCATCATTGACCCCACAGCCCTTGGCAAGGGGCTCGGCACGCAGGCCATGCGTCTGCTCGCGGCCCACGCCTTTGACACGCTGGGCCTGCACCGGTTGGGCTGTCGTGTGCTCGATTTCAACGCGCGCGCGATTGCGGCCTACGAAAAGGTCGGCTTTGTCGTCGAAGGGCGCGAACGCGAGGCGGCCCTGATCGCGGGCACATGGCATGACGACCTGATCCTTGGCCTGCTGGACCGGGACCTGAAAAGATGAGCGTCGCCGCCGCCACTTTCGCGGTCTTTGCCGCCAGCCAGGTCGGCACGCCGGGGCCAGCCAACATGGCGCTTCTGGCCACCGGCGCGCGCTATGGTTTTCGTGCGGCCCTGCCGTTCGTGGCCGGTGTGGCACTTGGCAAGCAACTGGTGATCTGGCCCGTCGGCTTTGGCCTGATGGAACTGGCGGCGCGCGCGCCGTGGCTGTTCGAGGGTCTGAAATGGGTCTCGGCGGCCTATATCCTGTGGCTCGCCTACAAGGTCGCCAATCTGCGGCTCGGCGCGACAGACCCCGCCGCGTCGGTCCCCGGTTTCGCCGCCGGTCTGGTCGTCCACCCGCTCAACCCCAAGGCCTGGGCGATGATCGTGGCCGGGTTCACCGGGTTTGTCGCGCCGGGTACGGACCCGTTTCTTGCGACGGCCACAATTGCGGCGATTTTGCTGGCTACACAGGTGCTGCTGCATCCGCTCTGGACTTTGGCGGGCGACCGCATCGCAAACACCCTCGCAGGAACGCCCGGCGAACCCTATCTGATGTATACGCTCGCAGGCCTGACCGTCGCGTCGGTCCTGTTTGTTCTGTTCGGAGGAGGAACGTGACAATGGAGATGGAGAAAATCGTGACACAACCCGTGATCGAGACCGAACGCTTTGTGCTGCGTCCGCTGCGCAAGTCCGACATGGGCATGATCGAGATGTACTGGTCGGACGCGCGCGTGGCGCACATGACCACCTCGATCCCCCATCCCGTGCCACCCGGCATGACCGAAGCCTTCGTGACCCGCGCCATGGCCGATGCGCGCGAGGATGATGTCTGGGCCATGGACGGGCAGAAGTCGGGCGGGGCCGAAGTGATGGGCCTGATCTCGCTCGAACGGATGGACCGCAACCAGTCCGAGGTGGGCTATTGGGTCGCCCCGCCGTTCTGGAACACCGGCCTTGCCTCGGACGCGGTGCAGGCGCTTGTGCAGGCCAACCCGATGCAGAACGCGGCCATGTTCGCCTCGGTCTTTCAGGACAACCCGGCCTCGGCCCGCGTCCTGACCCATTGCGGGTTCAGGTACCTTGGCGATGCCGAAAGTTTTTGCGTGGCCCGCGACACCACGGTACCGACCTGGACCTACAGCCGCAAACTCTGACCGCAGGGACCTTCTCTGTTTCAAGAAAATCCCGGGGGAGGCACAGCCGGGGGCAGAGCCCCCATCTTTCCCCGTTCCCCGTTCCCTTCGCGGCGCAACTGCACTAGGACGTCCCCATGAAGTTCCTCGATCTCGCGAAAGTCTATCTGCGCTCCGGCGCAGGCGGAAACGGCTGCGTGTCGTTTCGGCGCGAGGCCTATGTCGAGTATGGCGGACCCGATGGCGGCGACGGCGGGAATGGCGGCGACGTCTGG
>CAZITF010000229.1:0-4965 GCA_964542095.1 uncultured Rhodobacterales bacterium
GGTCCATTCCAACGGCTATTCGCTGGTGCGCCGCATTGTCGAGGCGTCGGGCCTTGGCTGGGGCGATGCCTGCCCGTGGGCCGACGGGTCTCTGGGCGAGGTGCTGCTGACGCCCACGCGGCTTTATGTCAAGGCGGCGCTGGCCGCGATCAAGGCGGGTGGCGTACACGGCTTTGCCCATATCACCGGCGGCGGGCTGACCGAGAACCTGCCGCGCGTCTTTCCGGACGGTCTGGGTTGCTCTGTCGATCTGGGCGCGTGGGATTTACCGCCCGTTTTCAAGTGGCTGGCAGAGCAGGGCGGCATGGAACAGGGCGAGATGCTCAAGACCTTCAACGCGGGCATCGGCATGGTCGTGATCGTGACCCCCGAGGCCGTGGCGGACGTCACCGCCGCGCTTGAGGGCGAGGGACAGACTGTGGTGTCACTGGGCCATGTGCACGACGGGCAGGGCGTAACCTACAAGGGCCAGCTTTGGTGAGCAAACGGGTCGGCATTTTCGTCTCGGGGGGCGGGTCGAACATGCGCGCGCTGGTGGCGGACATGCTGGGCGACCACCCCGCGCGGGCGGCGGTCGTGGTGTCCAATAACGAAGGTGCGGGCGGGATCGCCTGGGCGCGCGACCAAGGGATCGCAACCGAAGTGGTGGACCACCGCCCTTACGGCGAGGATCGCGCCAGTTTCGAGGCGGCGATTGCCAAGGTGCTTGCGCCTTACGATCTCGACATCATCTGCCTTGCGGGTTTCATGCGCGTGCTGACCGCAGGCTTTGTCGCGCCGTGGCAGGGCCGGATGCTGAACATCCACCCATCGCTGCTGCCCAGGTACAAGGGGCTGAACACCCATGCGCGTGCGCTGGCGGCGGGCGACAGCGAACATGGCTGCACCGTGCATCTGGTCACGCCTGCGCTGGATGACGGACCGATCCTGGGCCAGGCGCGGATTGCAGTGGAACCGGGCGACACGCCCGAGACCCTGGCAGCAAAGGTGTTGGTGCAGGAACACCGCCTCTACCCGGCCGTTCTGCGCCGCTTTGCGGGCGGAGAGACCGCGCCTCTCATGCTCTAGCAACGCCGGATCGATTGGTGTAAACGCGATCAACTTACGACGGTGTAACGCACCGCACAGACAAGAAGCAGCGCATGAAAACCATTACCACGACTGAAGACCTCGCCGCCTTTTGCACAGAGGCAGCGACCCATGACTACGTCACGGTCGATACCGAGTTTCTGCGCGAGCGAACCTATTATTCCAAACTCTGCCTGATCCAGTTGGCGATGCCGGGGACAGATGACAGTGGCGCGGTGCTGGTCGACCCGCTGGCCAACGGGGTGTCGCTGGAACCGCTCTATGAACTGTTTCGCGACACCTCCGTGGTCAAGGTGTTTCATGCCGCGCGTCAGGACCTCGAGATTTTCTATGTCGACGCGCAGGTTTTTCCCGAACCCCTGTTCGATACGCAGGTCGCGGCCATGGTCTGCGGTTTTGGCGAGCAGGTGGGGTACGAAACGCTGGTGCGCAAGATCGCGCGGCAACCCCTTGATAAAACGTCACGGTTCACCGACTGGTCGCGCCGCCCGCTGACGGATGCACAAAAGACCTATGCGCTGGCGGATGTCACGCACTTGCGCCAGATCTACGAGTTTCTGGCCGCAAAGCTGGCCGAAAGCGGGCGCGCGCGCTGGGTGGCCGAAGAGTTGCAGACCCTGCTGACACCGGAGACCTATATCATCGACCCGCAAAATGCGTGGAAGCGGGTCAAGACCCGCACGTCTTCGTCCAAGTTCCTGGCCGTGGTGCAGGAACTGGCCGCGTTTCGCGAAACCCATGCCCAGACCCGCAACATTCCGCGCAACCGGGTGTTCAAGGATGATGCCTTGGTCGAACTGGCCAGCAACAAGCCCAGGACGCCCGAGGATCTGGGCCGCTCGCGCCTGTTGCTGCGCGAGGCGCGCAAGGGTGACGTTGCCGACGGCATTCTGGCGGCTGTGGCGCGCGGTGTTGCGATGCCGCCCGAGGATCAGCCCAAACCCGACCGCTCGCGCGAAAAGTTGCAGGTTAACCCGGCGCTGGCGGACCTGTTGCGGGTCTTGCTCAAGGCCAAGACGGAAAGTGCGGGGGTGGCGGCGAAGCTGATCGCCTCGGCCTCGGATCTCGATGCGCTGGCGGCGGGCATGCGCGATGTGGCGGCCCTGAAAGGCTGGCGGTCAGAGGTGTTTGGTGAAGACGCGCTGCGCCTGTGCGAGGGGCGTGTCGCGCTGACAGCCGCCGGCGCGGACATTCGGATCATCGAACTGGACTGAGACAGACCGCCTAGCGGCGGGTGGTGGTCTGCGCGTTGCGCACCCCTTCGACGCGGATGACGCGCACGTCGCGCAGTTCCCGGTCGCTCAGATAAACGCCTGCATTCACGGTGCGCACGCGTGTCGAGGTCGTGCGGCGCAATTCGCGCGGACGCTCGGCCTCGAGCCGGTAGGTCAGCACGCCATCGACCGGTTCTGCGTCTTCTGTGGTGGGCGTCAATTGTACGCCATAGGGACCGTCATAGGATGAAATGCCCGTCGCGCGCACGATGGCGCCACCCGGAACACGTTCGATGACCAGGGCGCTGACCTGATCGACCGGGCTACCTTGGTATTCCTGAACCGTTGCGCGGAGCGAACGAAACAGCCCGCCGCGTTCGTTCACCGGGATCAGCGGGTTGGTTTCGGCGCGGCTGTCTCGTTCGATCGGTTGCGAGCGGCTGTTGCCGAACCAGTTGAAAGGGTTCACCCGGCTGTCCCGGATCACACCGCAAGCGCTCAGGGTCAGCGAAGCCATCAATACTGTAGTCGTCAAAAGGCGCATGGTCTGCTCGTCCGGTATTTGTTGGCTCTTTTGGTAACGGAAGTCGCCGCACTTGAAAAGCGCCCATTGCCGCACTGGACCTTTCCGGGGCCAGCACCTAGGTCACGGGGTGGGTGCGACAAAAAGAGGTACCGATGGCAAGTCCGGCATTCGAAGAGATCGTGGAGGATTTCGAATTCCTCGAGGACTGGGAAGACCGCTATCGCTATGTGATCGAGCAGGGCAAGGCCATGGACCCCCTGGATGAGGCGCTGAAAGTACCGGCGACCAAGGTGGAGGGCTGTGCAAGTCAGGTCTGGTTGCATGCGGTGGTCGAGGACGGCAGGTTCCATTTTGACGGCGACAGCGATGCGATGATCGTCAAGGGGCTCATCGCGCTGTTACGGCACCTTTACAACGGGTTGGATACCAAGGCGGTGCTGGAGGTGGACGCACGCGCCGAGATGGCAAGGCTGGGGCTGAATGATCATCTGTCGGCACAGCGGTCCAACGGGTTGCGTGCGATGATTGAGCGTGTGCGCCTGGTCGCGGCGGGCTGATCCAAAGGCCGCCTTGCGGCGACACGATTCATTTTGTGAATGGGGGCTCTGCCCCCAAACCCCCGGGATTTATTGGAAACAGAGAAGTCAGAGTGTGGCGAGCGTGGTTTTGAGATCGCCATAACCGGTGAAACGACGCTCGAACGCCAGGCCGAGGGTATCCGCCGCCTTGCGCGCTTTTTCGGTCAGGGCCGGGTCGTCCGTTTGCGCCTGGTAGACCAGTTTTTCGTAATTGCCAAAGTACATGTCGCGCAGTTCGGGATGGCGGTCGAGGCCCATGGGTTTGAGAATGAAGGCTTCGAATTGCCGCACGAGAAAATCGGTGAGGTAGAAGGTGGTGAATTCACTTTCACTTATCTCTCCAAACCGTTCATTCCCCTCGAAAAAACTGTAGCAGTGGGGACCTGCGACCATGTCCACGCCCATCTCCTGGCAGGCGGCGTGCAACTGCCCGCCCGTGCCGCAATCGGCGTAGACGACGAAGATGCTGGCATAGGCGTCGCGGTGTTTTGCAACGGCCTTGCGCACTTCGTCGGTGATCTTTTCAGGGAAAAGGTGCAGTTTGGCGGGCAGGCAGGTGAGGTCCATGTGGTCCCAGCCGTTCAGTGCCTTGAGATCGAGGATCTCGCGCGCCAGTGCTCCGCAGGCGATCAACAGGATGCGGCCCGTGCCCGCGGCGGGCAATCCGCGTTCGGTGAGTGTCCTGTCGCTCAGCGCCATTTGATCGAGCACCCCATGCCGGGTGTCTGATCCTGCGGGCCATGGCCTGTGGCGGCGATCTGGCGCATGGCGTTCAACAGCTCGGGCGTGCGGTTGGAAGCATCGCCCATGCGCGCGTCATCGAGCCGCCCGCGATATTGCAGTGTCCCGGCACCGTTCAGCCCGAAGAAGTCGGGCGTGCAGATTGCATCATAGGCGCGTGCGACCTTCTGGTCGGTGTCCACGAGGTATGGAAACGGGAACCTGTGCTGATCTGCAAAGGCAATCATGTGCTCGGGCGCGTCCGCCGGATAGCTGTCAAAATCGTTGGACATGATGGCCAGCACGCCGGTGCCCTCATCGATCAGGGTCTGTGCATCCGCAGCCAGCCGGTCGGCGATGGCGATCACATAGGGGCAGTGATTGCAGATGAAGGCGATCAACAGGCCCTTGGGGGTCAGGTGGTCGGCCATGCGATGTAACGTGCCATGCGCGTCGGGCAGTTCGAACGCAGGCGCAGCCCAACCGAAATCGCAAACGGGGGTGTCACGCAGCATGTCGCAGTCTCCTCTGACCTTTGGGGCCGAGGTTACCCGGCCGCCATCTGGTTGTGTTTGCGCGCCACGAACTCCTTGGCCGTTTCGACCGCCACGGCCGCGTCTCGGCAATAGGCGTCCGCGCCGATGGCCTTGCCGAATTCCTCGTTCAGGGGCGCGCCGCCGACCAGAACGATATAGTCATCGCGAATGCCCTTTTCGACCATCGTGTCGATCACGACCTTCATATAGGGCATGGTCGTGGTCAGCAGGGCGGACATGCCCAGAATGTCGGGCTTCTCAGCCTCCAGCGCTTCCAGGTATTTTTCAACGGCATTGTTAAT
>CAZITF010000230.1:0-4937 GCA_964542095.1 uncultured Rhodobacterales bacterium
TTTTTTCCCCAGGTGCCTAACGGCTCGTCTTCTGATATAGGGTTCGGCCACCTCGTTCATGGTGATTGCCGATATGACCCGGGTGAATACGCCGATTCCTTCAAGGGCAGATTGCATCGCCAGCGCGTTCATCACAGTCGCCAGCATCCCCATATAGTCGGCGGTGGTGCGCTCCATGCCCTGGGCCGAGCCTTGCAGACCGCGAAACACGTTGCCGCCCCCGATGACCATGCAGATCTCGACGCCCATGTCATGCACGGCCTTCACTTCGCGCGCGATCCGTTCGACCGTGGGCGGGTGCAGACCGTAGCCCTGATCGCCCATCAGCGCCTCGCCTGAAATCTTCAGCATCACCCGTTTGAATGTGGCCTTGGTCTCGGTGTCGGTCATGGCGCGCCCCTGCTCTTTCAATTGCTGGGCAACCTGTCCTAAAAGAGGCGGGGTTTCAATGGAATACACGACCATGATGCGCGACCTGATGTCTGCCCTGCCCGTCGATTTGCCCGTATTGAGCGCGGGGCCGACGGCCTCGGGCAAATCCGCGCTGGCGCTGGCCATCGCCGAGACGCAGGGCGGAGTGGTGGTTAATGCTGATGCCAGTCAGGTTTACGACTGCTGGCGCGTGCTGACAGCGCGTCCGTCCCCCGATGACGAAGCCCGCGCGCCGCACCTGCTTTATGGCCATGTACCCTACGACGCCCCCTATTCGACCGGGCACTGGCTGCGCGAGGTTTTGCCGGTTTTGCGCGGGCAGCGGGCCATTGTCGTGGGCGGCACGGGGCTGTACTTTGCGGCGCTGACCCAAGGGCTGGCCGAAATTCCCGAAACTCCGCCTGAGATTCGTGCCGAAGCCGATGCCATGGACCTCGCCGACATGGCTGCCGCGCTGGATCCCGAAACCGTTGCGCGCATCGACATGGTCAATCGCGCCCGCGTGCAACGCGCCTGGGAAGTGCAGCGCGCCACGGGCCGCGCACTGGCCGCCTGGCAGGACGACACCGCCCCCCCGGTGCTGGCGCAGGGTAGCTTCAGCGGTATCGTGCTGGACGGTCCCAAGGACTGGCTGACCCCGCGCATCGAGACCCGGTTCGACCGGATGCTGCGCGGCGGCGCGTTGGACGAAGCCCGCGCCATGGGCGACCGATTTGATCCGGTCCTGCCATCGTGTCGTGCCATCGGCGCGCAGGAGGCGATGGGCGTACTTGGTGGAAACCTCACCCATGCACAGGCGGTGGAATCAGCCATGATCGCCACCCGCCAATATGCCAAGCGTCAACGCACTTGGTTTCGTGCGCGCATGGCGAATTGGCGCTGGGTCGCAGCCCCAGACCTTGCGTGGATTTGACTTTAATTGCTAATACTGCAAACGAAACCGTTTGGTTTTGCCCTCAGAGTTTACAGTTTCGAACACATCGAGCACGTCCATGTCCCTTCCGCCCATTCGGGTCACCAGCCTGTCGCAACTCTCAGGCGCGCAGGACTGGCGCCTGTCGCTGGCCCATGACCGCCCGGCCCATCTGCTGATCTGGGTCACGCGGGGTCAGGGGCGGCTGCTGCTGAATGGCACACGGCGTGGTGTGGGCACGCATAATGCGATTTCAGTGCCGGCGCGCACGTTGTTTTCCCTGGAACTCGGGCGGCAGGGCTTGGGCCTTGCGGCGGTCATTCCGGACGGAACACCGGTTCGTCTGCCCAGTGGGCCAAGGCAGTTGCGCGCGCGCGATGTGTCGGCGATCAGCGAATTGACCGGCCTGTTCGAGGCGGCAGCGCGCGAGGATGCGTCGGGGCGCCCGTTGTCCCAGGACGCGCTGGATGCGCATATCGCGTTGATGTCGGTCTGGTTGCGCCGTCAGATCGCCCTGCCCGACAACCTGCCGGCACCGATGAACGCCGCCGCCCGTCTCAGTTCGGCCTTTTGCCAGCGGATTACTCAATTCTATGCAACGGGGATGAACATGGCGGATCACGCCGCCGCCCTCAATGTCACGCCCACTCATCTGACGCGGGCCTGCAAAGCGGCCACCGGGCGTACCGCGGCCGACCTGCTGACCGAGCGGGTGCTTCATGCCGCGCGCATCGCGCTTAGCGAAACGGACGTGGCGATTCAGGATATTGCCCGCCATCTCGGCTTTGGATCGGCGGCCTATTTCACACGGTTCATCCAGCAACATACCGCCAAGACCCCCTCGGCCTTGCGTCAATCGGCGCGGCGCTGAACTTCGGGGGCGATGCGTGGATTGCCGACAGTTCGCGGACAATGTCGCAAACAGGCCGGTTTTAGGTCGCAAACGTACAAAAAATTGACGACACCCCCCGTTGACCTGAAACAGGTTCTGTTGCCTCATGGGGTCAGGGAAACAAACAACAATCGGCACGCGCCCAGGCAAATCTGTCGCCAGCCAATGGCCATCTGGCAACACGCGCGCGGTGAAACCGGTGCAGGGGAGCAGCCAAGGCACGACAATGCGACGCACAACTGCGATGGCCTGACAGGGCCGCCAATTGCGAGGCGCTTTGAATGCCGCCCGCATCTGATCACCGGCAGCAAAGACTGCCTATAGCCACCAACAGGGGCGATTTTATGGGACTATTCATCCTCAGACGACTGGGCGTGATGTTGTTGACGGCGATCTGCCTGACCTTCCTCGTGTTCTTTCTGACCAATCTTTATCCCAACCTCGAAAAACTGGCCAAGACCCAGGGCAATTTCCGCATGTCGGACGAGGCCGTGGCAAGCTGGTTGGGGGATCGCGGTTATATCGACAACACATTCATCAAATATGGCCGTTGGCTGGGTGTCGCACCGGGATGGGTGACCGAGAAAGAGGACGGGACCGTCACGGGCCAGTGTTTTGCCCCCGACACGCCCGAAGAGGACCGCCCGACATTTTGCGGCATCATCCAGGGCGACTGGGGTTTTTCGCTGGTTTTCAAGGATGAGGTCAGCAACATCGTTGCTGTCCGGCTGGCGGCAACGGGCAAGCTGATGGGATTTGTTCTGCTGGTGATGGTGCCGCTGTCGTTGCTGGTGGGCGTGCTTGCGGGGATGCGCGAAGGCTCGGGGCTGGATCGGTCGCTGTCGACCTTCTCGATTGCGACGACGGCGACACCGGAATATGTTTCGGGTGTTGTGTTCATCGCCCTGCTCGCCTCGTCCAAGTTCGGGCTGTCGCCCTTGCTGGCAGACTGGGGCTGGATCGAGGGCAAGACGCTGTTTTCGGGATCGGCCACCAAGGCGATCGAGGATGCGACATTCGCCAACTTCACGCTGCCGGTGCTGACCATCGCGCTATATGGTATGGGCTACATCGCGCGGATGACGCGGGCCAGCATGACCGAGGTGATGACGGCGCAGTATATCCGCACCGCACGCCTCAAGGGGGTGAGTTTTGGCAACATCGTTCTCAAACACGCGCTGCGCAACGCGCTGATCGCGCCGTTCACGGTGATCATGTTGCAGACCCCGTGGCAGCTGAACGGTGTCGTGATCGTCGAAACCCTGTTCAACTACAAGGGCTTTGGCTGGCTGCTGGTGCAGGCCGCATCCAACAACGACATCGAACTTCTTCTGGCCGTTTCGGTCGTCTCTGTGGTCGTGGTGCTGATCACGCAGCTGATATCGGATATCGGCTACGTGTTCCTCAATCCACGCATCCGCATCTCTTAAGGGAGGGTCAGAATCATGGAACCTTTGACGTGGACAGGTACACTCGGCAGTTTTCTTGATCCGGTGCTGTACGCGGTGTCCGGTGTGTTCATCCTCGCCCTGCTGGCGCAGATCGTTCTCAGCATCCTGGCCAGCGGTGATCGTGTGGTCACCAACCCGGATGGTACGCTCAGTTCATCGGCGGGGATCTACGGGCTGTCGTCGCTCGCGACCCGCTGGGTCGGTTTGGCCCTGATTGGTGTTCTGCTGATTTATCTGGTGGTCGGCGCCGTTGGCGGGACGGGCATCGCAGGGATCATCGGCGGCATGAGCCGCCAGCTGTTGCCGGTCTGGATCGCTCTGGTTCTCACCTTTGCGCTGTCCATCCAGTTCAAGCGCAAGCTCGGTCTTTATGGCAAACTCTTTGACTCGACTGTCGGCATGATCGGCTTTGGCCTCGTGATGTTCTGGATTTTTGCCGGCGTCATGGCTGGCGTTTTCGATCTGATCATCACCCATGACACGCTGAGCCAGGTGTCGGGCATGAAGAACAAGCTGCCCGGCACCCCCCTGTTCGGCGCCGAAGAGGGCGAATATCCGTGGTACCTGCTGGGCGGCGACAATCTGGCGCGCGACGTGTTCTCGCGCCTGTTCAAGGGCGCGTGGGTCGTGGTGCAGATCGCACCGCTGGCAACCATGTTCGCCTTCATGGTCGGGATCACGCTGGGCCTGCCTGCGGGCTATTACGGCGGGCGTCTGGACACGATCCTGTCCTTCCTTGCCAACCTGATCCTCGCCTTTCCGGTCATCCTGCTGTTCTATCTGCTGGTCACACCCGAGATCGTGGCAACCGGTATTCCCAACTACATGGCGACGGTGCTGTTCATCTTTCCGCTCGTGTTCCTGGCGGTCCTGCTGAACTCGCGTTACTACACGCAGCCAAGCTTTCGAACGCCGCTGCTGATCGTCGTGCTGGGTATCGTGGGCTGGATTTACCTGTCGCTGATTTCCTCGCCCGGTAGCAAGGTCGCGATCCTGCCCGAGTTCCTCGACCTGTTCGAGATTCCGGCCGGAATTCTGGTGGTGTTCGTGTCAGTCGTCTTCGTGAACGCGCCCACCGTGTTCCGGATCGTGCGCGGCCTCGCGCTGGACATCAAGACGCGCGACTATGTCGCCGCCGCCCAAACACGGGGCGAAGGTCCGTGGTACATCATGTTATGGGAGATCCTGCCCAATGCGCGCGGGCCGCTGATCGTCGATTTCTGCCTGCGGATCGGCTACACGACGATCC
>CAZITF010000231.1:0-4890 GCA_964542095.1 uncultured Rhodobacterales bacterium
TCGCCGTCTCGAAATGCGGGTCCCAGTTGACCAGCCGCTTGCCGCGATAGATCAGCCCCTTGTTGAACATCTCGATGAAGACCTTGATCACCGCGTCGTGGAAATTGCCCTCTTCGCCCTCGGGCGCGCCGGGCGCGCCGGACATGGTGAACGCCTCGCGCGACCAGTCGCAGGATGCGCCAAGGCGTTTGAGTTGGGAGACGATGGTGCCGCCGGATTCGGCCTTCCATTCCCAGATTTTCGCGGTGAACGCGTCGCGCCCCAGTTCGGTGCGCGTGGGCTGCTGCTGTTCGGCAAGGCGCCGTTCGACCACCATTTGCGTGGCGATGCCTGCGTGGTCGGTGCCCGGCTGCCAGAGCGTGTCGAACCCGCGCATCCGGTGCCAGCGCACGAGGATGTCCTGCAACGTGTTGTTGAACGCATGGCCCATGTGCAGCACGCCGGTCACGTTGGGAGGCGGGATCATCACGCAATAGCTGGCCGCATCGGTGCGCGCGTTGGCCCCGGCGGCGAAACAGCCGCGCGCCTCCCAATCGGCGTAGATCCGTGCCTCGACTTCGCGGGCGTCGAATTTTTCCAGTGCCATGATGCGTGGCCCCCTCTGTGTCTGGGCCGTGAGATAGCGGTGGGGGGCTGTGAAGGAAAGGGGGTTTTGGGGCGGGCTGGCCTTGTGCCCAAGAGCGATCTGACGGGCGCGCAAGTGCGGGGCATCCGAGCAGATCACGGTGACCGGCCTGCGCAATGGGTCATATGCGGTGGGTCGGTGATCTGGGTCCGCGCCGTGCTGCGCCCACCGTGCCGTCGGTGGGCAGGTCCCGGTCGCTGCCGGCTCTGGACACGGGGGCCGCATCCGCTAGGTTCGCCCGAGACTGATGCCGCATTCATTGCAGGAGCGCCCCCCATGGACAAATTCGGAAAAAGCCAACCCGTCACCCGCCGCGAGGATGTACGGTTTCTCACCGGCGCGGGGCGCTATGTGGATGATATCGCCCCCGCAAACGCGTTGCAGTGTTTCGTGTTCCGCTCGCCCGTGGCCCATGCGACCATCACCGAACTCGATATCTCCGAGGCCAGGGCGGCCGAGGGTGTCCATGCGGTCTATACCCTTGCCGATCTCGAAGCGGCGGGCATGAACGTCGGTATGCAGGGTGCGACGATGAAGAACCGGGATGGCAGCGACGGTGCGTCCCCCGAGCGGCCTATTCTGGCGCGCACCCGCCTGCGCTTTGTCGGCGAGCCGGTCGCGGTGATCGTGGCCGACACGCTGGCCCAGGCGCGCGATGCGGCCGAACTGATCGTGCTCGATCATGACGACCTGCCCGCGAAGATGGATATGGCCGCAGGGGGCGAAACCCTGCACGACGAGGCGCCGGACAACGTGGCCTATGACTGGCACTTGGGCGACAAGGAGGCGACCGATGCCGCCTTTGCCAGCGCGGCGCGGGTGGTGTCGCTGGACGTCGGAGACAACCGCATCATCGTGAACTCGATGGAGCCGCGCGGCTGTTATGCCGAGATGGAGGGCGACCGCCTGCATGTGGCGATCAACGGGCAGGGGGTGTGGGGGCCCAAGGCGCAACTGGCCAAGGCGCTGGACATCGACCCCGAGGCGTTGCGCGTGACCAATCCCGACACCGGCGGCGGGTTCGGCATGAAGGGCATGATGTATCCCGAATATTTCGTGCTGGCCCATGCCGCGCGCGATCTGGGCCGCCCGGTGCGCTGGATGTCGGAACGCACCGAAGCGATGCTGAGCGACAATGCCGGGCGCGATCTGACCTCGCTGACCGAACTGGCCTTTGACGAGAACCACCGCATCATCGGCTATCGCGTGTTCACCGAGGCCAACATGGGGGCCTACAATTCGCAATTTGCCCAGGCGATCCAGACGCAGCTGTTTTCGCGGGTGCTGATGGGGGTTTACGATGTGCAGACGACCTATCTGCGCTCGGTCGGCTATTACACCAACACCACGCAGGTCGATGCCTATCGCGGGGCGGGGCGGCCCGAGGCGATCTATATCCTGGAACGCGCGATGGACCGCGCGGCGCGCGAGCTGGGGGTGGACCCGCTGGAACTGCGCCGCATCAATTTCATCAAGCCCGACCAGTTCCCCTACAAGACGGCGACCGGCGAAACCTATGACGTGGGCGATTTCAACAAGGTGCTGGCCCGCGCCGAGATCGAGGCCGACATTGCGGGCTTTGCCGGTCGCCGCGCGCGGGACGCGAAAAAGGGTCTGCTGCGGGGCATGGGCCTTTGTTACTATATCGAAAGTATTCTGGGCGATCCTGCAGAAAGTGCGAAGGTCGAGTTTACCGATGAGGGCCGCGTGAACATCTATGTGGGCACACAATCAAACGGGCAGGGCCACGAGACGGTCTATGCCCAGTTCCTGAGTGACCAGACCGGGATTCCGGTCGAGTTGATCGACGTGGTGCAGGGCGATTCCGACCGCATCAAGCTGGGCGGCGGCACCGGTGGGTCGCGGTCCGTCACGGTGCAGAACAATGCGACCTTGCACACGGTCGAGGCATTGACCGAGGCTTTCGTGGCGTTCCTGTCGGAAGACACCGGCATTCCCGCCTCCGATATTTCCTTTGATGACGAGGTGTTCCGGGCCGAGGGGTCGAACATGAGCCCCACCATGCTGGATGTCGCCGAGATGGCCCGCGAAAAGGGCCGCGACGATCTGATGGTGCATGAACGCCGCGTCACGCTGGAGGCCCGCAGCTTTCCAAACGGCTGTCACGTTGCCGAGGTCGTGATCGATCCGGACACCGGGGTGACGCGAGTGGAGCGCTATACGGTCGTGGACGATTTCGGCAATCTTATCAACCCGATGCTGGCCGAAGGTCAGGTGCATGGCGGGGTGGTGCAGGGCATCGGCCAGGCGCTGAGCGAACATGTGATCTTTGACGCGGATGGCCAGCTGCTCACGGCATCGTTCATGGACTATGCCTTGCCCCGTGCCGACGACGTTCCCATGATCGGGTTCACGTCCGAACCGGTGCCATCGACGGCCAACATCATGGGGATGAAGGGCTGTGGCGAGGCCGGGACGGTCGGGGCATTGGCGGCCGTGTCCAACGCGGTGCAGGATGCGCTGTGGGATCGCGGTGTGCGGCAGGCGGACATGCCATTCACGCCGCTGAACGTATGGGAAATGTTGAGGGATGATGCTGTCGCGGCTGAATAGAACCGTTGCGGGCTGGCTGAAAAGCCGGTTTGGCAGAGGGACGGCCCAGTCGGACCCGCCGGTGCGGGGCCGCACCATCCACGTCATCATCATCGACGGCACCATGTCGACCCTCGACCCCGGTGACGAGACCAATGCCGGGTTGCTGGCCAAGTTGCTGGGCGAGGTCGGCAGCCAGGTGTCCCTGTATTACGAGCCGGGATTGCAGTGGTCCGAGTGGCGTCGCGTCGGTGACGTGCTGTTCGGGCGCGGCATCAACCGCCAGATCCGCCGCGCCTATGGCTATCTTGCCTCGCGTTATCGCCCCGGTGACCGGATTTTCCTGTTCGGCTATTCGCGCGGCGCCTATGCGGTCCGGTCGCTGGCGGGGATCATCGACCGGGTCGGCCTGCTGCGCGCCGATGCCGCGACCGAGCGCAACATTCGCGAGATCTACCGTCATTACGAGTGTTCCCGGACCAGCGACGCCGCCCGTATCTTTGCCCGCAACAATTGCCATGAGCGGATCGAGATCGAGATGATCGGGGCCTGGGACACGGTCAAGTCGCTGGGGCTGAACATGCCTTATCTGTGGCGACTGTCCGCGCCGCGCCATGCGTTTCACAACCACCACCTGGGCCAGTCGGTAAAGCACGGCTATCACGCGCTGGCCCGCAACGAGACCCGTGTGGCCTATGCTCCGGTGATGTGGGACACGCGCGACGATTGGGACGGGCACCTGATCCAGATGTGGTTTCGCGGCACCCATGGCGATGTGGGCGGGCATTTGTCCGGCTTTGACGCCGCGCGCCCCTTGTCCAACATTCCGCTGGTGTGGATGCTGGAACGGGCCGAAACCTGTGGCCTGCCGCTGCCCGAAGGCTGGGCGGAACGGTTTCCCCAGGATGCCAGTGCGCCGTCGGTGGGGACGTTTCGCGGGTTCGGGCGCTGGTTCATCACCCGCAAGCCGCGCCCGGTCGGCCTTGACCCGTCCGAGCGTGTGCACCCGTCGGTGACGCAGGCCCCGCCGCATCCAAGCTGGTCGCAGCGCCTGTCCGGGTGGCGGGACCGGGGGGCGGACGCTCTTTGAGCATGGCTCAAAGACGCCCCGCCCACCGTCCCTTATTTCAGTTTCATGATGATGCAGGTGGTTGAGCCGGTGGCGTAGAGCCTGCCGTCTTCGACTCCGCGGATTTCGCCTGTCGCCACGCCCGTGGAGCGGCCCGCGTGATCGACGCTGCCGGTGCAGTCGATCTCCATCCCCAGCGGGATCGGGCGGGTGATGTTGATCTTGTATTCCAGCGTTGTGTAGACCGCGCCCGTCGGCACCTTCGTCATCACGGCACAGGCCATCGCGCTGTCCAGCAGCGTACCGTACCAGCCGCCGTGGACCGTGCCCATAGGGTTGGTCACGTTGAATTTCGGCGCGCCGCGAAAGGTCACCCGTCCGTCTTCGACCGCATGCAGCCTGTAGCCCATGGTCTGCGCGATGGGGGGACCTGGCAGGGTGCCTTCCAGCATCCCTGTCATGAAGGCGAGGCCGGACATGGACAGCAGTTCGTCCATATCGAGCAGGTCGGCGGGGGAAGTGGCGAGGGGCATGGGGGTCTCCGGCAATGCTGTGCCGGAGATTAGGGAAGTTGGACTGATCGGTCTAGTGACTTCCTGCCCAGCGGTGAAGGGGGCCAGCCCCCTCGGCCTGCGGCCTCACC
>CAZITF010000232.1:0-4874 GCA_964542095.1 uncultured Rhodobacterales bacterium
TCTGGGTGATGTTGCTTCCGTTTCGACATCGTCGATCTCCTTCGTGTTGAAGATCAACAGACAACAAATCGCAGCCTACGTCAGTGTTCGAATTTCGGGGGGTAGCTCAGTCGCTTTCGGCACGAAGGCGATGAGAGCCTTGGATTCGGAATTCTCCGCTCAACCGCACCACGGTCGTTTTTCGGAGAAAACCGACAGACACCTTTCAAGCGGAACACCGGGTGGCAGTCGTTTGTGAAAGAACGAAGAGAGCACCCGCGTCGGGTTTCTCCATTATTCCGGCCGACAAGCTCTGTGCGCAGGCAACGGCGTCATCCTCTCTTTGACCCGTGTTTGTGCGCCTCGCCCGAATTTTGCCCGTCCTGACCGTGATCCACCCGCATCCCGCTTGTGATCCGCGCGCGTGCTTGCCATCAAAGGTGCATGACCGCCCAACTGCCCCTGCTGGTGTTTTCCGACCTCGACGGAACGCTGATCGATCATCACAGCTATGACTGGTCCCCCGCCGGACCTGCGCTCGCGGCACTCAAGGATATCGGGGCGGGGGTTGTTCTGGCCTCCAGCAAGACGGCGGCCGAAATCGACGTGCTGCGCCGCGATATGGGGCTGGAGGACTGGCCCGCCATCGTCGAAAACGGGGCCGGGGTGTTGCCGGCCCGTGCCGCGCCGCAGACCGAGGTCGTGCAATATCAGGCGGTTCGGGCAACCCTCGCGGACGTGTCATCCGCCTTGCGCCAGCACTTCACCGGATTCGGCGACATGACGCCCCGGCAGGTGGCGGATGCGACGGGCCTTGCCCATGAGAGCGCGATCCTTGCCCAGACCCGCGCGTTTTCCGAACCGGGGCTGTGGCGCGGCACAGAGGCCGGGAAAGAGGCGTTTCTGGCCGAACTCGCCGCCCATGGCATCCACGCCCAGCAGGGCGGACGGTTTCTGACCCTGTCCTTTGGCGCGACCAAGGCCGATCAGGTGCGCGTACTGACCCAGCAATATGCCCCCAAAACCACCATCGCCCTTGGCGATGCGCCAAACGATATCGGGATGATCGAGGCGTGCGATTGGGGCGTGGTGATCGCCAACCCGACCCGTCCGCCCCTGCCCACGCTTGACGGCGAAGCCGAGGGATGGATCATGCGCACCCAGGGTGCGGGCCCCGCCGCTTGGAACAGCGCCATGCTCGACACTCTCGCGCGCCTTGACCTGAACTGAGGACTGACTTTTGGCCGACTTTCACCAGAACGGAAACATCGCGACCCTGCACAACCTGCGCACACGGTCCTCGGCGGAACTGGCGGACGAACTGGCGGCCTTTGCCCAGACCCGCAAGATTTCGCTGATCCTGCCCTGCCTCTATTCCGAGCTGGAAGGCGACGCGATGCCCCACATCCTGTCCGAGCTGGCGCAGGTCAAATACCTGCACCGCATCATCGTCGGCCTTGACCGCGCGGACGAGGCACAGTTTCGCCACGCCAAAGGGTTCTTTCAGGGGTTGAACCAGAACCATATCGTGATCTGGAATGACAGCCCGCGGATGCTGGCGCTGGGCCAGCGCCTCGAGGCGATGGGCCTGTACCCGGCCGAGCAGGGCAAGGGCAAGAACGTGTGGTCGGCCCTTGGCTACCTCATCGCCTGTGCCGACAGCGCGGTGATGGCGATCCACGATTGCGATATCCTGACCTATGATCGCGAGATGCTGGCGCGGCTGGTCTATCCGGTCACGAACCCCAATTTCCCCTACCAGGTGGCCAAGGGGTACTATCCGCGCATCGGGGAAAACAAGCTGAACGGCCGTGTCACCCGCCTGCTGGTCAGCCCGCTGCTGATCGCGTTGAAACGGGTGGTGGGGGATCGCGACTATATCGATTACCTGCGCAGCTTTCGCTATCCGCTGTCGGGCGAGTTCGCCATGCGCACCTCGATCCTGCCGGATTTGCGCATCCCGTCCGACTGGGGCCTTGAAATCGGCGTGCTGTCCGAAGCGTGGCGCAACCTCGCCCCCAAGGCGGTGTGTCAGGTCGAAATCTCGGACGCCTACGATCACAAACATCAGGACCTCAGCCCCGATGACGCCGATCAGGGCCTGTCGCGCATGTCCACCGACATCTGCAAGGCGATCTTTCGCAAGCTGGCCGCCGATGGCACGATATTTACCCCCAACGTATTCCGCACGCTCAAGGCGACCTACTATCGCAGCGCTCTCGATCTGCTGGAGGCCTATTACAACGACGCCAAGATGAACGGGCTGGCTATCGACCGGCACAGCGAGGAACGCTCGATCGAGCTGTTTGCCGAGAATATCATACGCGCGGGCAATATCTTTGTGGAAAACCCGCACGAAACCCCGTTCATCCCGACATGGAACCGCGTGCATGCCGCCGACCCGGCCTTTCTGAGCGATATGCTGGCGGCAGCGCGGGCGGATGATGCGGAGTATGAGGGCAATTGAGCGGCGTGGTAGGGGCTGACGGGGTGGCGGGTTCGTTATTTGTGTTGTTGAGCCGCGACGGAATTTGCGTAATGTATTCATCGCCTGTGCGGGACTTTTCCACCGTTTGAACGACGCCCTGATCAGCCCGGAATCAAGCCGCAGGCGCCGGGCCATCCACTGCCCGGCAGGCGATTTGGCCCCGGCCAAATCTGCCGAGAGGGGCCAGCCCGTCCCGTCGCACCGCAGGTGCGCCAATAACAAGTCGGCATGCCTTTGGCATGACGGGGTGGCGATATGACACCCTTCGCGAACAGCTGAACGGGAAGACGTACTTGGCAGCCATAAAGCGCACCAGCGGCCAAGTCGGATCGCCACCCCACGGGCTGCCGATGACCCGGCTCACCCAGTCAATACTTGACAACTTGGGTTCTTGGCAGACCTTGGTTCATCACGCAGCATCATGCAGGTTGGGCTCAATCCCGACCAACACGACTTGCCATATTGGCGAACCTTTCAGACCCGGTTGGTGATCCACCTGCATTGGTAGGGCGCGAGCGTGATCGTATCGTCTCCCGCCTCGATGGACTCGCCGCTCAGCAGATCGAACCAGTCCTCGTCATCGATCAGGTTCATCGACTCCTTGGCGATCTCCACCGCCTCGGCACTGACATTGTGCAGAGCAAAGATCGACTGGTGCCGATCGAGGCTCTGTCGCCAGACCCCGAATACGTCATCGCGCAGGGACATGGTGAACTGTGTGGCATTGGGGTGAAAGGCGGACTGGCGCGCGCGGATCTTCAGCCGCTCTGACAGGGCGGCCAGCACACGGGCGTGGATGGTCGTGGGATCGTCCAGCAGCGCGTTCAGCGTCGGGTAATCCCAGTTGTGCCGGTTGATGGCCCGGTTCATGCCGCGCCGTTCCACCTGGTCGTGATCGTTGGGGGTGGCCAGCATCGAGTGGATGTAAAAGGCCGGGATCCCTTCGAGCGACATCACGATGGTCTGCGAGCAAATGAAGCGTTCGAAATGGAAATCATCCGCGCCGGCAAAGGTGCGCCCGGTCGCCTCGTAGAACGTGGTGTTGATCTCGTACGGGGCCTCGCCCCCGCCGGGCAGGGCGCGCATCGACACCAACCCGCCGACATCGCGGATCACGCCGATCATCTTGGCCTGCTCCTCGGCGGGCAAAATCCCTTCGGCGGGGCGCATCCCGATGCCGTCATGGCTGGCGGTAAAGTTGAGATAGGCACAGCCCAATTGCGCGGGCGGCATCCCCTTTTGCCAGCGCCGCAGATAGCTGGCCGAGCCCGACATCATCGCATGCAGGATCAGCGGGGGCAGGGGAAAGTTGTAGATCGCATGCGCCTCGTCGCGCCGCCCGAAGTAACTCAGGTTCTCGGCTTTCGGCACGTTGGTTTCGGTCAGCAGGATGACCGTCTCGGCCGCGTAATCGCACAAGAGCCGCATCAGTTTTACCACCGCATGGGTCTGCGGCAGGTGGATCGAGGGCGAGCCGACCTCTTTCCACAAAAACGCCACCGCATCGAGGCGGATGATCTGCACCCCGTTGTCCACATGCAACCGGATGATGCGCAGGAATTCCAGCAGAACCTCGGGATTGCGGAAATCCAGATCGATCTGGTCGTGGCTGAAGGTACACCACACATGGCGCGGCCCGTTTGCGGTGTCGACCTTTTGCAACAGCGGCGTCGTGCGCGGGCGCACCACCATATCCAGATCATCCTCGGGCGAGGCTTCGAAAAAGAACTGATCGAAAGGGGATTTGCCTTGAATATAGTCGTTGAACCACGCGCTTTGGCTGGAGACATGGTTCAAAACCAAATCAGACATCAGTTTAAATTCGCTGCCGATGCGACGGATGTCCTGCCAGTCTCCTAGAACCGGATTAACCGAGGTATAATCGCTGACGGCAAAGCCATCGTCTGACGTGAAGGGAAAGAACGGCAAAATGTGGACGCCGTTGAGCGTTCCTTTCAGGTTGCGGTCCAGGAAATCCCGCAGCAGGTCCAGCGGTTTGTGCGCGCCGTCCACAAACGTGTTACCGTAGGTGATGACCAGCGCGTCATGTTCCGACCAAAAGCTGTTGCCGGGTTTGCGGCCCCGTTTGCGGCGGGTCCGGTCGCCGGGCCAGAACGCTTCCACGATCTTCGAGGACAGGATATCGGCATCCACATCCGGGTAGATCGCGGCCACAAGCTCGGCCAGCTTCAGGGAAAACGTGTCGCTCATCTGCGGTTATTCAGCGGCCTCGGTCCGGGGGAAGGGCAGCCCGCCCAGAGCGCAGATATGGGCGACGATCTGAGCGATGCCATGGCCTTCCTTAAGGCGGGCAAACAGAAATGGGCGGTCGCCGCGCATGCGTTTCGCATCGCGGTCCATCACTTCCAATGACGCGCCGACATCGGGCGCCAGATCGGTTTTGTTG
>CAZITF010000233.1:0-4823 GCA_964542095.1 uncultured Rhodobacterales bacterium
GCGGCGCTGTCGGCGCATCCGGACGCGATCATCATGGTGCTGGCCGCCACGGCACAAGAGCGGGCGGCGCGGTCGCTGGGGGCGCGTTTTGCCTGCGAGATATTTGCCGACCGCGCCTATAACGCGGATGCCACGCTGGTGGATCGGCGCAAGCCCGGTGCCGTCATCCATGATGCTGAAATTGCAGGGAAACGCATGGTCGAGATGGTCAAGGCACAGTCCATCATCACCGAGGACGGCACCCGGATTGAAACCCCCATCGACAGCATTTGCTGTCACGGCGACACCCCCGAAGCGGTCGAAATCGCAGCACAAGTGCGCCGGATGCTGGAGGCCGAGGGGATCACCGTGAAGGCGTTTGACGGGCGGACCGGGTAGCGTACGCGCAACGGGTTTTCGGCGCTGCCCGGCATGAGACGCGAATCGAGCCGTTAACGCCAATAAAACAAGGGTTTTGGCGATGCACATCCCGTACAGAGGACGTGCACAAGCTGTGCACCGCTGATGCACGGGTGCCGTGATTAACGCAGCGTTCGCTCCTGTTTCTTAATCAGACGTAAACGGCGCAGGACACCTGCGCCTTACGCCCGTAAGGCGCACCTGTGGTGCGCCCAAGTCAGACCAGATCGGCGTCGGTCATGATCTCGACCAGTGCCGGGCCATCGACATCCAGCGCCTTTTGCAGCGCCGCCTCGATGGCGTCCGAGTTCACCACCTTTTCCCCGTGCGCGCCGCAGATCTTGGAGAAGGCGGCGAAGGACGGGTTGTGCAGGTTGGTTTCCCAGACCGGCCATTCGCCTGAACGTTGTTCCTTGGAGATCTTGCCAAGCTCGCCGTTGTGCAAAAGCACATGGGTGATGTCCATACCGTATTTGACGGCGGTGGTCAGTTCCATCGGGTATTGGCCGAAACCACCGTCGCCCGAGATCGAGATGACCTTGCGCCCCTTGAGCGACTCGAAATCCTGCGTTGCGGCCCATGCGCCCATGGCCGCCGGAAAGCCGAACCCGATGGAGCCGAGATAGCCCGACATCAGCACCCGTTGGCCTCTGGTTTCGAAGTAGCGCCCGAAGGAATAGGTGTTGTTGCCCACATCCACGGCGATGATCGCATCCGCCGGGGCGATGCGCGACAGGGCGGCAAAGACGGCCGCCGAATGGATGCCCCTGGACGTTTCCTCGCCCAGTCGCGTCTGTTTCTCGTCCCGCCAGATTTTCCAACGCCCGGCCAGTTCGCTGATCTGGTCGGGCGCGTCCGTGGCGCGTTTGAGTTGCGGCGCGACCGCCGCGCAGAACGCGCCGATCTCGGCCCAGATGGGCAGGGCCACGGGGTGGAATTTACCCAGTTGCATCCGTTCGTAATCGACCTGGATGATGGGCTTGGATTTCTCGATCCCGGTGTGGTTCGAAAAAGAGGTGCCAAGGGTCAGGATCAGACCGGCCTCGTTCATGAACCAGCTTGCGATGGGGGTGCCCGAGCGGCCAAGGACGCCAGCCGCATTCGGGTGGTCGTCCGCGATCAGCCCCTTGCCCTTGAACGTGGTCAGAACCGGTGCGCCGAGGGTTTCGGCCAGCCCCGTGATCGCCTCCATATGATCCCACGCGCCATGGCCGACCACGAGGATCGGGCGCCTGGCGTCGGAGAGCATTTTGAGTGCGTCCGTCACATCGTCGTCCGACGGTTTGACAACCGCCCGCCCCATGCGCCCGTCCGGCGCGCTGGCGGGTTTGTCGGACGGGTTGGTCTGCATATCATCGGGGAAGATCAGGTGCGCGACGTTCTGCTGCACCAGCGCGTTCTTCATCGCCAGCGACACCAGTTCGGAATGGTTCGAGGTGGACAGGACCGTCTGGCTGAACGTGCTGACGGCGGCAAAGGCGGACGCAAGGTCGATGTCCTGAAACGCGCCGGGGCCAAAGACCTGTGTCTGCACCTGCCCTGTCAGCGCCAGCACGGGTGCGCGGTCGACCTTGGCATCCCAGAGGCCCGTCAGCAGGTTGGTGGCACCGGGGCCTGCGATGGTCAGGCAGGCGGCCGGGTGGCCCGTCAGCTTGCCATAGGCAGAGGCCGCAAAGGCGGCCGCGCCCTCGTGACGGATGCCGATGTATTTCATCTCTCCCGCTTCGACACGCATCCGTATGGCGTCGGCCAGCCCGAGGTTGGAATGGCCGACCATGCCGAACACGTGCTTGATCCCCCAGTTGACCATGCTTTCCGCCATCTGGTCGCTGACGGTGCGCTGGTGTGCCGGTTCGGGTTCGAGCCCGACGAGGATCTCGTCGCCTTCGATCCTGACGGGATAGGTTTTCTGCCCGCTGTCCTCGTGTCCGCCGGGGGGCTTGCCGGTCAGCGGATCGAAATCCCAGCCGTGCCACGGGCAGCGGATCCAGCACTTGCCGCCTTCGCCGCGTTCGATCGATCCTTCGCCCAGCGGGCCGCGCTGGTGCGGGCAATGGTTGTTCATCGCCGCCCATTGCCCGTCGAAATGGGACAGGCAGATCGAGGTGGTGCGGGCGGTGACGGTCTTGACCCGCCCTTCGGGCAGGTCGCCGGTGTGGCCGACGCTGATCCAGTCGAGGGTATCGGTCATGTCAGTCCTCCGAACGGGACGCCCGAAATGTCGGACATGTCCCTTTTCCATGTGGTGAGGTCGTTTGCGTTGAATTTGTTCAGGTGATCGTGGCCGCAGGCGCGGGCCATGACCTGCATCAGTTCGGTGCTGGCCTCGAAGAAGTTGGCCAGTTGCCGCGCCGATTTCTCGACAATCAGGCGGCTGACCAGATGCGGTTTCTGGCTGGCGATGCCGACGGGGCAGTTGTTGGTGTGACAGGCGCGCATGGCGATACAGCCGATGGCCTGCATCGCCGCGTTCGACAGCGCGATGGCGTCCGCCCCGAGCGCGAGAGCCTTGACGAAATCGGCCGGTTTGCGCAATCCGCCGGTGATGACCAGCGTGACATCGCTGCGCCCGAGACGGTCGAGATGCGCCCGTGCCCGCGCCAGGGCCGGGATCGTCGGCACCGAAATGTTGTCGCGGAAGATGATCGGCGCGGCACCCGTGCCGCCGCCGCGCCCATCAAGGATGATGTAGTCGACGCCAACCGTCAGGGCCGCGTCGATGTCCTTTTCGATATGCTGCGCGCTGAGCTTGTAGCCGATGGGGATGCCACCCGTTCGGTCACGCACCTCGTCGGCGAAATCCCTGATCTGCGCCGGCTCTGTCCAGTCGGGAAAGCGGGCGGGCGAAATCGCGTCCTCGCCCTCGTCCAACCCGCGTACTTCGGCGATCTTGCTGTTGACCTTGTGGCCCGGCAGGTGACCGCCGGTGCCCGTCTTGGCCCCCTGACCGCCCTTGAAGTGAAAGGCCTGCACCTTTTGCACCTTGTCCCAGGAAAAGCCGAACCGGGCCGAGGCCAGTTCGTAGAAATACCGGGAATTGGCCTCCTGTTCTTCGGGCAGCATGCCGCCTTCGCCCGAACAGATGCCGGTGCCCGCCAGTTCTGCCCCGCGGGCCAGAGCGACCTTTGCCGGTTCGGACAGCGCGCCATAGGACATGTCGGACACAAACAGCGGGATGTCGAGGCGGAGCGGTTTTTGCGCATTGGGGCCGATCACCACCTCTGTCCTGACCGGGTGGTCGTCAAGAAGCGGCGGCTTGTGCAACTGTGCGGTGAGGATCTGGATGTCGTCCCAATCCGGCAGCGTATGTCGCGGCACACCCATCGCGTCGACCTTGCCGTGGTGCCCGGTCCTTGACAGTCCATCGCGGGCATATTGCTGGATCAGGCCATTATAGGGTTCTTCATCGGTGCCGTGGGATGTGTCGGCATAGAGACCCAGATAGGCGTCGCGATTGAAGGGCTGGGGATTGTCCTGGGCCCACGCCGCGATCTCGTCCGCATCGACGCAGATGTCGTCCCCCTCCAGCCAGCTATTGAACTTGGGCAGCGCCTCGTCATTGGCGTATTCGCTGACACCGCTGTCGAGGCGGTAATCCCAATCGTGCAGGCCGCAGATCAGATTGTTGCCGCGCACGAACCCGTCAGACATCAACGCGCCACGATGCAGGCATCGCCCGTAGAATACCGACATGTCGTCGTCAAAGCGCACCACGACCAGATCGACCTCGCCCACGATGGCATAGGCCGGGCTGCGATCCTCGAGCGTGGACAGCTGCGCCACGATTTCCTTTTTCATTTCATTGCCCCTCGGTTCGGCTTTGGGACAGGTTTGCACAGGCACGCCCGCAAAGCACATCACAATTCGAACGCGATGCGTTCCATTGCCGCTGTCAGATAGTGCGGCAGCGCAGCCCGTCGATGGCACCCCGAATCGGGATATGTCGCGCGCCCTGATCTGCGCCCCTGCGACGAGGGCAAGCGCGACTGAGGCAGGGCACCGGTTCTGATGCGGAATCGAGCAAGTTTGCACCGGTGTCCAATGGACCTGCCTGTCATTTGGTCGGCTTGGCATACCTCTTTGTTTTTTGGCACATGTGGAAAATTCATGCCGTGGGCTTGCGACTGAGGCCCAGTTGTCTACCTGTTGGCAGGCAACCCGTCAGAAAGGGCACCATGGAACGGAAAACGGGAATTGTCCGCGATGCGTGTTTCGCATCCGGCACAGATAAGAAAGTGGCGCGCGCCGTGTCTGGTTCGCGATCCGATTCCCCATCAGGCGCGTCTGTTTGCAACCACGCCGTGCCTGCGTGAAACGCGCACTTGTCCTGGGGGCCGGTCTGGCCGGGTTGACGGCTGCGCTGCGGCTGCATCAGGCGCGTCTGTTTGCAACCACGCCGTGCCTGCGTGAAACGCGCACTTGTC
>CAZITF010000234.1:0-4813 GCA_964542095.1 uncultured Rhodobacterales bacterium
CCGTGATCGCCGCCGTGACCCGGCGCTGCGACTGGCGGATCGATGATCTGGTCTCAGATGCGCGGCCGCTCACCCTCTACCTCGTGGTGCCCCCGTCGGATATTTCCCGCACGAAACCGCTGGTCCGGCTGATCCTCAACCAGATCGGTCGTCGTCTGACCGAAGACCTGCACAACACCAACCGCAAGCACCGCCTGCTGTTCATGCTAGACGAATTCCCCGCCCTAGGGCGCCTAGACTTCTTTGAAAGCCAACTGGCCTTCATGGCGGGCTACGGTCTCAAGGCCTTCCTGATCGCCCAGTCGCTGAACCAGATCGAAAAGGCCTATGGCCAGAACAACGCCATCTTGGACAACTGCCATGTCCGCGTCGCCTTCGCGACCAATGACGAGCGCACGGCCAAGCGCTTGTCTGACGCCCTCGGCACCACGACCGAACTGCGCGCGATGAAGAACTATGCCGGGCACCGCCTGTCGCCCTGGCTCGGGCATCTGATGGTCTCGCGCCAGGAAACCGCCCGCGCCTTGCTCACACCCGGTGAGATCATGCAGTTGCCGCCCGATGACGAAATCATCCTAGTGTCGGGCGCGGCTCCGATCCGAGCGCAAAAAGTGCGGTATTTCCGCGATGCGCAACTGATGGCAAGAATACAAAAGCCGCCTATCGTCGAAGCATCTGCACCCGTCAGCCCTGCGGGATCCGACGATTGGAGTTGTCTTAAACCGATAGCGCCGCCTCGGGAAGCTGCCACGAAAAAGCCCGCTGACGACGAGGATGGTGGCATCCGACGAGAGCCTGAAATCCCAGAACATGAGGATGTGGCGCCCGAACTGCCGTTCCCGCGCGAGGAATTCGCCGCCCTCGAAGACGAAGCCGACGACGAGGCCCAACGCGCCCGCGCCATGCAGACCCGGTTCCGCACCGTGGCGCGTCAAGCTGCCCTCGATCCCGACGACGGCATTGAACTGTGAGGTGACGACATGAAGAAAGCCAAGATCACCGCCTATGTCGACGCAGCCCTCTTCGATGAAATCGACGCACTGGCAGCACGGCGGCGCGTCCCCAAAACCCAAGTAGTCGAGGCGGCCCTGGCCTCGTTCCTCTCACCCGACAGCGCCGAACAGAGCGAGGCCGCGATCGTCCGCAGGCTGGACCGCCTAACAAGGTCGCTCGAGCGGCTGGAACGCGACCAAGAAATCACAACCGAGGCGCTGGCGCTGTTTGTTCGCTTCTGGCTGACCACGACGCCACCGCTGCCGGATGAGACATATTCCGCCGCCAAGGCGAAAGGGAAAGAACGGTATGGCGGATTTGTCGACACCTTGGCACGACGCCTAGCGAAAGGTGCCACGTTAACAAAAGAACTGACGCGGGACCTGCCAAGCTCGGTGGACTCATAGTACTTCCGATTGACTATTTTTGGGGCGCTAAATGCGGAGGGTGAAATGCTGAAGCCGCGGTTGAAGGTAGTGGGTTCTTGAGAGGGCTTCGGCGCCGTTTAATATGCCTTGATAAAGGGGCCAAAATGGCCAAAAGTAGCCAACAGAAAACTCAAGGGCCATTCCATGCAAAGCATGTCGGCAAAAGATGCCAAATACGGCTTCGGGCGGCTGATTGATCTTGCGCGATCAGAACCCGTTACCGTTGAAAAGCACGGTCGACCTGTAGTCGTGGTGTTGGCGGTTGAAGAATACAAACGGCTCTGTGACGCCGCCGACGGGGTGGAGCATGAACCGGACGAAGCGGGAACTAAGCCCGCCGAAAAGACAAGAAGAACGGACAAAGCATGAGCAACGGCGACCTCAACTGGATCACGAACTTTATCTGGGGCATCGCAGATGATGCCCTGCGCGATCTCTACGTGCGTGGCAAATATCGTGACGTGATCCTGCCGATGATTGTTCTTCGGCGACTGGATGCTGTGCTCGAACCGACCAACGATGCCGTCCAGTCAATGAAGGCCAATCTCGATAGCGCAGGGATTACCAATCAGGACGCTGCATTGCGCCAAGCCGCTGGGGAAGCATTCTACAACACGTCTGTGTTCACCCTGCGCGATCTTCGCAATCGTGCCAGCCAAGCGCAATTGAAAGCGGATTTCGAGGCTTATCTCGACGGCTTCTCCCCTAACGTGCAAGAGATTCTGGAAAATTTCGAATTCCGCAATCAGATACCGAAGCTTTCCAAGGCGGATGTGCTTGGCACGTTGATTGAGAAGTTCTTGGACTCAACCATCAACCTCGGCCCGAAGCCAGTTTTGAACGGGGACGGATCAGAAAAGCACCCTGGTCTCGACAATCATGCGATGGGCACGATTTTCGAAGAGCTGGTGCGCCGGTTCAACGAGGCTAATAACGAAGAAGCGGGCGAGCACTGGACGCCGCGCGATGCCGTAAAGCTTATGGCGAAACTGATTTTCGCACCCATCGCGGATGACATCACATCGGGCACCTATCTGCTTTACGATGGTGCCTGCGGAACCGGTGGCATGCTGACAGTTGCCGAAGAAACGCTGACCGAATTGGCGGCGGAGCATAACAAGCAGGTCTCGACCCACCTATTCGGCCAAGAGATCAACGGCGAAACATATGCGATCGCCAAGGCCGACCTTCTGCTCAAGGGCGAAGGGGAAGAGGCCGATAATATTATCGGCGGTCCGGAATGGTCGACACTGTCCAATGACGCGTTCCCGGCCAAGGAATTCGACTTCATGCTGTCGAACCCACCCTATGGCAAAAGCTGGAAAAGCGATCAGGAGAGGATGGGCGGCAAGAACGGAATGCGCGACCCGCGCTTTGTGATCGAGCATGCCGGTGATGCGGAATACAGCCTTGTGACCCGGTCCAGCGATGGGCAAATGCTGTTCCTCGCGAACATGCTGTCCAAGATGAAACACAACACGCCGCTGGGGTCGCGCATTGCGTCAGTTCACAACGGCTCGTCCCTGTTCACCGGTGACGCGGGCAGCGGCGAAAGCAACACGCGGCGCTGGATTATCGAGAATGACTGGCTTGACGCGATCATCGCCCTGCCGCTGAACATGTTTTATAACACGGGCATTGCCACCTATGTCTGGGTGCTGTCGAACCGCAAGGCGGAGCGGCGGCGGGGGCAGGTCCAGCTGATCGATGCCACGCAATGGTTCGAGCCGCGCCGCAAGAACCTCGGCAAAAAGAACTGCGACCTGTCAGAGGACAATATCCAGAGCATCCTTGATGCGTTCCTCGCCTTTGAGCCGACAGAACAATCGCGCATCTTCGACAATGCCGAATTCGGTTATTGGAAGGTGACTGTCGAACGGCCGCTGCGTCTGTCCATCGATCTGTCGCAAGCACGGCGCGATCAGTTCCGCGAAGCCTGTCTGTTGGTCGACGAGATCCCGATTGCCAATGTGGTGGACCGTGTCGCGCAGGCGATCGGTGAAGGGCCGCACAGTGATTTCAACGCCTTCCGCGACCACATCGAAGCGGACGCCGCGAAAAATAGTGTCAAGCTGACCGCCAAGCGGGTCAAGCTGCTGCAAACGGCGCTGGCCGAGCGTGACGAGGCGGCGGAGCGGGTGATCCGTCGCATCTACAAGCCGGGCAAGGCCGAGGCCGATCCACTACGTGGGCTGTTCGAGGCCACAGTGGACGGCAAGGGCGTTGTCGTGGAATACGAGACCGACACCGATTTGCGGGACACCGAAACCGTGCCGTTCAAGGAACCCGGCGGGGTTGAGGCGTTCATTCGGCGCGAAGTGCTGCCGCATGCGCCAGACGCCTGGGTGGACGAGGCCAAGACAGCCGTGGGCTATGAAATCAGCTTCACGCGATACTTCTACAAACCGCAGCCGATGCGTCAGCTTGATGCGATCCGAGCCGATATCGTGGCACTGGAGCGCGAGACCGAAGGACTTATGCTGGATATCATCGGGGCGACCCGATGATTGATGGCCTTCGCCCCTATGCTGAGATGAAACCCACCGGGCTGCCGTGGTTGGGCGAAGTGCCTGTTCATTGGGATGTGCGGCGCAACGGTCGCTTGTTCAGCGCGCGGCGCGAGACCAATTTCCCCAAGCTGCCTATCCTCGAAGTTTCGATCCGGACAGGCGTGCGCATCCGTGATTTCGACAACAATGGCCGAAAACAGGAAATGACCGACCGCAGCAAGTACCAGCGCGCAGTGAAGGGCGATATTGCGTATAATATGATGCGGATGTGGCAAGGCGCTGTGGGGATCGCGCCTGTGGATGGCTTGGTCAGCCCTGCCTATGTTGTCGCGCGGCCCTTTGCCGAGACTGACACGGCTTATTACGCATACCTGTTTCGGACTGCCGCATATATGCGGGAAATCGACGTGTTTTCGCGGGGGATCGTGCCTGATCGCAACCGGCTCTATTGGGAGTCGTTCAAGCAGATGCCTTCAGTTTATCCACCCATCGAAGAACAACGCTTGATCGTGCGGTTCCTGAACTGGCATGGCGGTCAGGTGGCGCGGTTGGTCCGCGCCAAGAAAAAGCTGATCGCGCTGTTGAACGAACAGAAACAGGCCATCATCCACCACGCCGTTACCCGCGGCCTCGACCCCGACGCCAAACTCAAGCCCTCGGGCATTCCTTGGCTCGGGGATGTGCCCGAGGGGTGGGAGGTGAAGCGCCTGAAGACTATCTGTCGAATTAATCCGCCCAGAAGTTCAGGCAGAATGGCCGATGCTGAGGAACTTGTAACTTTTCTTCCAATGGAAAAAGTTGGTGTCGATGGTAAAATTGACGGCAGTATTCGCATGCCGATTTCGCAGATGGCTAGCGGTTTCACATGTTTCCAGCGCAATG
>CAZITF010000235.1:0-4811 GCA_964542095.1 uncultured Rhodobacterales bacterium
CAAGTGCGACGCGATGCTGGTGGTTGGTGCGCCGAACTCCTCCAATTCCAAGCGCACCAACCGGCAAGAGGCGGTCAAGGCCATGGCCCCCAGATGCGACGCGATGCTGGTGGTCGGCGCGCCCAACTCGTCCAACTCAAAACGTCTGGTCGAGGTCGGCGCGCGGGCGGGGTGTAACTATTCGCAACTGGTCCAGCGGGCGGCGGATATCGACTGGCGCAGCCTCGACGGAATCAGATCCGTCGGCATCACCGCAGGCGCCTCCGCCCCCGAAGTGCTGATCAACGAGGTGATCGACGCCTTCGGCGCGCGCTATGACATGACCGTCGAACTGGTCGAAACGGCCGTCGAAAACGTCGAATTCAAGGTGCCACGCGTATTGCGCGAACCGGCGTGATCAGGTCCACAGGGTATGGAATAGGTTTTGCGTTTCCGGCTTTGCGTGTTACTGCACCGGGACAAGAACAAACCATTAACTTTCGGGACAACACATGAAAAAGATTATTCTGGCATGCGTGGCGTGCCTTTTTGCAACCGTGTCACAGGCTGCAACCATCGATCAGTCGTCAAGCAACAACATCTATCAAATCCGCGCCTTTGATCCAATCGGGCAATCCTTTACCGCCGAAGACGCAGCGGTCGATATCGCCTTCAACATCTCCGCGATCAATCCAAGTTTCGCACTGGAATCCATCACCGCGACTCTTCTGAACGGTGAAGGGTTTGGCGGTTCGGTCGTGCAGTCGGTTACCGTCAACCCACTGGCAAATTTTTCGGGTCTTTTCGAATTCTTTACCGGGGCCAGCCTGACCGTCGGAAACGCGTATACCGTGCGCCTCGAAACACCTAACGCGTTCTGGGGCGTGCGCCTTCAGGAGGACACCAACCCATATGCCGGTGGACGCGCGTTCTTTGCCGACATCATTGGCCCTGACGATGGAACATCCGACCTGACATTTCGCGTAAGCGCCTCGGCGCCTTCTCCGGTGCCGGTACCGGCTAGCGGAGTTTTGCTGTTGGGTGCGATCGGCGTACCCGTTTTCCTGCGTCGCCGCCGCGCCGCGCGCCGCGCAACCTGACGCCACAAGAACCCAAGGCATGAATCGCGCTGATCGGTCGGCGCGGTTTTTTTGTGCGCGCGTGCCAAGCTACAAGTATCGGGCAACGACAAAGCGAGCGCGGCCCGCCGTTGCACATCGGATTGCATGTGCCAACGCGTCCAATTGCACCTTGCCACCAAGGCGAAAACCGCCGACACCCCCCATTGAACCATCGCAACCCTGACCGCAAAGCCATGACATCCATCCCACGCGCACCCCTGATCCTCGGCCTTCTCGGGCTCATCCCCTTTGTCTGGGGCGCGGCCACGGTGATGTCGGACGATCTGGCGGCCCTCGGGGCGGCCTATCTGGGCCCGCGGTTTATCGGACCTTACGTGCAACTGTTCTACGGATCGGTGATCCTGTCCTTCATGTCCGGCGTGCTGTGGGGCTTTGCGACCAGGGCCAGCGGAACACAGGCGGCCACGGGCTACACCCTGTCGGTGGTTCCCGCGCTCTGGGCCTTCTTCATGACCACCGGGGGCGGACCTGCCAGCGCCGCCATCAACCTGATCTTCGGCTTTCTGGGCGTGCTGATGCTCGATTTCGCATTTTCCCGCTGGGGCCTGACCCCGCCATGGTGGATGGCGCTGCGTACCTTGCTCACGGCCATTGTCGTGGCCTGCCTTGCCCTTACGGTGATCTGACATGAGCGACCGCAAGACCCTGTCCGTCTACGCGTCCAAGGCCGCCGAATACGCAAAACTGACCAGCGGCGAAGCGGCAAGCCCGAGCCTCCTGCGCTTCATCTCCGCGCTGCCCAAAGGCGCGCGCACGCTCGATCTGGGCTGCGGACCCGGCTTTGCCGCCGGGGCAATGGCCGCCGCGGGAATGGAGGCACATGCCTGGGATCCGGTCCCGGAAATGGTCGCCATGGCCGCCGCACGGGACGGTGTGATCGCGCGCGAGGCGGTCTATGCCGACCTTTCCGAACGCAGCGCCTATGACGGCATCTGGTGCAACTTTTCCATGCTGCACACGCCGCTGACCGACTGGCCGGGCCAGTTTGCGGCCATTGCGCGCGCCTTGACACCCGGTGGCCTGCTGCATTTCGGAACCAAGCTGGGCGTGGGCGAAAAACGCGACAGCATCGGGCGGCTTTACTCCTACATGACCGAAAGTGCCCTGGCGGACCTGCTGGGACAAACCGGATTGAGCATCGAATACACCCGCACCGGAGAAGAGGCGGGCCTGTCCGGCGAAATCGCGCCCTTCATCGTGCTGCACGCCAGGACCGCCCCCGGTGCCTGAGCTTTTCGCCTATACAGACGGTGCCTGCTCGGGCAATCCCGGCCCGGGGGGCTGGGGCGCGCTGCTGCGCGCGATGGACGGCGGCAAGATCGTCAAGGAACGCGAACTGAAGGGCGGCGAGGCGCTGACCACCAACAACAAGATGGAACTGATGGCCGCCATCGCCGCCCTCGAAGCACTGGAACGGGCCAGCACCATCACCGTGGTCACCGACAGCAACTACGTCAAGAACGGGATCACCAGCTGGATTCACGGCTGGAAGCGTAACGGCTGGAAGAACGCCGCCAGGAAACCCGTGGCCAACGCCGACCTCTGGCAGCGGCTCGACGCGGCACAGGCGCGCCACACCGTCACTTGGAAATGGGTCAAGGGGCATGCAGGCCACGCCGAAAACGAGCGCGCCGACGAACTGGCGCGCGCAGGCATGGCCCCGTTCAAGGGCAAGTGACGCCGCACAGCCTTACCCCAAGGATGCCCGATCCGTTCAGCGTTTGCGCCAGTGCGTCGGCACGATGATCAGCGCCCCGACCGACGCGGCGATGGCATTCAACCCGGCGCTGCTGAAGCCGAACCCGAACATCAGCCGCACGAAATAGAACAGGAACGCCCCGCCCACGCAGATGATGATCGATTGCAGGATGCCGTTGCGGGTAAAACCCGACTTTTCCGATACATAGCCGACAATTCCCGCAATGACGACGGTGCCGATGAGAATGGGAAACATGGGCGTTCCTTTGCTAAAGCCGGGTGCCGCGCGCAACAGGCATGCCGCGCAGAAAGACATCTGCATCCTGCGCGCCTTTGCCCGCCCGTTGCAAGCGGGTCAGCCGCACGGCCCCGTCCCCGCAGGCCACGAGCAGCGCATCATCCAGCACCTCTCCGGGTGCGCCGCCGCCGTCGGCGAGGGTTGAACCCAGCACCTTGATCCGCGCCCCTTCATGTTCGAACCACGCACCTGGAAACGGCGACAGGCCCCGTATCCGGCGATCCACCTCGACCGCCGGGCGGGTCCAGTCGATGGCGGCCTCGGCCTTGTCGATCTTTTGGGCATAGGTCACGCCGGCCTCGGGCTGGCTCTCGGGGACCAGTTCGGGCAGTTGGCATAGGGCCTCGACAATCAGTTCCGCCCCCATGCCCGCCAGCTGGTCATGCAGACTGGCCGTTGTGTCACTGTCCGCGATGGGCGTTGTGCCGCGCAGCAGAACGGGGCCTGTGTCCAGCCCCGCCTCCATCTGCATGATGCACACACCGGTTTCAGCATCGCCCGCCATGATCGCACGGTGGATCGGGGCGGCACCGCGCCAGCGGGGCAAGAGGCTCGCGTGGATGTTCAGACAGCCATGGGCCGGCGCATCCAGAACCGGTTGCGGCAGGATCAGACCATAGGCGACAACCACGGCAATATCCGCGCCCAGGGCGGCAAATTCGGCCTGCGCTTCGGGCGTGCGCAGCGACAGCGGATGGCGGACCGGCAATCCCAGGGCTTCGGCGCGGGTCTGCACCGGGCTTGCGCGCTCCTTCTTGCCACGTCCGGCGGGGCGGGGCGGTTGGGTGTAGACGCAGGCAATCTCGTGCCCGGCCGCCACCAGCGCCTCCAGCGCAGGGACAGAAAAGTCAGGCGTGCCCATGAAAACGACGCGCATCACACACGCGCCTTGCGGGCGCGGCGCAACAGCATGTCGCGTTTGACCCGGCCCAGATTGTCGAAATACATCCGGCCTGCCAGATGGTCGATCTGGTGCAGAACCGACCGGGCCTCCAGATCGACGAAATCGCGGCGGTCATAGACACCGTCGGCATTCAGAAACCGCACCGCCACCGCCTTGGGGCGCAGCACTTCGGCATGGACACCGGGCAGGCAGGGACTGGCCTCGACGGCCTTTTCACACGTTTCACCCACAGACAGCACCTCGGGATTGGCCAGCAGGATACGGCGCGACCGGTCCGGGGTCACATCGACCACGGCAAGGCGCAGCATCACACCGATCTGCGGGGCACCAAGGCCGATCCCCTGCCCCGGCATCGCGTCCATCGTGTCGACCATATCGGCCCAGATCGCGTGGATCTCATCGGTGACGGCCGCAACCTCGGCGGCAGGCGTGCGCAGGCGCCTGTCGGGCCAGCGCAGGATCGGGCGCACAGCCATCAGCGCGCCTCGTAGCGGGCGAGAATCTCGGCGCGCAGGGCGTCATCCACATGGTCCAGCGTCATGATGCCGTCCAGATGGTCCAGCTCGTGCTGCGCACAGCGGGCGGCAAAGCCGCTCAGGTCCTCTTCGTGAACGTGCCCGGCCAGGTCGGTCCAGACCATGCGCACACGCTCCGGACGGCTGACCTCGACCTCGACGCCGGGAATCGACAAACAGCCCTCGGGCGCGGTGCTGACGGCGTCGCTGCGCGAGATGATCTCGGGGTTGATGCAGACCGTCGGCGTGGGCGCGTCGTCCTTCCAGGTGGTGTC
>CAZITF010000236.1:0-4810 GCA_964542095.1 uncultured Rhodobacterales bacterium
CCTGAAATCCTGCTGCCCGGTCAGGCGGTTCTGTATGTGGACGGCCAATTGGTGGGTGAAACCGCGCTCGACACTCTGCCCCCCAACGCCGAGGCCGACATCTTTTTCGGCCCCATCGAAGGTTTGCGCCTGACCCGCACGGTGCTTGACCGCAACGAAGGGGATCGCGGGATCATCACCCGCAGCAACGAAGAGACCGAAGCGGTGCGCATCGAGATCGAGAACCTGACAGACCGGGCATGGGACGTGACCCTGCAGGACGCGGTGCCCTATTCCGAGCAGGAGGACCTTGTCATCGACTGGGACGCCACGCCCGCGCCCGATGTGACGGCAGTGGATGACCGGCGCGGCATTCTGGAATGGCAGATCGCCCTGCCCGCCGGAGAAACCGAAACGATCGAGCTGGAAACCACGCTGACCTGGCCCGACGGCATGGTGCTTCGGTAAGGTTTTCGGACCAAACCGGGTTTCCACCGGGTTAACGGATATGGGGTTGCTTCATCCGTCACGGGGCGCATATCCGGGTTCCGGACAGTTTTATTGATGTTCCTCCTGATCCAAGCATCTGTTTTTTATCATTTTATTCGGCATTAACAGAGGTATGAACAATTCCCGCCATCCCGGAAAGAAATTAGTAATTTGTCTCCCTCATACCTGTCTCATCAACCGATCGGGGGATCGGACGAGACATGCCAGCCGGGGGGCTGGCCACATCAAATGAGGTGAGTGGGATGATGAATTGGGTGAAAACTCTGGTCTGTGGACGGGTGCAGAACGAGACCATGAATGCGACTTTGAAAGCACCAAGGGTAACGCGCCGGGAATTGTGCGATCTCTTTGCGGATGAATTGGCACGGCCAGCCCTGCGCAAGCGCCCTCGGGTGATCCGCAAACAGCCGCGCCGCCTGATCGCGGGTCGATTTCCCTGCGCCGCGTGATCTGTAGAACGACGCCAAAGATCGAGGCGGGCCGCCGAACCGGCCCGGCCAGCCAACGAAACGTGGTCACGAATTAACGCAAAGGCAAATGCCCGAAATCGGGGGAACGCAAAACCGCCTCGCGCGTTGAGAAGGTGTGACGCAGTGCGCTCCTGCCAGTCCTTGGGGCGGCGGTGCGAGCGTGCCGAAGGGAGTACGGTAACGAGTGGATGGGGTGGCGCGCCGGCAACGGAACGTTACCCCTTTTTTCCGCCCGCGACGGGGTGCCATCAAACCTCTCGGCCTGCCGTCGCGGCGAGGATCGCAAGGCGGAATTCCCGCGACTTCGCAAATGACGGGCGGGTGCGGGTTGCTTACACCGCCCCCAGGATCGGTGCAGCGCGCCGGTGATCCGGCGCAAAAGGCAGGCGTGGCGCAGCAGTCGCCCCTAGAACCGTTCCGCCCGCAGCACTTCGCAATCGCCGATGGTGACAATGCCGATATGACGCTCCACTACCGCGAAAGCGGCCTCCAGCAATTCATCGATCCGCTCCGGGCGCACGACGCAGATCACCTGCACCATGCCCGCCCCACGCGTGACCTGTCCCTCCCGGCTCCAGGCGCCGGACCGGCCAGAGCCGCCCAGCACGGGCAGCACGCTCCACCCTGTCACGCCCGCCTTGGACATGGCGTCGGTCAGGCGGGTCTGCATGACCTGTTCGATGATGATGGCCACGCGTTTGGCCTTGTGAGTTTCCATCAGGGCTGACCTCCGGAAAGGGCGCCGGCCACCGCCAGATAGACGGGGATGCCCAGCGTCAGGTTGAACGGAAAGGTGACCCCAAGCGACAGGGTCAGGTAGATCGACGGGTTCGCCTCGGGCAATGCCACACGCATGGCCGCAGGCACGGCGATGTAACTGGCCGAGGCCGACAGGACCATGAACAGCGCGACTCCCCCGGTGCTGACACCCAGCAAGACGCCCGTGACCAGACCAAGGGTCGCGCCCACCATCGGCATCACCACGCCAAAGGCCAGCACGCCAGGGGTCAACACGCCCGAACTGCTGCGCAATCCGCGCCCCGCGACCAGGCCCATGTCCAGCAGGAACAGGCACAACACACCCTGAAACGGCGCAACGATAAAGGCGTCGATCTTGGCCAGCCCATCGGCGCCGGTGATCCAGCCGATGAAAAAGCTGCCCACAAGCAGCACGATGGACCCGTTCAGCATGATCTCGCGCAGCAGGTCATTGTCCATGCGCCGCGAATCCCCGCCCCGCGAAATCAGCCAGAGAGCCGACAGGATGGCGGGGGCTTCCATCGCCGCAGCCACCGCAACCATGTACCCTTCGGACGTGACCCCGCTGCTGGTCAGCACGGATGTGGCCGCCACGAACGTCACGATAGAGATCGAGCCGTAATGCGCCGCAACCGCCGCCGCATCCAGACGGCTGAGGTTGCCCATCACATGCAACAGCGCAAATGCGATCAGCGGCAGTATGGCGGACAGGACAATGCCCGCCATCAGCGACAACGCCAGCGTGGCGTCGATGCCGTGATCGGCCACGCTGACCCCGCCCTTGAACCCGATGGCGAACAGCAGATAGATCGACATGCCCTTGGCCACCGCCTCGGGGATGTTCAGATCGGACCGGGCAAGGGCCGCCGCCACGCCAAGGGCAAAGCTGAGGATGATCGGCGAAAGCAGGTTTGTGGCCGCAAGGCTCAGCATCTGATCCATGGAAATCCCATTTGACGGTCGGGCAGGCTAGACGGGCTGGAAATCAAGGGTCTTGCCCACGAACTGGCTCATGCTGCCTTCGGCAATGTCCGTCCACAGGCCGTGAATGCTGAGCGAGCCGTCGTTCACGCGGGATTCGACAAAGGGAAAGGTCATCAGGTTCTCCATCGAGGTGACGACCGCAAGCTGTTCGAGGCGCTGGGACTTGTCGTCTTCTTTCGCAATGTCCGCCACCTGAGCGTATTTCGGGCGCAGGATGTCCATCCAGCGGCCCACGAAACTGGTCTTTTCCTCCAGTTCGGGCGCGCGCCCCTCACACATGTCGATACAGCCCTGCACACCGCCGCAGCGCGAATGGCCCAGCACCACGACATGGGCGACCTGCAACACGGTAACGGCATATTCGACGGCGGCCGAGGTGCCGTGGTGATCGCCGTCCGGCTCGAAGGGCGGCACGAGGTTGGCGATGTTGCGATGGATAAAGAACTCGCCCTGATCCGCACCAAAGATCGAGGTCACATGGACCCGGCTGTCACAGCAGGAAATGACCATCGCGCGCGGGCGCTGCCCTTCGGTGGCCAGGCGGCGATACCACGCCGAATTCTCGGCATAGGTCGTGGCTTTCCAGCCCTGGTATCGCTGCAAAAGAAAGGTCGGAAGGGGTTTGATCCTGTGCATGGCGTCAGTCTGCCTGTCCGTTCAATGTCTCTGAAGGATGTGACTACCCGGAATTCTCGGCAAATTCGAGCGAAAAGACAGGGCAGGCATAACGATTTGGGAACTCTGTTGTGCGATCAGTTGGCAGACCGTGGGGGTCCGCCAGATTGGGTGAGAAGGGGTGAGTAAAGTGTCAAACGTCACACGGCTTCGGCTGTCAGAACATGTGCAGGTCGATCACGACCGTCTGGATGCGCTCTATTCAGAGATGGATCATAACGCCGCCGAGGATGTGGTATGCCGCGCGATGGAGGAACTTGCCGTGCGTATGGCCCATTGCGACCGGCTGTACCGGTCCGCCGATCTCGAAGGGTTGCACAAGGCGGCCCGCTCCCTGATCGCCATCGCCGACCAGATCGGAATGGGTGTGATGGCGCGGGTGGCCGGCGACGTGGCGATTTGCGCGAAAACGGGTAACGCCGTCGCGCTTGCAGCCACCATGTCGCGCCTGATGCGCACCGGAGAGGAATCGCTCACCGCCATATGGGATTTGCAGGACGTCACGATTTAGGGCGCCCGGGTTGATCGGGCAGGTCGCGCGTCCCGACAGAAGCGCCATATCGCCCCGCCACCCTGCCCTTGCAGCGACGGGCAAAGCGGGTAGGGTCGCGGGCACCACTTCACGAAAGGGTGCCCCCGATGACGCTTGCCTTTGCCGCCCCGGATCCTGCCGCCATCCCCGTTCACCTGCTGGCAGAAAAGGCCGTGCAGCCCTGGTTGAAGGCGCAGGGCGCGCAAGTGCGCGGATGGGCCAAGGCACACGGTTTTACCGGTGCCATCGGACAGGCCCTGACCTTTCCCGGCAAAGGGGGCGTGGCGATGGCCGCTGTCGGCTATGGCAACACCGAATCCCGCCGGCGGGCGCGGTTTCATCTGGCGGCGGGGGCGGCGCGGCTGCCCGCCGGCACCTACGCGCTGCAATCCGAACTTGACGTGGCAACCCTTGAGGTCGAGGCGCTTGGCTGGCTGCTGGCGGGCTACCGCTTTGACCGTTACAAGGATCAGCTGCCCATGGGCGCGCAGCTCGTTGCGCCGGATGGCATCGACGCCACCTGGATCGAGGCGCAGGCGCAGGGCGAGGCGCTGACACGCACGCTGATCAACACGCCCGCATCCGACATGGGGCCGCCCGATCTCGAGGCCGCTGCCCGGGTCCTGGCCGGCCAGTTCGGCGCAGAGATCAGCGTGATCACCGGCGACGACCTGCTGGCGGCCAATTTCCCGATGATCCACACGGTCGGGCGCGCCGCCAACCGCGCCCCGCGCCTGATCGAGATGAACTGGGGGCAAACCGGCCCGCAACTGGTACTGGTTGGCAAGGGCGTGTGTTTCGACACCGGCGGGCTGAACCTCAAACCCGCCGCGTCCATGGGATTGATGAAAAAGGACATGGGCGGATCCGCCGCCGTTCTGGGACTTGCGCAGATGATCAG
>CAZITF010000237.1:0-4772 GCA_964542095.1 uncultured Rhodobacterales bacterium
GCAGGGGATCGACGGCACGGGCTGGCGCTCGGGCGCGGACGTCGAACGCCGCGAGTTGACCCAGTGGTTTTTCAGGATTTCCGACATGGCCGGAGAGCTGAAGGAAGCTCTCGATGGTCTGGAGAACTGGCCCGCCAAGGTCCGCCTGATGCAGGAAAACTGGATCGGCGAGTCGCGCGGCATCGACATTCCCTTTGTCCGCACCGACGGTGCAGGCACCATCCTGCGCTCTTCCACCCGCCCCGACACAATGCGCGGTGCGTCCTTTGTCGCCGTGTCGCCGGACCACCCGGTGGCCAGGGCGCTGGAGGGCGAGAACCCCGACCTTGCCGCCTTTATCGCCGAGTGCCGCCGCATGGACACCACCGAAGCGGCCATGGAAAAGGCGGAAAAGAAGGGCATGGATACCGGTCTGCGTGTCCGCCACCCCGTCTATCCGGATCAGGAACTGCCCGTATGGATCGGGAATTTCGTTTTGATGGACTATGGCACCGGCGCCGTGTTCGGCTGCCCCGCCCACGACCAGCGCGATCTGGATTTCGCCCGCAAGTACGGCCTGCCGGTGCGCAATGCGTTTTATTTGCCTGGCGACAACACCGAAGTCGCGGACGAGGCGTTGGTGCCTGCCAAGACGGAAAAGGTTGCCTTTATCGACCATTTCGCGGGTGTGCGCGAGGTCACAAGCCAGGAGGCCATCGACGCCACCATCGATTGGTTCGAGGCCAAGGGCCTTGGCAAGGGCCAAAAGAAGTACCGCCTGCGCGATTGGGGTCTTTCGCGCCAACGCTATTGGGGCTGCCCGATTCCGGTGGTGCATTGTGACGCTTGCGGTGTCGTGCCCGAGAAGAAGGAAAACCTGCCTGTCGTGTTGCCCGATGATGTGACATTTGACGTACCCGGCAACCCGTTGGACCGCCACCCGACCTGGCGCGACACCTCCTGCCCGTCTTGCGGTTCGCCCGCGAAACGCGAGACCGACACGATGGACACGTTTGTCGATTCGTCGTGGTATTTCGCGCGTTTCACGGCGCCGCGCGCGGAAACGCCCACGGTCGCCGGGGACGCCGCCTATTGGATGAACGTGGACCAGTATATCGGCGGGATCGAGCACGCGATTCTGCACCTGCTCTATTCCCGCTTTTTCGCGCGGGCCATGCACGTCACCGGACACCTGCCCGCCTCGGCCATCGAGCCGTTCGATGCGCTGTTCACCCAAGGAATGGTAACGCATGAGATTTATGTGACGCGCGATGAAAAGGACCGGCCCGTCTACCACCTGCCCGAAGATATCGAGTGGACCGAGTCGGGTGCCCGACTTGGGGCTACAGGCCAGCCAGTGGACGTGATCCCCTCGGCCAAGATGTCGAAATCCAAGAAAAATGTCGTCGACCCACTTGGCATCATTGCAAGCTACGGTGCGGATACCGCGCGCTGGTTCGTACTGTCCGATTCGCCGCCCGAGCGGGACGTGGAATGGACCGCCTCTGGCGCCGAGGCCGCCTACAAACACCTGGCCCGCGTCCACACCATCAGCGACCGGATTGCCACGATGGACAAGGGTACACCCGGTCAGGGCAACGATGACCTACAGCCCGCGTCCCATGATGACGCCCTGTCAAGGGCGATGCACAAAACCATCCATGACGTGACCATGGGCGTGGAATCATTCGGCTTCAACGCGGCCATCGCCAAGTTGTACGGTTTTACCGCCACCTTGCAGAAATCAAAGGCCAGCCATGCCGCCCAGCGCGAAGCGGTGATGACGCTGGCCCAGTTGATGGCCCCCATGACGCCGCACCTGGCCGAGGACATCTGGGCGCAACAGGGCGGTGAGGGTCTGGTGACTACGGCCCCCTGGCCCAAGGCCGACGAGGAAATGCTGGTGTCCGACACCGTTACCCTGCCGATCCAGATCAACGGCAAGCGCCGCGGCGAGATTACCGTGCCTGCGGACCTCGACAAGGCAGAGGTTGAAAAACTGAGCCTCGCGACAGATGCTGTGAAAAAGGCCCTGAGCGGTGGCACCCCGAAAAAGGTGATCGTCGTGCCGGGGCGCATCGTCAACGTGGTGGTATAGATCATGACCCGCATCTGCGCGCTGTTTTTGTGCTTTGCCCTGACAGCATGCGGGTTCACCCCGGTCTATGGGCCAAGCGGTGCGGGCACCGTGTTGCAGAACCGGGTGCTGGTGGACAAACCCGACGACCGAATCGGTTTTCTGCTGGTTCAGCGCCTTGAGGAACGGCTGGGCCGGGGCGAGGCGCCTGCCTTTCGCCTCGCCGTCGATCTGGCGGTGCGCGAAGAGGCGCGGGCTATCGACCCCGATGGCGACATCCGCCGCTTTCACCTGATCGGGACGGCGGCGTATGCGCTGCGTTCGGCGGACACCGACATGGTTGTGATCGAGGATGTGGTGGACACATTTGTGGGTTATTCCGCCACCGGCACGACCGTGGCCACGCTGGCCGCCCGGCGCGATGCGCAAGAGCGGTTGATGACCATTCTGGCGGATCAGATCGTGCTGCAATTGCAGGGCAGTGCACTGTGAAACTGTCGACAGGACAGGACAGCGCCTATTTCGCAAACCCTGATCCGGATGCGGCTGGTGTTCTGATCTATGGTGCTGACCCGATGCGGATCGCGTTTAAGCGCCAGCAGACGGTGGCCGCCCTAATCGGCCCTGCCGGCGAAGAAGAAATGCGCCTGACGCGGATCGCCTCGGCCGATCTGCGCAAGACGCCTGCCATGGCACTTGATGCAGTCAAGGCGATGGGCTTTTTCCCCGGCCCCCGCGTGGCACTGATCGAGGATGCCAACGAGACGGTCGCTGCTACCGTGATCGAGGCCCTTGGCGCCTGGGTGCCCGGTGATGCGCAGATCGTGGTAACGGCAGGCGCGCTGAAACCCACGTCAAAACTGCGCAAGGCCTTCGAAGGCCATACCAGGGCCTATGCGGCGGGCATCTATGACACCCCCCCCACCCGCGAAGAGATCGAGCGCGACCTGAAGGCCGCAGGGATCGTCGATCCGCCGCAGGACGCGATGCAGTTGCTGCTGGGTCTCGCGCGCGACCTGGAACCGGGGGATTTCCGCCAGACCCTGACCAAGATCGGGCTCTACAAGCTGAACGACCCCGCCCCCCTGGGCGCGGCTGATATCGCCGCCTGCGCCCCGGCCTCGATCGAGGCAGCGGTTGAGGATGTGCTGTTCGTGGTGGGCGACGGACAGGCGCGCGAGATTGGCCCCGTCATGCAGCGCCTTGCGGCCCAGGGCGTGAATGCGGTGACCCTGTGCATCGGGGCGATGCGCCACTTTCGCACCCTGCACCGGGTGGCGGTGGACACCAGCGGGCGGCCCCAGATCTGGGGCCCGAACCGGGACAGAATGATGGCGCAAGCGCGCAAATGGGGGCCCGCAAAACTCGAACAGGCACTGACCGAGCTGACCGACACTGACCTGCAATTGCGCTCGGCGGGGCAGCACGCACCGGCCCTGGCGCTGGTCGAGCGGACCTTTATTCGCCTCGCGATGCTGGCACAGCGCTGAACGCCGAAAACCCCGCCCTTCGAAAACCGCAAACTATCCACGGACGCGATGCGATGGGGGCCCCTTTCTCTGTTTCAAAAAAATCCTGGGGGAATCGCCGAAAGGCGATGGGGGCAAAGCCCCCTGATAAAATGGCGTCGCGCCAGCGTCCGCTGGATCAGCTGTCGCCCGCGAACAACGCCATAACCTGCGCTTCGGTCAGTTGCGTGCGCCCCTCTCCGGCGAAAACATACGCATCCGGCTTGAGATCGATGAACAGCTCTCCGTCAAAGACGATGCCGTCCACATCATCCAGCGTACCAAGCCCGATATGGTATTCGCCTTTCATCGGCCCTTCAGCGGTGACCCGGTAGTAGATATTGCTGCCGCAAGTGGCGCAAAACGCGCGCTCGGCCCAGGGCGAGGACGTATAGATGGCGAGGCAATCCTTGCCCGTGATCTTCACGCCGTCACGCGGCACCTTGACACCGAAAAACACACCACCCGACCATTTGCGGCACATCGAGCAATGACAGGCGCCGGTGTTTTCGATCTCGGATGTGACTTCGTACGATACCGCGCCACATAGGCAGGATCCGGATCTGGCCATGCTGACTCTCCCTTGTTGTTGTCCGTGACCGGGTTCAGGATGACAGAAGCGCGTGACAATTTCTGTCAGCATGGCAGTTCCACGTTGCGCCTCTGCACAAGGGCTGCAATCGTCGGCGCGACCAGATTTTCAGGAGCCATCATGTACCGCGTTATCGGAACCGTCAAAAGCCGCGCCTTTCGCGTGATGTGGATGCTCGAAGAACTGGGCGCATCTTACGAGGTGGTTCCCGCCGCCCCACGCTCCGACGAGGCGCACCAGTACAATCCGCTCGGCAAGATCCCCGCCCTTGTCGATGGTGATGCGGTTCTGACCGACAGCGTGGCCATCATGACCTATCTTGCCGACAAACACGGCGGCCTCACTGCCCCTGCCGGCACACCCGCACGCGCACGCCAGGACGCGGTGACCTGCTGGTTGATCGACGAAATGGACGCGCCGCTCTGGCTCAATGCGAAACACACATTCGTGTTGCCCGAAAAGCTGCGCGTGCCCGGTCTGGCCCCGACCCTGCACAAGGAATTCTCGCGCAATGCCGACACATTCGCAAGCATGCTGGAGGCAGCGGGCGGAGACTTCATCATGGGTGATCGGATCACCCTGCCCGACATTCTTGCCGTCCATTGTTTCGGCTGGG
>CAZITF010000238.1:0-4718 GCA_964542095.1 uncultured Rhodobacterales bacterium
CCTCGATACCATGGTCGAACTGGCCGAAGAGGGCATGACCATGCTCTGCGTCACGCACGAGATGGGATTTGCCCGTCAGGTTGCCAACCGCGTGATCTTTATGGACGAAGGCCAGATCATCGAGCAGAACGAGCCCGAAGAGTTTTTCAACAACCCGAAAAGCCCGCGCACACAGTTGTTCCTGAGCCAGATACTCGGGCACTGATCGGAAAGGCGGGGTGAACCCCGCCTTACGGCATCACCTCGCGCGGTATCGCGAAATCAATCGGCTGGCCTTCGCGCCAGCCGATCTCGTTCCAGCCCGTGCCACCAAAAGTGATCACCGCCGTGGCGCAGGTGGGATAGTCGGCAAAGCGGGGATGGCGCGGGGGGTGGGCCACGATGCGGTGCGCGAAATCGGCGATGCCGGGGTTGTGGCCGATCATCAGCACGCTGGGTGTGGTTTGGTCGCGCAGCACATCCAGCATGACCTCGGGCCCCGCGTGATAAAGCGTGCGCGTAAAGCTGACGGGCACATCAAGGCCCAGCCCGGCAAAGGTCTGGCCGGTGCGGGTGCTGCTGGAACTGACGGCGCGGTCGGGGACGTGCCCGCGTGCGCGCAGCCAATCGCCCATGGACCTTGCCGAGGCGCGGCCCCGGTCGTTCAGGGGCCGGTCGTGGTCGGCAAGGTTGGGGTCGTCCCAGGCCGATTTCGCGTGGCGCATCAGGATCAGGGTCAGGCTCATCCGTAAAAAGCCCTCATGTGAAAGGCGCTTTGGGCCGCAGGCCGGGCAAAGCGCTTGGAGACGGGACAGGCCCGGCGCACCTGGCATCCCATGGTCATGCAATCCGCCCCGCCGGGCGTATCCAGATACACCTTGCAGGCGGGCACATCGTACGGCGCCGTGGCGCTGAGCGCGTCGACGGGGCAGGCGGACACGCAAGGGCGATCCGCGCAGGCCGCGCAGGGGCTTTGCCCCGCCGATGCGTCCGCCAGTGGCGTGGGCAGGGTCAGCGCTCCCCGGATCGAGATCATCAACCCGGCGGTGTCGTGGATCATCATGCCTGTCGGGCTTTGCCAGAACCGACCCGTTGCCAGCGCCCAGGCGATGAACGGGGCGTATGGCGGGCCGTCGGAGGGAAAAGTCGCCTCGGCCCCGATCCGTGCGGCAAAACCCCCGAGGATGCGTTTGGACCAGTGGTCAACCGGGTCCTTTGCGCCATCAAGATATTCGGGGCTGACCCGAAACACGTCCCACCAACCTGCATCGGTGCCGATCAGCACACGTGTGCCGTCATGCCCCATGACCATCAGACCATGGGGCGCCACGGCGCCTGCGATGTCGGTCAGAGTCATTTTCGCACGAAGGGCAGGCTGAGCGCCCAGCCAAGGCGGGCGGGCCTGTCGTCCTGCCATTCGAGTCCGACGGCCATGTCATCATGGCCCTCGCGCGGCTGCGCGATGTAGGTGCCGAACATCCGGTCCCAGATCGACAGGGCAAAGCCATAATTGCTGTCGTGTTCGTCGCGATGCACCGAATGATGCACGCGGTGCATGTCCGGGGTCACCAGCACACGGCGCACGATGGCATCGAGCCACAGCGGCAGGCGCAGGTTGGCGTGGTTGAACATGGCGGTGCCGTTGAGCAGGATTTCAAACACGATGACGGCAATCGCCGCGGGACCCAACAGATAGACAACGCCGATCTTGAGGATCATCGACAGGGCAATCTCGACCGGATGAAAGCGGATGGCGGTGGTCACGTCCATGTCCACATCGGCGTGATGCACGCGATGCAGACGCCACAGGATCGGCACCTTGTGTGTGATCAGGTGCTGGCCCCAGATCAAGAAATCGAGGATCAGGATGGCGACGATGATCTCAAGCCATGCAGGCCAGGCGACCGCGTTGAACAGCCCCCAGCCCTGCGCCTGCGCATCCAATGCCGCCCCGACGGCCAGCAGGGGCAGAGCAATGGCCATGAGGCGCAACACGATGGTGTTGGCGATGGTGATGCCCCAGTTCGTCACCCAGCGCTGGCTGCGCTTCTGGCTGCGCTTGCGGCGCGGGGCCAGTGCCTCTGCTGCGGCAAGCGCCGAGAAGAGGCCGAGGAAGATGATCAGGCGTATCGTTGCTTCGTTTTCCATGACCCGAATCTATTCTACCGTGCGCGGTGCGCAATGTGGCCGATGGACACGTTTATGTCACTGCGCACGGATGATCGACCCTGCCCCATGTTCGGTGAACAGTTCAAGCAGGCAGGCGTTGGGTGCGCGGCCATCAAGGATCACAGCCGCCCGCACGCCGCCTTCGAGCGCATCCAGAGCGGTCTGTGTCTTGGGGATCATGCCGCCCGCGATCGTGCCATCCGCCACCATCTCGCGGATCTGGTCGGCTGTGAGTTCGGTCAGCACCTCGCCTTGCGCATTCTTGACGCCTGCAACGTCCGTCAACAACAGCAGTCGGTCGGCCTTGAGCGCTGCGGCAATCGCCCCGGCGGCGGTGTCTCCGTTGAGGTTGAAGGTCTCGCCATTGCGGCCCATGCCAAGCGGTGCGATCACCGGGATGATGCCCTTGTCGGCGAAATCGCGCAGCAGACGCGGGTTGACCTCGGTCGGGGAGCCGACGAGGCCGAGTTCCGGGTTTTCCTGATCGCAGATGATCAACCCGCCGTCCTTGCCCGACACGCCCACGGCGCGCCCGCCCTGTTCGGTGATGGCCTGCACGATCCGGCTGTTCACGACGCCGGACAGCACCATTTCGACCACTTCCATGGTGGCGGCGTCCGTCACCCGCTTGCCGTTCACGAATTCGGACTGGATGTTGAGCCGCTTGAGCATGTCGTTGATCATCGGTCCGCCGCCATGCACGACAACCGGGTTGACCCCGACCTGCCGCATCAAGGCAACGTCGCGGGCGAATTCGTCCATCGCGTCGTCGCTGCCCATGGCATGGCCGCCCAGCTTGATTACGACGGTCGCGTCCACGAAACGCTGGAAATAGGGCAGGGCCTCGCTCAGCGTGCGGGCGGTGGCGATCCAATCGCGGTTCATATCCTGTTTTCTCATTTTACAGCCTCTTTCAGCAGCATAGGGGCGCGGGCGCGACTATTCCAGCGTTGCGATGATGGCCCTGAGCGTGGCGATCCCGTCGCCTTTTTCGCTGGAGGTCAGCACGATTTCCGGAAAGGCGGCAGGGTGCCTGGACAGGGCCGCGCGGGTCAGGTCCAGTACCCGTTCGCGGTCTGCGGCCTTGACCTTGTCGGCCTTGGTCAGCACGCATTGAAAGGTCACCGCCGCGCTGTCGAGCAGAGACATGATCTCTTCGTCCACTTTCTTGGCGCCATGACGCGCGTCGATCAGCACAAATGCCCGACGCAGGGTTTGACGGCCCGACAGGTATTGTTTCAGCAGCTTTTGCCATTTTTCTACAACGGGCAGTGGGGCGTTTGCGTATCCATAGCCGGGCAGGTCCACCAGATAGTGGCTGTCCCCGGCGGTGAAATAGTTGATCTCCTGCGTGCGTCCCGGTGTGTTCGACGCACGCGCCAGTCCCTTGCGCCCGGTCAGCGCGTTGATCAGCGTGGACTTGCCGACGTTGGAGCGGCCCGCAAAACAGACTTCCAACCGGTCAGCAGGGGGCAGGCCGGACATGGCGACCACGCCCTTGACGAACTCTGTCTCGCCCGCGAACAGCAGCCGCCCGCGTTCTTCGGTCTGCGGGTCGGGGGCCTCGGCGATGGGAAAGGGCAGTTGCATCACAGCACCTCTGCTGTTGCGCCAATGGTGACTGCGCCCGTCGTGACCACCTCGGCATAGACGCCAAAGTCCTGATGGCCGAAATGGCTGTTAAGCGCATCAAGCGTCGCGGTGTCGCGCAGACCTGTGATCGGGTTCGTGTTTGTCACAGAGCACCGCTTGATCCGGTCACGCACGCGCAAGGTCGCGTCACCGATGCGAATTTCGCGGCCCAGCCAGTCATGTTCGGCCCAGGCGGGCGCACCGTCCAGAAAGATGTTGCCACGCCACCGTTCCAGCTCGATCGGCGTGCCGAGCGCATCGGCGACCGCTGCATGGCTGGCGATGTTCATGATCGAAACAGAGGCAATGGGGCTGTCGGTCATGCCGCGCCCTGGGGCGCTGACAATGCCCGTCGGTCCGGATCGGTTTTCCGGGCACAGGGGCGCGACCCAGGCCAGAAACCGGGCCACGTCGACCGAGTCGTCCGGGCAGAACGTGATCTGTTCGAGGTCCGCGTGGCGCAGGGTGATGTGGCGCGTCGCCTCGTCGAGCCTGGCCCAGATACCGGCCAGACCGGGTGTTCGGCTGCCTATCATGAAGTTGCGGCAATGCGCCCAGCCGGGTGCCGCCGTGTCGAACTTGCTCGCCTCGTGGGTCACCGCCCAGACGCGATCCCAGGGCATGGTCTGCCCCGCGATCAGCGTCACCGCGTCGATGTGTTCACGCCCGTGGCTCTTGATCGGATAGCGCGACAGCGTGGCGACACGCATGTTCACTTGCCGCCCTTTTTTGGCGCCGCCTTCTTGGTCGGTGCCTTGGTGCTGTTGGCGGCATCGGGTTTGGCGCCTTTCTTGAAGCTTCCCTTGATGTTGCCCAGCAGGTCCGGCTTGTAGCCCTGGCTGCGCATGATCAGGTATTGCTGCGTGAAGGTGATTGTGTTGTTGGCGATCCAGTAGACCACGAGCCCGCTGGCGAACCCGCCCAGCATGAACATGGAC
>CAZITF010000239.1:0-4707 GCA_964542095.1 uncultured Rhodobacterales bacterium
TCATCCTCCTGAGCGCGACGCCGGTCTTTGCCACCGACCTGCCGCGTCCATTGAGTCCGGATGATTTCATCACCGCCGACCCGGCGCAAGCCAGGTTGGGGCAGTTGCTGTTTTATGACCGCATTCTGTCCGGCAACCGGAACATCGCCTGCTCGACCTGCCATCACCCCGATCTCGGCACCGCCGACGGTCTCAGCCTCGGGATCGGCGAGGGCGGTGTCGGCCTCGGCCCCCAGCGCACCGCAGGCACGGGCGACGACCGCATCCGCAAGCGCATCCCGCGCAACGCGCCGGGGCTTTGGAACCTCGGGGCGCGCGACCTGAGTGTGATGTTTCACGACGGGCGCCTCAGCATCGCGGACACCTACGAGAACGGGTTCAACACGCCGGCCGAGGAACGACTGCCCGAAGGACTCGACAACCTGCTGGCCGCCCAGGCCATCTTTCCGATGGTGGCGCAGTTCGAGATGGCGGGGAACCCCAAGGAAAACGAAGTGGCCGGAGCCGTGCATGACCGCATCGATTATGCCTGGCCGATCCTCGCTGACCGGGTGCGCCATATTCCGGAATATGCCGACCTGTTCGCCGACGCATTCCCACATATCAAAACCTCGAGCGACATCACGATTGCCGATATCGCCAACGCGCTGAGCGCTTTCATCATCTCGGAATGGACCAGCTTTGACAGCCCGTTCGATGCCTATCTGTCAGGGGACACATCCGCGCTGTCGCCCGTGCAGGTCGCGGGGATGGACCTGTTTTACGGCAAGGCGGGATGCGCCGTTTGCCACAGCGGGCCGCTGATGACGGATCAGGGGTTTCACGCGCTGGGGTTGCCCCCCTTCGGGCCGGGCCGCACACGGCAGTGGGATCCGATGGTGCGCGACGTGGGGCGGATGGGCAAAAGCAACCGGCTGAAGGATGCCTATGCCTTTCGCACGCCGATGCTGCGCAATGTGGCCCTGACCGCGCCCTACGGGCACAACGGGGCCTATCCGACGCTGGAAGGGATCGTGCGCCATCACCTCGACCCGGCACGGGCGTTCGAGGACTGGACACCGGACCTGGCTGCGCTGCCCGATGTGCCGTGGCTGGCGCAGATCGACTTTGCCGTGTGGCAGGACACCCGCGAGATGGCGCGTCAGCGGGCGGTTCTGACCCGCGACCCGGTCGCGTTGAACGACGCCGAGGTGGATGCCATCGTCGCCTTTCTGAACGCGCTGACGGGGGCAACGGCGCAGGTCGACCGGCTTGGTATTCCCGAACAGGTGCCCAGCGGCCTGCCGGTGGATGTGCGCCTGCGCTAGCTGGGGTCCTGACCCTAGCGCCCCTTCCAGACCGGAGCGCGCTTTGCCGCAAAGGCGCGCGCGCCTTCCTGCTGATCTTCGGAGCGATAGAGCCGTTCGACCGATCCGAGCTGGCTTTTGGTGATCCGGTTCATCGCATCCTGGAACCTGGAGTCTTCGGCGTCGCGCACGATCTCCTTGATCGCCGCATAGACCAGCGGCGGGCCGGAGGCGAGCAGGCGGGCAAGCGCCCAGGCGCGCGCCGTCAGATCGGCGGCGGGTATGATTTCGTTCACCAGCCCCCAGCGATGCGCCTCGTCCACGTCGAACCAGCGCCCGGTCAGCAGCAATTCCATCGCGATATGGTACGGGATACGCTTGGGCAGCTTGACCGAGGCCGCGTCCGCCACCGTGCCGGAGCGAATTTCGGGCAGGGCGAACGTGGCATGATCGGCGGCAAGGATGATGTCCGCACTCAGCGCCAGTTCCAGCCCGCCGCCACAGGCGATGCCGTTGACGGCGGCGATGACGGGTTTGTTCATGTCGCGCAGTTCCTGCAAGCCGCCAAAGCCGCCGACGCCATAGTTACCGTCCACCGCATCTCCATCCGCCGCCGCCTTGAGATCGCAGCCGGGGCAGGAGAATTTGGCCCCCGCGCCGGTGATGATCGCAACGCGCAACTCGGGATCGTCACGAAAGGCGAGGAACGTGTCGCCCATGATCACGCTGGTGGCCAGATCGATGGCGTTGGCCTTGGGTCGATCCAGGGTGACTTCGAGGATCGCGCCCTCGCGGCGCGTCTTCACCGGGTTGTCGGTCATGCAGGTTCTCCTGTGGCGGCAAAGGGATCGTTGTCCGGGTCTGGATTGCGGATATATTCGGCGTAAAGGGCGGCGTCTGTCGCGGCCTGCGGGCCGAGACAGTCCTCGATCACCGCCAGCGCCATGTCCATGCCCGCCGAGACGCCGGAAGAGGTGTAGACCGATCCGTCCCGCACCCAGCGCGCGCTGCGCTGCCAGGTCACTCCGCTGGTCTGGTCGGCCACCCGGTCAAAGGCCAGCTTGTTGGTGGTCGCGCGCCGCCCGTCGAGCACGCCCGCCCTGGCGAGCAAAAGCGCGCCCGTACAGACGGAGGTGGTGTATTCGGCCGTTCCGGACTGATCCTTGAGCCACGCCAGAAAAACGGCATCCCCATCCACATTGCGCGTACCGCGCCCGCCGGGGACCAGCAGCATGTCGTATCTGTGCCCATCCGAAAAAGCTTCCTCGGCCAGCGTGCTAGGCCCGCCCGAGGCTTTGATGGGGCCGCGTTGTGCGGCCACGGTGCGGATGTCAAAGTCGTCGCGAAAGAAGGAAAACAGCTCCAGCGGACCATACAGATCGAGCATTTCGAAATCGGGGAACAGCACGGCGGCCAGCGTTCGCATGGATCAGGGCTCCTCTGCCAGTCGGATCAGCGCATCCACCGCCACGGCGCGGGTCGGGGTGCAGATCAGCGGGTTGATCTCAACCTCGCTGAGCGCGCCGGGATGCGCAAGGACGTAGGCTTGCACCGCGAGGATCGCCCGGATGATCGCATCGATGTCGGCGGCCGGCTTGCCACGATAGCCGCGAAGGACGGGCGCGATGGCAAGTGTGTCGAGGGCGGCGCGGATATCGGCCGCGGTGACAGGCAGCAAAAGGGATGCGGTGTCGCGCAGGATTTCGGCCAGCACCCCTCCGGCCCCGAGCGTCAGGACAAAGCCGTGAGCCGCATCGCGCATCACCCCGATCAGCAGTTCGGCGACGCCGTCTGTCACCATCTCTTCGATCAGGACGTCTGCGGCGCCGGTCCGCGCGGCGGCGTCCGCCACGCCCCCGTGATCCACGCCCAGTATCACCGCCCCCGCTTCGGTCTTGTGCGCGAGGCCCAGGCCCTTGACCGCGAGCGGTGCGGTCAGGCCTTTTGACATGGCGAGTGCGTCCTGCGCGATGCACGTCACGCGGGCCGGGCAATCGAGGTCGTGTGCGGCCAGGGCCGTTTTCGCCGCGTCTTCGGCGAGGGTCACGGTCGGCTCGTCCAGGCCCGGCAGGCAAAGCGGCAGTTCGTGGGGCGCGCGTTGTTCGGCGGCGGCGGCGATGGCAGCCAGTGCTTCGCGCAGGCCGAAGAACGGAATGACGCCGCCTGCCATCAACTGATCGGCAATGTCGCGTGGCATGAGTTCAGGCAGGGTGGCGACGACGCCGAACGGGCGCCCCGTTCGCGCGCGCACCTTGAGGGCTGCATCGGTGGCGCAGGTCCAGTCGGTGGCGTCGGTTGTGGGATAGTCGACGATGGACAGGGTCATGTCGATGCCGGTTCCCGTCATGCCCGCCCAGGCCGTTGCCATCGCGTCGGCGTCGCGCCAGATATAGGTGTTGTAGTCCAGCGGGTTGCTTAGCGCGACCATGGGGCCGAGTGCGTCGCGCAGTTGACCGGTCCGGGTGGCATCAAGGGGCGGAAAGGTCAGGGGCGTGTCCAGCGCCAGATCCGCAATCAGGCTCGCCTCGCCCCCGGAACAGCTGATCGAGGCCAGCCGGGGCCCGCCAAGGCGCCCCTGGACATGCAGCAGTTTCAGCGTTTCGAGGAAGTCGGGCAGGCTGCGCAGGCGCGCGATGCCAAGGCGGTCCAGCAGCGCCTGCGCCCCCGCATCGCTGCCCGCAAGCGAGGCGGTGTGGGACACGGTGGCGTGCCTGGCCTGATCGGATGCGCCGACCTTGAGCGCAACAAGGGGCACGCCGCGCGCATGTGCCTTGGCGGCGAGGGCCTCCCAATGGCGCAGGGTGGCGAACCCTTCGACGTGCAGACCGATGGCGCTGACACGGGTGTCATCCAGCAGGGCCATGGCGATTTCCGCCTGCGAGGTTTGCGCCATGTTTCCGCAAGTGACCACATAGGCCACGGGCAGGGCGCGCTGCTGCATGCTCAGGTTGATGGCAATGTTCGAGCTTTGGGTCAGGATCGCCACGCCGCGATCCACGGGCGTGCAGCCATGCTGGTCGGGCCACAGCAACGCGCCATCCAATGCGTTGATGAACCCATAGCAGTTGGGCCCGAGGATCGGCATATCCCCTGCCGCGCCGACAAGCTGCGCCTGCAGGTCCTGCGCGTCCGCATCCTCGGCGCGCGCTTCGGCAAAGCCGGAGGCGAAGCAGACCGCACCGCCTGCCCCCATCCGCGACAGGCGGGCGACCACATCGACGGAGGCGTTGCGGTTCACACCGACAAAGGCGGCATCGGGCGGGGCGGGCAGATCGTCGAGCGTCGGAACCGCGCCGTGTCCGGCCACCATCGCCGCTCTGGGGTGGACCGGCCAGATCGCACCGCCAAAGCCCATCTTTGCGGACTGCCCGATCGCCTGGGCACACCACGCCCCACCCCCGATCACGGCGATGGAGCGGGG
>CAZITF010000240.1:0-4680 GCA_964542095.1 uncultured Rhodobacterales bacterium
CCGGATCAAAGTGGGTTTTATGGTAAAAGTCCAACTTTGGGTAGAAATATGATTGGTATAATACTGTGGTGCGATCCTTCTGCTCAGAAGGCGGTCATTTGGTGCGAGGATCAGGGTGATCTTGCCTATCTGTCGGGACGCGATAGGGTCGATGTTCCTGATCCGTTTTTCGAGGTCGGCGACGTCATCGAATTCGATGTTCAAACCCTGCGCAACATGCGCCTTGCGCTCAACCCCACTCGCGTTGAACAAAAGAATGCAGGGACGGCACTGTCTGATGGTCTGCGATCCTTGCCCGTCATGGAAAACCATGGTGTCAGCAACACGGCCAAGGTCATTCCCTTCCGTGTTGATCATCGCCGCCGGGTCGCGGCCACTCCGGCTGATCGTCAGAAACTGCACGGTTGACCGCCGAAGGAACCGTTTCCGTGTCGGGGATGGCAAACTAAGGTCGAAATTGCACAAACGGTGGTGCGGTCATCCGGTATGCTGATTCACACAGCATCCGGAGGCCTGCATGGACAAAACCGACCTCAGCGCAGTGCGCCAGCCGATCAGCCTGGCGCGTGGCTTGCCCAATGCCCACTACATCGACGCCGCCATTTTCGAGGAAGAGCGCGGCGCGCTGTTGATGTCGGGCTGGTCCGGCCTTGCCGTGGCCGCCGATGTGCCCGACCCCGGCGATGCCCGGCCGCTGACCTTTCTGGGCATGCCGCTGTTGCTGATCCGCGACCGCGGCGGTCAGGTTCGTGTCTTTCACAACATCTGCCGTCATCGCGGCATGATCCTGGTTGACGCCCCGCGCAAGATCGAAGGGGCGATCCGCTGCCCCTATCACAGTTGGTGCTATTCCACCGAAGGCCGGCTTGTGTCGACCCCGCATGTGGGTGGCCCCGGTCAGAATACAGCCGAAGGAATCGACCGCGACCTGCTGGGTCTGGTCGAAGTGCGCAGCCACATCTGGCTGGGCGTGGTCTGGATCAACCTTTCGGGCGATGCGCCGGATTTTGAAAAGGCCAATGCCGATCTGCTGGCCCGCTGGTCCGAGTTCGGCAAGCCGCTGTTTCACGGCGGGCCGGACAGCGCCTTTCAGCTTGAGGTCAAGTGCAACTGGAAACTGGCGGTCGAGAATTACTGCGAAAGCTATCATTTGCCCTGGGTCCATCCGGGCCTGAACAGTTATTCCCGGCTGGAAGATCACTATCACATCGAACAGCCCGGCCAGTTCTCCGGTCAGGGCACCCTCGTCTATCGCCAGTTGACGGGCGAGGATGGTGCAACCTTTCCCGATTTCGAGGGGCTGAGTTCAAAGTGGGACACGGCCGCCGAATATATCACTGCCTATCCCAACGTATTGCTGGGCGTGCATCGCGACCATGCCTTCGCGATTATCCTCGTCCCGCAGGGCCCCGGCGAAACGATCGAACATGTGCATCTGTTCTATGCCAGCCCCGACACCGATCCGGCCCTGCGCGCCAGGAACACTGCCCAGTGGAAAGAAGTGTTCGAAGAAGACATCTTTGTCGTCGAGGGCATGCAGCGCGGACGCCACGCACCCGGCTTTGACGGTGGGCGCTTCTCGCCCGCGATGGATGGCCCGACTCACATGTTCCACGATTGGGTGGCCGAGCATATGGCGCTGCACCGCGCGGCCGATCAAGCAGCGCAATGAGCGATCTGGACGCGAGGCTACTGGCCGCGCATGCCAACCATGACCTGCGCGCCCTTGTGGCCCTGTACCAGACGGCAGCGGATGGGGCCGAAACCGAGAGAGCGCGCGCCTTCTACCTGACCCATGCCCATGTATTTGCTTTGGAAACCGACCATCCCGACACCGCCCGCCTGCGCGCGGAACTGATTGCGCTGGGGCGCGAAATACCGCTTTAACGGGCGCCTGCGGCCATCTGTGCATAGACATGCCAGGACGCATGACCCAGCCAGGGCAGGATGATCAACAGCCCCAGCAACCCCGGCAGCATCGCCAGCCCCAGCAGCACCACAATCACCACGGCCCATGTCAGCATGGCCCTGGGATATGCACGCACATGGCCCACGCTGGTCAGGATCGCCGTCATGTAATCGACCTCGCGCGCGAGCAGCAGCGGCAGGCCCAGAACGCACATCGCATAGAACAGCAGCGCGAACAGCCCCCCCACCACAGTTCCAAGCGCCATCATCATCAACCCGTCAGGGCTGAGGAATACTTCAAGCGAAGTGGTGACGTTGACCATCGGTTTCAGCCCCAGGAACAGGGCAAAGATCATGTGGCCGAGGAAGAACCAGAACAGAAGCCCCACCACCATCAGCATCGACAGCCACGGGATCTGGCGCCCACGCTCGATCCGCAGACGGTGCAGTATGGCCCCAAGGCTCACCGGCTCACCCGCCCCAATGCGGCGCGACACTTCGTAGGTGCCAAGGGCGCAGAGCGGCGCCACCAGCGGAAAGCCGAAAACCGCGAGGATCAGCCAGAACGTGTGTCCGGCCCAGAGCGTCAGCCCCAGCAGCAGCCAGCCCGCCAGCACTGCCGCGCCCCCGGCCAGCAGGCCAAAGCCCGGGCGGGCGCGAAAATCGGCCCATCCCATACGCAATGCGCGGCCCACGAACCCTTCGGGCGGGGCATGAAAGGGCGGCACCCCAGCGGGCAGGTCGGGATAAGGATTGCTCTGTGTCATCGGCGTGTCCCGTCTTGCAGCTATGGCGGTCTCTGCCCCGGCCAGTCGGTCGCCTCGTGCCAGGTCTGGGCCAGCCTGAGCAGTTTGGCGTCACTGCCCCGCCGCCCGATCAGTTGCAGCCCAATGGGCAGATCATCCGGCCCCCCGAACCCGGCGGGCACACAGATCGCGGGCAGGCCGATCAGGCTGGCGGCGATCACCACCTCCATCCAACTATGATAGGTATCCATCGCCGTTCCCGCAATCTCGCGCGGCCAATCAAGGGTGACGTCAAAGGGCCACAACTGCGCCGAGGGCAGCGCCAGAACGTCGTATCGGTCAAACAGGGTCGCCGCCACCTTGAACCAGTCCGAGCGGATGACACTGGCACGGTGGACGTCCATCGCCGACAGGGCCAGACCCTGTTCGACCTCCCAACAGACCTGATGGTTGAGGTGCCGGCGCTTGTCAGGATCGTCATGGAGCGGGCTCATCAGGGCGGCGATGGACCAGCTACGCAGGGCGTTCCACGACTGCCACATGGCGTCACGGTCAAACGGCGCGGGCAACGCCTCGATTCGCACACCCAGATCGGACATCTGCGCAAGGGCGCTGGCACAGGTGTCCAGAACTCCGGGCTCCATCGGCAGTGCGCCGCCCCAATCGGCCAGCCAGCCAAGGCGCATCCCCCTCGCGCCGCCGTCAATCTGAAGTAGGCTCGCGGGCTGCTCTATGCCATGCGGCTGGCGTGGATCGGGACCGGCCATTGTGTCCAGCAGGGCCGCCAGATCGCCCGGGTTGCGCGCCATTGGTCCCATCACGCCCAACTGATGCAGGAACGTGTCCCCTTCGGGATCGGAGGGCACCAGACCGAATGTCGGGCGCATGCCATAGACGTTGTTCCAGCCCGCCGGATTGCGCAAGGACCCCATCACATCCGAGCCGTCCGCGACGCTGACCATGGCGGTGGACAGGGCAACGCCCGCCCCTCCCGAAGAACCACCGGCGGTACGCGCCAGATCATAGGGATTGCGGGTCACACCAAAGACAGGGTTTACGCTGTGCGATCCAAATCCGAATTGCGGCACATTGGTCTTGCCGATGATGATCCCCCCCGCAGCGCGCAGGCGTGCCGGAATGATGCCGTCCCTGGTGGCGATATTGTCCGCAAACAACGGCGATCCCATCGTGGTGGGCAGGCCCTTGGCGTCCGAGAGATCCTTGATCGCAATCGGAATGCCGTGCAGCCAGCCCTGTTTCGGCCCCTCATCCGCGGCCCGCGCCTGCGCCATCAGCGCGTCCGCATCACGCAAGGACACGATGGCATTCACCGCCCCGTTCACCGCCTCGATCCGCGCCAGCGTGGCGGTCATCACCTCAACGGCGCTGATCTCCCGTGTGGCCAGGGAATTGCTCAACTGCAACGCAGTCATACCCGAAATATCCATGCGTCAACTCAACGCAAAAGACAGCGCAGGCACAAGTCCCTTCTCTGTTTTGAAAAAATCCCGGGGGAAAGGCCGCAAGTCCTTGGGGGCAGAGCCCCCTGCCGGATCAGTCGCCCTGCGCCTCGGCCCGGCTTTTGCCCGACACATCCAGCGCCAGCGTGGCAGCCATGAACCCGTCAAGATCGCCGTCCAGAACGCCCTTGGTGTCGGAGGTCTCGAAATTCGTGCGCAGATCCTTGACCATCTGATAGGGCTGCAAAACATAAGACCGGATCTGGTTGCCCCAGCCCGCATCGCCCTTGTTCTCGTGCATCTCGTTGACGGCGGCGTTGCGGCGGTCGAGTTCAAGCTGGTAGAGCCGCGATTTCAGCGCCTTCATCGCGATGTCGCGGTTCTGGTGCTGGGATTTTTCCGAACTGGTCACGACGATGCCGGTGGGCGCATGGGTGATGCGCACCGCTGAGTCAGTGGTGTTCACGTGCTGCCCGCCTGCGCCGGACGAGCGGTAGGTGTCGATGCGGATATCTGCCGGGTTCACCTCGATCTCGATATTGTCGTCCACGACCGGGTAGACCCAG
>CAZITF010000241.1:0-4657 GCA_964542095.1 uncultured Rhodobacterales bacterium
CGGGGGGTCTCCTCGTGAAACAGGCGCAGCAACAGATCGTTCGGCGGCACCTGCGGGCCAATCAGCTCCATCTCTTCGACGGTGTCGAGCAGGATATTCACACGGTTCCAGTTCTCGGACTCATCGCCATCAAGCAGATCGGTAGCGGCCAGCAATTCACCCGTGCCTTCACCCTTGGCCATCAATGGCGACGCCTTGGGCATGTGCTGCAACATCACGCCCCCCGCGCGCCAGTGTTCGGCCACGCCCGGTTCGGACGACTTGCCAAAGCTGAGTTGGAAACGGGTCGGCAGTTGCTCGGATTGGGCAAAATACGCCTCTGCACAGGCCGAAATTGACCCACCTTCCAGCGGAGTGATACCCTGGTACGGGGTCATGCCCTTGCCCTGATCGATCATGATGGCAAAATACCCCTCGCCCACCTGATCAAAAGGGGCGGCATCGGTCAGGCGATCCGCGTCATAGCTGGCATAGGCACGAATGCGCGCCGGATCCCCTTTCTTTTCGGGGCCATAGTAATCGGTCGAGATCATGCGCACCGCGCCCTTGGACTGCACCTGCAATTGCAGTTTCCAGCGCAGCTTGATCGTCTGGCCGATCAACGCGGTCAGCAATGCCATCTCTGCCACCAACGCCTCGACCTGCGGTGGATAATTGTGCTGCTTGAGGATGCCGCCCAGCACCCCGTCCAGACGCGCCACGCGCCCGCGGATGTCAGCAGCATCAAGTTGAAAGGGCAGGACGGTGTCGTCCCACACGATTTGCGAACCGAGAGTCATGGGGTTTCCTTTGGCGCCACGTGTTGGCATATCGAAGCCCTATATAGGACGACATGCCGGAACTGAAAGAGGGTGCCGATGATCCGCCGTATGGGACAGCCCCCTCAAACCGGCCGGAATTACACGGTCCGGCAAGGCGCATATGCAATCCTGCCGCGCAACGGGGCCGTATTGCTGACCTGCCAAAGCGACCCTGACCCGGACTTTCAACTGCCCGGTGGCGGCATCGACCCCGGCGAAAGCCCGCTGCAGGCGCTGCACCGGGAAGTGTTCGAGGAAACCGGCTGGCGCATCGCCAGACCACGGCGGCTGGGCGCGTTTCGCCGGTTCGTGTATATGCCGGATTACACGATGTGGGCCGAAAAACTGTGCCATGTCTATGTTGCCCGGCCCACCCTGCAAATCGGCGACCCGACCGAAGCCCATCATGATGCAGTCTGGATGAGCCCCGGAGACGCAGCGCACCAGCTCGGCAACGAAGGCGACCGCCACTTTCTGAGCCGCTACTTTTCCCGCCCGGCTCCGTGATACTCGAACAGGATGCCCGATACATCGTCGGGGAAAGTCTGGATCACCGCGAATTCCTCCAGCTTCCATAGCATCGCCTCGAAAAACGCGGGGCCGGAGACATCCGCAAGGTCGCGCATCATCGCCTCGACGCCCTCTTCCTCCAGCATTTCGCCCTGCGGGTTCGGGCATTCGGTGACGCCGTCCGACAACAGCAACAGACGATCGCCGGGATTCAGTCTGGTTTCGAACTGGGTGAAGGAGATGCCCGACATCAGCCCCACCGGAAAACCGCCCGGGCCGTCCTGCTCGATCGTGCCGTCCTTGCGCTGAATGGCGGGATGCGGGTGGCCTGCCTGCGCCATGCGCACATGGCCCGTGACCAGATCGACATCGGCAAGCAGCAGGGTGAAGTAATGTTCTGTCTCCATCTCGTCCAGGACCAGGTCATTCAGCGTTTCGATCACGATTTCAGGCGGCAGGAACGAATAACTGCCATCATCATGCCGTTGAAGCGCAACGTTCTGATCCGGCGCGGCGGCGGACAGATACCCGGCCAAACGGGCCGTCATCAGCGCCGAGCTGATCCCGTGACCGGACACATCGATGGAAAACAGCCCCAGATGCCCGACGCCCGCCGGGAAAAAGCCGACCAGATCGCCCCCCACATGCCCGCTGGATCGCAGCATCAGGGACACATCACCCGTCTCGAACGACTTGTTGCGCTCGCGGATCAGGGATTGCTGCAATTTCTTGGCTTCAAGCAAGTCGCTGTCGAGCGAATTGTACACCCGCTGCAATTCGTCCAGCGTCTCGGAAATCAGGTCATTCTTTCGGGTCAGTTCGCGCTGCATCTGAAGAATGCGTTCGCCCGCCTTGATACGCGCGCGCAATTCGTTGGCATCCACCGGCTTGGTGACAAAATCGTCCGCACCAGCCTCAAGACCCATCGCGATCTCGTTCTTTTCGCTTTTGGACGTCAGCAGGATGAAATAACCATAGCGATCGCCTGAAAGACGACGAAACGCATTGCAGAATTCCAGACCGTTCATGCCCGGCATCATCCAGTCGCTCAGCACCAGATCGGGTTGGATCTCCGCCGCGATCTGCAACGCCTCCTCTCCCGAGGCGGCCTCGAACACTTCGAACCCCCAGCGTTTGACCGAACTGCACAGGATCTTGCGTTGTAATTTGCTGTCGTCGACGACCAGTACCTTCAAAAGATCGGCGATATCCTCGGACGGGGGAGCGGGCACCTGTTCCACGTCAATATGCCTGACCTCGATACTCATCTCACCCGGTGATCCCATCTGTCTTGGCCTTGCCTAGCCGAAACCACTTAATGGCCAGTGAAATTGCCGGGTCCAGTGTCTAAACCTTTAAGGGTAACGCCTTCTTAATCCGGCCTGTGCTGACATGGAGGCGGGGCATCGGAGAATGACGATGATTGACTGGCAACGTGTACTGAACCTCAAGGCCGAAATCGGTGACGAGGATTTTGATGAGGTCGTTCCGCTATTTATCGAGGAAGTGTCTGAAATCACGGACAGGCTTCGTAGCGACGTGGATTTGAACCGCCTTGAGGAAGATCTTCATTGCCTCAAGGGCAGCGCGCTGAACCTCGGATTTTCCGAGTTTGCGGATCTGTGTCACGCAGGAGAATCACTTTCCGCCAAGGGCAAGGCCGACACCGTCAATGTCCCGGCAATAGTGGCCTGCTTCGAGGTGTCGAAAACGGCGTTCCTGTCAGGGTTGCAAGACGGGGTCGCCGCCTAGATCACGAATTGTGCCAGCATCTCGTCATTCGTGATGTCGGAATAGGTAAATCCGCCCGCATCCAGCGCGACGCGCAAACGATCAAAGTTCTCCGGCACCTGCGTCTCGATCCCGATCAGGACAGAACCAAAGTTGCGGGCAGATTTCTTGAGGTATTCGAACCGCGCGATATCGTCTTCCGGGCCCAGGATGCTCAGAAAATCCTTCAGCGCACCGGGTCGTTGCGGCATCCGCAGAATAAAGTACTTCTTGACGCCCGAATAGCGCTGGGCGCGTTCCTTGACTTCCGGCAGACGCTCAAAGTCAAAATTGCCACCTGACGTGACACAGACAACCGTCTGGCCTGCAATCTGGTCGCGCACGTCCTTCAACGCATCGATGGCCAGCGCCCCGGCAGGTTCCAGAACAAGACCCTCGACATTCAGCATTTCGATGATGGTCGTGCAAATGCGATCTTCGGGAATGTTGATCACATCGGCAGGGTCAACGTCCGACAGTCGCGCAAAGGTCCGTTCGCCGACCCTGGCAACCGCCGCACCATCCACAAAACTGTTGATCGGCGAGACATCGACCGGCGTTCCGGCCTGCAATGCCTCGGCCAGCGACATGGCCCCGCGCGGTTCGACAAAGGTATAGGCGACACGGTCCGCGAAATAACTGCGCGTTCCCGCCGACAGGCCCCCGCCCCCGACCGGCAGAATGATTCTGTCCGGCAAATGGCCCAATTGCGCTTCGATCTCGACCGCGACCGAGGCCTGCCCCTCGATCACATCCTCATCATCAAAGGGCGACAGGAAATGCCCATCGGTGTCCGCGCAAAACCTTTGCGCCGACGCCAGTGTCTCGTCAAAATAGTCGCCCGTCAGGCGCACCTCGATCTGATCCCCCCCGAACATCCGGGTTTTCTGGATTTTCTGCTGCGGCGTGGTGACCGGCATGAAAACCACACCTTTCACCCCGAAATGCCGACACATATAGGCGACGCCCTGCGCGTGGTTGCCCGCACTTGCACAGACAAACACCGCGTCCTTGCGCATGACCTTGCGCATCGCGTTGAACGCGCCACGCAGCTTGTAGGACCGCACCGGGCTCAGGTCTTCGCGTTTCAGCCAGATTTCGGCCCCATACCGCGCCGACAACAGGTCATTGCGCAACAGGGGCGTCGGCGGAAACACATCGCGCATCGCGGCTTCGGCGGCACGCGCACTGTCCTGAAAACTCATGGATCGGTCCCTTTACGCAATCATCCCGACCTACACGCCCCCGCCCCCTCCGGTCAATCTTGCCCCGGTTACGCAAAAACGGTATCGCCTGCCAAACCTCATGAGGAACACAGAAATGAGCGCCCCAAAGAAAGTTGTGCTGGCCTATTCCGGCGGTCTGGACACATCGATCATCCTGAAATGGTTGCAGACCGAATACGGCTGCGAGGTCGTCACCTTCACCGCCGATCTCGGACAGGGTGAAGAGTTGGAGCCCGCCCGCGCCAAGGCCGAGATGATGGGGGCCACCGGCATCTACATCGAGGATGTCCGCGAGGAATTCGTGCGCGATTTCGTGTTCCCCATGTTCCGCGCCAACGCGCTTTACGAGGG
>CAZITF010000242.1:0-4655 GCA_964542095.1 uncultured Rhodobacterales bacterium
AGCTTTGCGACGTGCCCTTTGTACTGGCCGGGCAGGGGCCGGACTGGGTCGGTTACGTGCCCGAGATGACCCATCTGCCCCAGGCGGGCTGGGGCCCGGACAACCCGCGCTTGCGCCTGTCGGACCAGGCGGCGATCACGGTGGCGGTACATGCGGGTCTCGGGCAGGCCTGGCTGCCGCGCTTTGTCGCCGGGACGCTGGCGCAACCGGACATCGCGCCCCGCTCGCGCCCCCTGTGGGTGCTGAGCCATCCGCGCACCCGCAAGGGGGCCGGGGTTGCGGCGATGATCGACGTCTTTCTGCCTCTTGTGGTGCGTCACCTGTGCTCGTAAGTGCGGGCGCATGACCTATCCGGACCTCTTGATCCTGCGCCACGGCGAAACCGAATGGAATCTGGCCGGGCGCATGCAGGGCGAGCGTGACAGCCCGCTGACCGCCCGCGGTCGCGCGCAGGCCGCCACGCAGCAGCGCCTGTTGCAGCTTTTCGGTATCGAGGGCTGGACGCCGTGGACCAGCCCGCAGGGGCGCGCCCTGGCCACCGCGCAGATCGCCCTTGGCCCGCGGGCCGCCGAACTGCGCCCCGATGCCCGCCTCAGCGAGATCACGATGGGTGAATGGACCGCCAGGAAACGCAGCGAAATCGCCGCCACCGTTCCGCATCTGTTCCGGACAGAGGCGGATATGTCCTGGTACGACCACGCCCCTGGCGGTGAGGGGCTGGAGTCGTTGTACGCCCGAACCGGCGCGTTCCTGTCCGATCTGGATACCCCGGCCGTGATCGTCACCCATGGCATCACCTCGCGCATGTTGCGCTGTCATGCACTGGGATTGGAGCCGGGTGCCTTTGACACGTTGCCGGGCGGGCAGGGCGTGGTTTACCACCTGTCACGCGGCGTGCAGACGCGCCTGTCCGAAGGGGCTTGAAGCCGGGCGCGTCCTTGGGCTAAGAGACGCGCAGGCGGGTCGTTAGCTCAGTTGGTAGAGCGCTTCGTTTACACCGAAGATGTCGGGAGTTCGAGCCTCTCACGACCCACCACGGCCCATTTGGAATGCCCGCAATCGAGGTCTTTCACTGCGGATGGCCCGACCGACGCGCATCGCCTTCGGCGCTACTCTGGGTCGGGAGTTCGAGCCTCTCACGACCCACCACGGCCCATTTGGAATGCCCGCCACCCAGGTCGCGCCCGAGCGGATGGCCCGACCGACGCGCATCGCCTTCGGGTCTACTCTGGGTCGGGCATTTTGGCAGTGTTGTGGCTCGGGTAGGCAGCCATATAGTGCGGAATCCGCTTTGTAAGCTTTGATCTTCTATTGGGGTCGCGGTCACCGTAATTCCTGATCGGCGCATTTAAGTCATAATCGCCCTTCGACAGATTCTCTTTATAGTTGAAATTCAAGGAGGAGATAAAAAATGTGTTATTAATCATTCGTCTGTGAGATATTTATTTGATGAAATTTGGAATGAGCTTGCAAGTAGGACGGCCGTCGTTAACTATTGTTAACTACTATCAGGCGTTAATTAAAGATTGGGAATATTATGCGCATTTTTCTTTTAGCGGGTCTGTCAGGTTTTCTGCTTTCTGCTTGCGCTCAGCAACCCGAGAATATTTCAGCGGTTCCTGTGCCAGGTGATCCTTACGCACGGTTCTCATGTTCTCAATTGAACGAAGAACAACTGAAGGTCTCTCAGGAATTGGCAAATTTCGAAGCGGAACAGCGCAAGGCGGTGAATGCGGACGCAGTCGGTGTACTTTTGCTTGGACTGCCTTTGTCGAGTATGTCTGGTGGCGATAAGGAAACGGCGATCGCAGTGGCGAAAGGGCAGACGCAGGAAATCGAACGGCAAAAACAGCGAAAAAACTGCAGAAGTTAATACGTCTGACCGCCATCATGAATCGGTTGAGTGAGATGGTTCATGAGTTCAGTCCCACCTGCCGAAATCCGTTGCAAAACGCTTTCGCTCGATGATGCATCGTGGGAATATGCCGTACACTTGAAAGGTGTGAGAGAGCATAAGGAGACCCGACATGAGCTGGAACCCTGCCCTTGATCCCGATTGCCCCAAGGGCGATGCGGTGGATGCCATTGAAACCGTGATCGTCCCACGTGCCCGCGATCTGGGCGGGTTCGAGGTACGTCGCGCCTTGCCGGCGCCCAGGCGGCAGATGGTTGGCCCGTTCATCTTTTTCGACCAGATGGGACCGGCGGAATTCGTCACCGGCACCGGCATCGATGTGCGCCCCCATCCCCATATCGGTCTTGCCACGGTCACCTACCTCTACAAGGGCAGGATCCACCACCGTGACAGTCTGGGCACCGATCAGTGGATCGAGCCAGGGGCGGTGAACTGGATGGTGGCAGGCCACGGCATCACCCATTCCGAACGTACGGATGGCGAGATTCGCGCCCGCCCCCATGATCTGTTCGGCATCCAGACATGGGTGGCCCTGCCCAGGGATGCCGAGGACGATCCGGCCGATTTCCAGCACGCGGCCAAGAGTGACCTGCCGTTCCTGCAGGGTGAAGGCAAGGAAGTGCGCCTGATCCTTGGCGATGCATGGGGGGAGCGTGCACCGGTGCAGACCTTCTCCGAGATGTTCTATGCGGATGCGGTGCTGGAGGCGGGGGCCTCGATCCCGCTGCCTGACAATCACGAGGATCGCGGCGTCTATGTGGTGGAGGGGGCGATCACCGTGGCGGGTACGCCTTACGGCGCCGGTCAGATGATGGTGTTCCGACCCGGTGACGCGATGTCGGTCACGGCCGCAGACAGCGGTGCCCGCCTGATGATACTGGGCGGCGCCACTCTGGAAGGGTCGCGCCATATCTGGTGGAATTTCGTGGCGTCCTCCAGGGAACGCATCGATGCGGCCAAGGAGGCATGGCGCGCCGGGGACTGGGCCCATGGCCGTTTCAAACTGCCTCCGGGGGATGCGGATGAGTTCATCCCCTTGCCGGATCGCTAAAGACTCGTTGCCGTGGCGCGTTGTCGGCCCTAGAATAGCGCTTGCAGATGGCCCGGTTTGTCCACGTGGACGGTCCGGGGTTGTCTGTCCCTTCCCAGAGTCATCGCCCTGACCCTATTCGCGTCAGGAAAGCGTGATGTCCGAGCAGGTGACGGCCCGCCGTGCATGAGCGCGGCGGTACTCTGATCCAAAGGAAACCACCATGTCCAAAGGCAACAAGACACGCGGCAACAAGGAAGCCAAGAAACCCAAGCAGGAAAAGCCAAAAGTGCTGGCCACGGCCACATCCTCGGCGACCAAGCCGCTGAATGTCGGCGGCAAGAACGTCAAATAGACCGCTCCGCACCCGCAGCCATGCGTCATCGGTTTGACATGGCGCGGGGCGCTGCACCGCTTTTTACGCCAGGCATGCAAGGGGTGGGCAAGAAAACGTCAGTTTGCCGGAAAACCCTGCTTGACGAGGGCGCGCACGCGCCATAATACGCCAGAACGCAGCGGGCGGTTGTAGCTCAGTTGGTTAGAGTACCGGCCTGTCACGCCGGGGGTCGCGGGTTCGAGCCCCGTCAACCGCGCCACTGCTGCGACAAAGGCCGCTCCCGATCCCGGGGGCGGCTTTTTCTTTTGTGGCTCCCGGGGGCGGGCGGAAAACGACACGTTTTCCGGGCCGGTTTCCGACTTCGGAAACCGGCGTTGGCTCAGGTGGACATGCTGGTGAGAAAGCGGTGCAGGGCCGCCGCCGTTTCTTTCGGGTGGGTGTCGGGGAAGAAGTGCCCGCCGGGCAGGGCGCTGGCTTGCATGTCGGACAGCCGGTTGGCCCAGGTGGCCGGCACATCATAGGCCCGCCCCATCACCCCATCCGCCCCGTACAGAACAAGCGCGGGCACATCGACTTGCCTTCCCAGATCGCGCGCATCGAGGGCGAAATCCACGTCGATGGCCGCCCGGTAGTCGTTGCACATGCATCTGATGCAGTCCGGGTCGCGCCAGGCCTGCCGGTAGGCCTGCAAGGCCGGGTCCGCGAACCCGTCCATGCCGCCGCCCCAGCCTGCAAGGCAGTTCTCGAAATAGGCATCGGGGTCGTAGCCGATCAGTGTTTCGGGGAAAGGTGCGGGTTGGGCCAGAAAGAACCAGTGGTAATAGGCGCGCGCGACCTCCTGGCTCAGATCATCGAGCAGCAGATGTGTGGGCACGATGTCCATCAGAGTGAGCGAGTGCAGCGCCGGCCCGTGATCGAGGGCCAGGCGATGCGCGGTGCGTGCCCCCCGGTCGTGACCCACCAGATGAAACTGCTCAAAGCCCAGATGCCGCATCAGCGCGACCTGATCTGCGGCCATGGCGCGAAAGCTCATGTCCTGCATGCGGGCTGGTTTGGTGCTGTCGCCATAGCCGCGCAGGTCGGCCGTGATCACGGTGAAATCGCGCGCCAGCACCGGGGCGATGGCGTGCCACATGGCGCGGGTCTGGGGAAAGCCGTGCAGCAACAGGATCGGTGGACCGTTGCCGGTTGTCTCATGGGCAATCGCGATGCCGTCGGGGGTAGTGAACTGGGTCATGTCCTGCGCTTTTCGGGCGGGGGTGTCGGGGGCTCTGCCCCCCCCCCGGCCTGCGGCCTCCCCCCGGGATTTTTTTGAAACAGAGAAGGGGCAGGGGTTGGTTAGGTCATCGTCTCCGGACTCTGTGGGTGACTGC
>CAZITF010000243.1:0-4625 GCA_964542095.1 uncultured Rhodobacterales bacterium
CCTCGTGGACGATGTAAAGGCGGCGGCCTCCGGTCTGCTCAGCAACGAAATCCGCGAAACGTTTATCGGCTATGCCGAGATCAAAGAGGTGTTCAAGGTTTCGAATGTCGGCAAGGTCGCGGGCTGTCTGGTCACCGAAGGCGTTGCACGTCGCAGTGCGGGCGTCCGTCTGTTGCGCGACAACGTGGTGATCCACGAAGGCACGCTCAAAACGCTCAAACGCTTCAAGGACGAGGTTGCCGAGGTGCAATCGGGTCAGGAATGCGGGATGGCGTTCGAGAATTATGACGATATCCGGCCCAAGGACGTCATCGAGATCTTCGAACGCGAAGAAATCTCGCGCTCGCTCGACTAGGGCACTGCCATCAAAACACGAAAAAGGGGACAGTGAGTGCTGTCCCCTTTTTGCATTCCCGGCATGGTCTGCGTCAGGCGGCCTGTGAAACCGGTGTGCCGGAGAAGTGCGCTCCATCCACACGAACGGTTATGCGCCCGTCTGGCAGGGTTTTGACGTAGATCCCCTGCACCAGTATCGCAGTGCCCATTGCGATCGTTTTCAACATGCTCTTCCTCCCCAAGAAAAACGTGTTTTCACTTTGCACAAAAAAGAGGTTCAAAGTCATCAACAATGTCATGAAAAAGACACTTTTTGTGCAAATTTAGAACACTATTTCGCAAATTTCACAGCCAATCCCGCAAAACCGGGATCAACGGAACGTCGGCCGGGGGCATCGGATAGGATTTCAGATCGTTCGGGCGGACCCATTTGAGGGTCTGACCTTCTCTTGATTGCGGCGTGCCCTGCCATTTTCGGCAGGCAAAAAGCGGCATCAGCAGGTGAAACGAATCATAGCTATGGCTGGCAAAGGTCAGCGGTGCGAGGCAGGACTGCCAGGTGTTGATTCCCAGTTCCTCTTGCAGCTCGCGGATCAGGGCAACTTCGGGTGTTTCGCCCGCCTCAATCTTGCCGCCGGGAAATTCCCACAGCCCCGCCATCGATTTGCCTTGCGGGCGCTGGGCCAGCAGCACCCGGCCATCGGTATCGATCAGCGCGACCGCCGAAACCAGAACGACCTTCACGATCGGTAGTCAGCGTTGATGTCGATATATCCGTGGGTCAGATCGCAGGTCCAGACGGTGGATGATCCGCCGCCCATCCCACAATCCACACGGATACGGATGTGATCGGATTTCATGTGCGCCGCCGCATCCGCCTCGACATAGGTCGGACTGACCCAGCCGTTTTCAGCAACAAGGGTGTCACTGAACCAGATGGACAGCGTGTCGCGGTCTGCCGGTGCGCCGGATTTGCCCACCGCCATGACCACGCGCCCCCAGTTGGGGTCCTCGCCGGCGATGGCCGTCTTGACCAGCGGGGAATTTGCGATGGACAGGCCGTGCGTCTTGGCGCTGGCGTTGTCGACGGCACCGGTCACCTCGATTTCGACGAACTTGGTTGCTCCTTCGCCGTCGCGCACAACCTGATGCGCAAGGTCCAGCATGACGCTGTGCAGCGCCGTTTCGAAATCCGGATTGCCTGTGGCATCCACGCCGCTTGCCCCCGTTGCGGCCACCAAAAGGCTGTCCGAAGTCGAGGTGTCGCTATCGACCGTGATGCAGTTGAATGTCGTATCGCAGGTTTTGGTCGTCATTGCCTGAAGGGCTGCCTGCTCCACCCTTGCATCGGTAAAGATATAGACCAGCATTGTCGCCATGTCCGGGGCGATCATACCGCTGCCCTTTGCAAAGCCAGCAATTTTCACCGATTTGCCCCCGATCCGGCAGGTCGCAGTCGCCCCTTTCGGGTAGGTGTCGGTCGTCATGATTGCCCGTGCCGCGTCCGAAATCGCATCTGCCGACAGGCTACCGTTCAGTTCCGAAAGCTTGGCGGTGATCCTCTCGAATGGCAGTGGTTCGCCGATGACACCGGTCGAGGCGGTGAACACGCGCGCCGCAGGCACGCCCGTGGCCGCGGCGGTCGCCTGTACGATGGCTTCGGTTGCCGCCTGCCCGTTGCGCCCGGTGAACGCATTGGAATTGCCCGAGTTGACCAGAATGGCTGCGCCACCGTCGGACGCGCCGCCCAGCTTGGCCTGACAGTCCAGAACCGGGGCGGACCGGGTGGCCGAACGGGTGAACGCCCCCGCGATCGCCGTGCCCGGCGCGCACAGGGCAAGCATGACGTCCGTCCTGCCCTGATACCGGACCCCGGCGGCGATCGCCGAAAACGCCACACCGTCAATCACCGGAAGGTCGGGAAATGCAGCAGGCGCCAGGGGCGACACCTTTGTGATCTTGGCCATTTCTATTCCACCAGCGTGAGGTCTTTGAGGATGGCGGGATCGACGCCTTCGGCACCCGACTGATCGATTTCGGCCCCGCTTGTCAGTTCGGCGATCCGCGCTTCGAGGGCTTGGGCGCGCAGGCCTTCCTCGATCTCGCCGCGAACCTGATCAAGCGTCGGGCGTTCCTGAACGCGGGTTTCGTTCAGCGTGATGATGTGCCAGCCGAATTGCGTCTGGACCGGGTCCGAGATTTCGCCGACGTCCAGGCCGATCACGGCTTCTTCGAAACTGGGGACCATGGCGCCGGTGCCGAACCACCCCAACTGTCCACCATTCGGGCCCGAGGGGCCGGTGGACTTTTCGCGCGCCACCGCGGCGAAATCCGCACCGTTCTCGATTTCTTCCTTCACGGCGAGCGCCGCCTCTTCGGTTTCAAGCAGGATGTGGGAGGCGTTGTATTCCTTGACGGCCTCTGCGCCCTCGAACCGGGCCTCATAGGCGGACTGGACCGCAACCGGATTAAGGGCGGATGCAAATACCTCTTCCAGCGCCTCACCCGCAGTCAGCGAACGGGTTTCGTTTTCCAGCGACAACTGCGCCCGATTGGGCAAGTCGCCTTCAAAGGACTGGGCCAGCAGGGTCTGCTGCACCAACTGTTCGAGGATGCCGTTGAACAGAACCTCGTCCGGCAGTTCCTGAAACTGCTGGGGCAGCGTGGCACGCGCCACGATCATATGCCCGATCGTGATGTCGGTGCCGTTTACAGTCGCTACGACCTTGGCCGCATCCTGCGCCGCTGCCGGCAATGCCATCGCGGCAACGAGGCCCAGAGCGGGCAGAGAGAGTAGGTGTTTCATCATGGAACAGTCCTTGGGTTGGGCACGCGACAGGGGCGTGCATTGACACGGTTTGGCGCGACCCTTACATCGCCCTATGGACGCGGCCCGGGCCGTTTTTTGCCTTACCGTATCTATGGGCTTGGCGCGCGCCCGGCAAGCAGTTGCTGTACAACATGAATTGATCGGCTGGAGAACGCATGCTCGGTTTCAAAACCCTCACCAAGAAGGTGTTTGGTACGCCTAACGATCGCTTGGTCAAGGCGACGCGGCCATTGGTCGAGCAGATCAACGCGCTGGAAGAAGAAGCCAAGGCGCGCAGCGACGAAGGCCTCAAGGACAAGACCGAGGAACTGGCCAAACGCGCCATGGGCGGCGAGAGCCTTGATGACCTGCTGCCCGAGGCCTTTGCGAACTGCCGCGAGGCGGCACGTCGCACGCTGGGTCTGCGGGCCTATGACACACAGTTGCTGGGTGCGATCTTCCTGCATCAGGGCAATATCGCCGAACAAAAGACCGGTGAAGGCAAGACACTGACAGCCACCTTTGCCTGCTACCTCAACGCGCTGACCGGCAAGGGTGTGCATGTGGTCACGGTAAACGACTACCTCGTGCAGCGCGATGCGGAATGGATGGGCAAGGTTTTCGGGGCTCTGGGCATGACCACCGGTGTCGCGATTGCGGGCATGGGTGAAGATGCCAAGCGTGCCGCCTATGCCTGTGACGTGACCTATGCCACCAACAACGAGTTGGGCTTTGATTACCTGCGCGACAACATGAAACCGTCCATCGACCAGATGGTGCAGCGCGGGCACAACTATGCCATCGTGGACGAGGTCGACAGCATCCTGATCGACGAGGCGCGCACGCCGCTGATCATTTCCGGCCCGTTGCAGGACCGGTCCGAGATGTATGTGACCATCGACGCGATCATCCCGCTGATCCAGGAAAATCATTTCGAGCTGGACGAAAAACAGCGCAGCGTGACCTTTACCGACGACGGGAACGAGTTCCTTGAGGAACAACTGCGTGAACGCGGTCTGATCGAGGAAAACGCGTCGCTGTACGATCCCGAAAGCACGTCCATCGTTCACCATGTCAACCAGGGTCTGCGCGCGCACAAGCTGTTCCGCAAGGACAAGGATTACATCGTCCGTGACGGCGAAGTTGTTCTGATCGACGAATTCACTGGCCGGATGATGGCCGGGCGCCGTCTTTCGGATGGTCTGCACCAGGCCATCGAGGCCAAGGAGGGCGTCAAGATCCAGCCGGAGAACCAGACGCTCGCCTCGGTCACGTTCCAGAACTACTTCCGTCTCTACGAAAAACTGGCGGGCATGACCGCCACCGCGGCGACCGAAGCCGAGGAATTCCGCGAAATCTATGGTCTTGGTGTGGTCGAGGTTCCAACGAACAAACCGATCACGCGGGTGGACGAAGACGATCAGGTGTTCCGCACCGCCGCCGAGAAATACAAGGCGATGATCGAAGAGATCAAGAAGGC
>CAZITF010000244.1:0-4606 GCA_964542095.1 uncultured Rhodobacterales bacterium
AAGCAGATGGCGGCCATCCTTGAGGCGACGCAACTGCCCGAGCGTGACGTGCCCGACTATATGGATGTCGATCACTCCAAGCTGACGGCCACGTTCGTGCGCACACCGACACTGGGCGACGTGCCCTATCCGGTGATGATGGAACCCAACCTCGTGGTCGAATTCTACGCCAAGAACTAAGGCGACGGTGCGTGTCGAACACGCACCCCACAGCATTGCGGGCCGTCCCATCGGGGGCGGCCTTTTTCGTTTTCAGCCCATCTGTTGCACTTCGCCGAGCCGCAGGGCCGCCAGTGCGGCAAGCACGCTCATCCCGGCAAACAGCGCCAGAACCACGGCGGGACCGAACATGTTGGCGATCAGCCCAAATCCTCCGCCGGCCAGCAGCAGCACGCCGATCATGGTGTTGGAAAGCGCCGTGTAGATGGCCTTTTGTCCGTCGGTGTCCATGTCCGCCAGATGCGTCTTGCGCCCTGCACGCACCCCTTCATAGGCGATCTGCGCAACGAAGAGGACCAGCGGTGCCGTCCAGATACCGCCTAGCCCGCCGGTGATCAGCCCCAGGATTGCAGCGCCGCCAAGTGCAACGGCGGCCAGAAGGGCGGAAAACAGAAGCGTCCGCCGGCTCGAACTGTCTGACAGCCGCCCCCAGACATAGGACGACGCGATGGCCGCCAGGGACGAGGCGATCAGCAGCAGACCCAGATTGCCAAGGCCGTCATCGCCACCCGAATCGGTCAGCATGATCAGAAAGGGCGGGGCAAGGGCCGTCGCGATCAGCAATCCGCGCACCGCCACATAGGCGCGAAACTCCCCGTCCTCGCGCAGCGGTGCGAGAATCGCGGTCGCGTCCCCCAGCGAGTCGGAGGCGCGGGTATCTTCGGGTTCGTTCAGGCGGACAAAGACGAGGGCCGCCGTGACCCACAACGCACCGGCCACCAGAACGGCAAGCGATATGGCGGGAACACTGATCGGGATGATACCGACGGCCAGCGCCGCGGCAAAGCCGAACACGACCGCCGCCGCGACGGTGCCCGCCGACCCCGACACGGTGCCCCGCGCCCCCTTGGCGACGGTGCGCGCGAGGATGTCCTTGTAACTGGCCGAACAGGCGGCGCGCGCCAGCGACAGGACCGCCAGACAGGCGATGATCACCCACCCCGCAGCCGCCCCGTCCAGTGTGAGCGCGGCAATGCCGATCCCGAGGGCCGACACCCCCTGAAAGAACGACCCTGCGGCCCAGAAATACTTGCGCACCGGGCGGCGCTGGATTTCACGGGCCAGCGCGATCTGGGGCAGAAGCGCGCCCGATTCCCGCACCGGCACCAGCACCCCGATCAGGTATCCCGGCGCTCCGAGCGCAGACATCAGCCAGGCCAGCACCAGCTTGGGGTCGATCAGCCCGTCCGCGATCTTTGTCGCCATGAGCGAAACGAGGTGACGTGCAAAGCGGCGCGCCTCGTCGGGGTCGGTTTCGACCGCGTCGTCGGTCAGGGCGTCGTGCAATTTTTCACTCAGCATGGGTGTGCCTCTGATCCGGTCCGAACAGACCATTTATGGCGCAGCGCGGTTTTGACCAGTTGTTTCGGCTTTTGAGCGTGCCGGCATCCCCCGGACCGGTGACATTTTTTTCATCACGACAGCGTGCAACCTGTGGTAGGTTCGCCCCATTCGTTAATCTGCTTTGGAGACTGCCATGGGTGCCCGCGATATCTCGTTTGCGAGTTTTAACCTTTTGAATCTGCAACTTCCCGGTGATGCGATTTACGGCGACACGGATGGATGGGATTTCCAGACCTTTGCGCGCAAGATCAACTTTACCCGCGATGTGCTGTTGCGCCTTGAGGCGGATGTGATCGGTTTGCAGGAACTGTGGGCGGGCGATGCGATCCAGCAGGCGCTGGTCGCCGGAGAGTTGCAGGACACCTATACCGCGCTGGTCCCGCCCGGCCACAACGGCAAGCGGATCGTCTGTGCCGCCCTTGTGCGCAACGACATGCTGGTGGGCGCGCCGGAGTGGATCACGCAATTCCCGCCGGAATATGTGCTGAAATCCGGTGGCGACGATCCGCAACAGGATTTCATCGAGGTGAAGCTGAGCACCTTTTCCCGCCCGGTGTTGCATTTCACCGTCCGTCCTGACCCGCGCACGCCCGCCATCCACGTCTTTGTCTGCCATTTCAAGTCGCGCCGTCCGACGCAGATCTGGCGCGAGCGCAGCTGGTACGAAAAGGACGTCCACGGCCCCCATTCCGCCGCCCTTGGCTATGCCATTTCAACCGTGCGCCGCACCGCCGAAGCCGCCGCGTTGCGCGTGCTGGTCACCGGGCTGGCCAAGACCACGGACACGCCCGTTGTCGTGATCGGTGACATGAACGATGGCAAGGACAGCAACACCCTCAATATCCTGAGCGAGCAGCCCACCTATCTGTCGCCCCTGTCATCGGGCGGTGCGGACAACGCGCTGTATACCGCGCAGACGATGCAGGAATACCGATCCGTTCGCGACGTCTATTACACCCATGTTTACAAGGGCTACCGCGAGAGTCTGGATCATATCCTGTTCAGCCAGGAGTTCTATGACAACTCCAAACGCCGCATCTGGGCCTTTGACGAGATGGTGGTGGAGAACGACCACCTGAACCGAGACGACCACAAGGAGAGCGGCACCAACGATCACGGGGTGATCCGTGTCGGGTTCAAGTGGAAGCCTGCGGCAGGGGCGTCGGTTTAGGATGTCCGTGCGAAAGCCGTGCCAGCGGCTGCCCGCGGGGGGCCGCACGGCCTTTCCGCGCCGTGGTTTATGGAGATCATTTGCCTGCGTGGCCCGGACGATGCGCTGACGTCGACGGAGCGGCCGCCCGGGGGGCGGGCAGCCGCTGGCACGGCGGCCTTCGGCCTTGATTCCGTGCCCGGGCCATGTCGCGACCCCGCGCGCGCTTTTGCCTCTGGCCACTCTGTACCTGCATCCCTAAAACTGCGCAGACAGACAACGAGGCCTCGGCATGACCCGCATCACTCCGCAACCCGGCATCATGGACATCGCTCTTTATCAGGGCGGGCGGTCGCATCTGGCCGGGGTGGAGCATGTGCTCAAGCTGAGTTCGAACGAGAATCCGCTGGGCCCGCCGCCAAGTGCGGTGAAGGCGCTGGGAGAGGCGGCGGGGGCGATGCACCTCTATCCGTCGACCGATCACGCGGCCCTGCGCGCGGCCATCGGCGAGGTCTGGGAGGTCGACCCCGCGCGCGTGATCTGCGGGGTCGGGTCGGACGAGGTGTTGCAGTTCGTCACCCAGGCCTTTGCCGGGCCCGGCGACGAGATCATCTATACCCGGCACGGGTTTTCCATGTACCCGATCCTGACCAGCATGGCCGGGGCCACCCGCGTGTGCGTGCCCGAGACCGACCGGGTGGTGGATGTGGACGCGATCCTGTCGGCGGTGACGGAGCGCACCCGCGTGGTGTTGCTGGCCAACCCTGCCAACCCCACGGGAACGATGCTGCCCGAAGCAGAGCTGGAGCGGCTGGCCGACGCCTTGCCGCCCTTTGTGATCTTGGTGATCGACGCGGCCTATGCCGAATTCGCGCAAGGCTATGACGGGGGCATTGCGCTGGCCGGAACGCGGCCCAACGTGCTGGTGACGCGGACCTTTTCCAAGATCTACGGCCTTGGCGGGCTGCGCGTCGGCTGGGGGTACGGCCCGCAGGAGATGATTGACGTGATGACGCGCATCCGCCAGCCGTTCAACCTGTCGGTGGTGCAACTGGCCGCCGCCGAGGCCGCCGTGCGGGATCGCGCCTGGCTTGAGCAATGCGCGATGCTGAACGTCGAGCAGCGCGCCCGGCTGACCGGAGCGGTGCGCCAGCTGGGCCTGGCCTGCGATGACAGTCACGCCAATTTCGTTCTCGCCCGCGCCTCTGATGCCGCCGAGGCGGACGCGGTGGAAGCGGCGCTGAACGCGGCGGGTATCCTGATCCGGCGGGTGGCGGGCTATGGTTTTCCCGAAGGCTTGCGGATCACCGTGGGCGATGCACAACAGACCGGCCGGGTGATCGATGCCCTGACCAAATGGCGCGAAGGGGTGGCGGCGTGATGTATGACCGGGTGGCACTGATCGGGCTGGGCCTGATTGCCTCTTCCATGTTCTGGGCGATGAAACGGGGCGATCTGGTGGGCGAGGTCACCGGCTATGCCCGTTCGGAGGCCACGCGCGACACCGCGCGGCGCATCGGGCTGTGCGACCGGGTCTGTGACAGCATCGCCGAGGCCGTCGCGGGCGCGGACCTCGTGATCCTGTGCGTGCCCGTGGGGGTGATGGGCGATGTGGCCGCCGAGATCGGCCCGCATCTCAAGCCCGGAGTCACCGTGACGGACGTGGGTTCGGTCAAGCGCGCGGTGATCGACGCGGTTGCGCCGCACCTGCCCGAGGGCGTGCATTTCGTGCCCGGACACCCGCTGGCGGGCACCGAGCATTCCGGCCCCGAAAGCGGCTTTGCCGAGTTGTTCGACAAGCGCTGGACCCTGCTGGTTCCGGTCGAGGGGAGTGATCGCGCGGCCGTCGCGCGCCTGCGCAAGCTGTGGGAAGGGCTGGGCGCGTTCGTCGAG
>CAZITF010000245.1:0-4603 GCA_964542095.1 uncultured Rhodobacterales bacterium
GTGCTGTATGGTGGTGAGCAGAACGTCATCACCATCAACATGTCAGAGTATCAGGAGGCCCATACCGGCAGTTCGCTGAAAGGTGCGCCTCCGGGATATGTCGGATATGGTGAGGGTGGCGTGCTGACGGAGGCGGTGCGGCGCAAGCCATACTCCGTTGTTTTGCTTGATGAAGTGGAAAAAGCGCATCCCGATGTGCATGAAATCTTTTTTCAGGTGTTTGACAAGGGAGTGATGGAAGACGGCGAGGGCCGCGTGATCGACTTCAAGAACACGCTGATCCTGCTGACGTCGAATGCAGGGACCGATCTGATCATGGATATGTGCGCCGACCCCGAGTTGATGCCCGACCCCGAGTCGATGGCCAAGGCGCTGCGCGAGCCGCTGCTGAAAGTGTTCCCGCCCGCCCTGCTGGGCCGGTTGGTCGCGATCCCCTATTATCCGCTCAGTCCCGACATGATCGGCCAGATCACCGTGCTGCAACTCAACCGGATCAAGAAACGGGTCGAGGCCGCCCATGGCGTGCCCTTTGAATATTCCGACGCGGTGGTCGCCGAGATCGTGGATCGCTGTCAGGAACTGGAAAGCGGTGGCCGCATGATCGATGCTATCGTGACCAACACCATGCTGCCCGACATCTCGGCCGAGTTCCTGCGAAGGATGATGGAAGGCGGTTCCATCGAAAAAGTGTCCATCGACGTCAAGGACAAGGCGTTCACCTACGGATTTGAATGAACCGGGTTTGACCTGAGGAGGAAAGAAACATGGCTATGCAATACAAGAAGATTTTCCTGGGTGAAGGCGGCGGAGTCGACGTCGACAAGGCGGATGTGGCGAGCATTGCGACCGAGCTTGGCAAATACCTCAAGGCAAATGGCATGCAGGCCCAAGGCATCAAGCTGCCGGGGCTGAAGAAAGCGCAAAGCCTGATCCAGAAATCCGCCGCCATTCTGGAAAAGTCCCGCAACAGCCCGCTGGCGCAGGAAATGGGCATGTCGCCCGAACTGAAGGTCGTGGCCGGGATCGACACCAAGGGCGACATGTCGGCCACGATCACCGGCCTGCTGCCGCCCTCGAAATCCGGCAAGCCGCCGATCAATTTCGACAAGACCGAGGTGATCCGCAAGGGCTGGACCGCGCTGGAGGCGGAGCTGTCCAACGAAAAGAACGTGGTGGTCAACCTGACCAAGAAGAACCTTCAGATCATCGAAAGCGCCCTTGAACCGCTGCTCAAGAAATACAACGGCGATGTTGAAGCGCTCTACAAGGATGCAAAGTTCAAGACGCTTCTCGAGAAATACAACGACGGCGACAAGAAGGTGATCAACGGCGCGGTCGAAAAGCAGGCCAAGAAGTACAAGACAACCGCCGTGGACACGGATGCCGCGGATTTCGGAGGGATCACCACCGGCAACGTCATTCTCGCCGCCCATGGCAGCCGGGTGAAAGAGCAGGGCAAGACCGTCGGCACCAAGCTGGGCCGCAAGACCCCCGAACAGATTGTCGCGCTGCTGACCGAGCAAAGCGACAAGTCCAAGAACCTGTCCAAGGATTTCAAGGGCACCGTTCTGCTGTCGGGCTGCTTTACCGCCGCCGGTGGCGTGCCGCCATCGGATGATTACGACTATGCGCCCTTTGCGATGAAGGTGTGGAACCTGCTCAAGAAGAAAGGGATCAACTGCAAGGTCTCGGGTCTGCCGGGGACCGCATTTACCGCAGCGGACGGGTCCAAGAAGTCAGTCGTTCCCACTGAACAGGATGCCTATGACGCACTGAACGCAGACCTCAAGGCCTTTGAAGCCTCGCTGAAGAAGCAGGAGAAAAAGCTGAAGTCCAAGGACAAGACAGCGGTGAAGGCCGCCAACAAGGAAGTCAAGCGATTGAACGATCTGATCAAGCAGACCAAGGATGCCAAGCAGACCAAGAAGATGGCCGAACTGATCGCGAATTTCGGGCTGGACCCCGTTCGCTAGGGCAAAACGGAACCGGGTGCGGCGCAGCCTGTCGGGGCCGCGCTGCACTGAACAAAGCATGATTTGACAGAGGAGTTTGAGATGGTCGGCGACGGAAACAAGAAGATGAACGCCAAGCTGGAAGTCCCTTGGCAACAGGAGATGCGTGGCGATCTGATCAAGTGGGTCAACTCGGAGAAGGACATCGCCAAGCTGTTTCCCAGGAAGATCACCTATTCCCAAAAGGTCGAACTGAACCCGGCCAAGTGGAACGAAGGCAAACTGAAGGGCGCGCTGCCGGCGGTGGTGCGGCCCGAACTGAAGCAACTCGCCAATCGCATTTCGGATGCCCACAAGTTGGCGGAAAAGTCCAAATCGCCCAAGGAACACAACAAGGTCATCGCCGCCGTGAAGAAGGCCCTGGCCGACACCCAGGCCGAGATCGAGGAAAAGTGTTCTACCCTTCTGGAAGAGCTGGAATCCGGTGTCGCCGATGCCAAGGCCGGTCTGGCGCTCGGCAAGAAGGCGATGGCCGAGGTCGACAAGCTGGACGCGGACAAGGTGTTCAGCGGACCGCTTGATATCGCCATGGCCACGGCCAAGTCGATCCATCAGGCCGAAAGCAACGGCAAGGATATCAAGGCTGCGCAGGACGCGGCGAAGAAAGAAATCGACGAAGCCCTCAAGGAGCTGAACGAGACAGGCAAGGCCGCGCAGAACGTGGCCAAGTATCTGTCCGCCAATGGCAAGAAGATGGTGGACAACCCAAAGGGCGAGGTGTCGGCCTTTGGCAAGAAAGTCATGGACAAGAAAGTTCTTGGCCCACTGCAACTGATGGACAAAAATATCGACAGGTTGGATGCGGCGCTGACCCCATATGCCAAGGCGCTGAAGGATGGCAAGATTGACGGCCACAAGGCCAAGCTTTTCGAAAGCGAATTCAGCAAGATGAAAGGCCTGCAAAAGTCGGCAGACGTTGCGGTGGCCGCCATGAAAGACCTGCAAAAAGCGTTCAAGAACGTCCAAAAGGACCTGAAATAGGCCCCCGAACAGACCGCATGGAGACGCAATGACCCAAGGATCAGGCAACACCGACAATCTGATGGCAGAGACCCATGATGGCTCTGTCCGTGCGCGCCTCCGTGCGTTTCTGGAGCGGGATCGCGTGGTCAATGCCATCATGGCATTGATCATTTTCAACGCGATCACCCTCGGCATCAGCACTTCGGACTGGGCGCAGGCCAGTTTTGGCACGCTTCTGAAGGTGATCGACAAGACGGTGCTGACCATCTTTGTCATCGAACTGCTGTTGAAACTCTATGCCTATGGTCTGAACTTCTTCCGCAACTCGTGGAACATCTTTGATCTGGGCGTGGTGTCCGTGGGCCTGCTGCCTGCGACTGCGGGTCTGTCTGCGCTGCGCGGCCTGCGTGTCATCCGCGCGTTGCGCCTGCTGTCGGTCATTCCGCAGATGCGGGCGGTTGTTCAGGCGCTGCTTGATGCTTTGCCGGGCATGGGCGCGGTGATCGTCATGATCTCGATCGTGTTCTACGTGTTCGGCGTGATGGCCACGATCATGTATGGCAATGCCTTTGATGAATGGTTCGGCACGCTTGGGCGATCCCTCTATTCCCTGTTCCAGATCATGACCCTTGAATCGTGGTCCATGGGTATTGTGCGCCCGGTGATGAAGGAGTTTCCGAACGCCTGGGCATTTTTTGTACCGTTCATCGTGATCACCGCCTTTTCGGTTCTGAACCTGTTCATCGGCCTGCTGGTCAACACCATGCAGGCGGCAGTGGAAGAGGAAACCGAAGCCGAGTTTGAAAAGCTGCGCGAGCTTGTGCGAGAAGAAACCGATCAGGTCGATGCCCACGTGCTTGAGCTGACAGCCAAGGTCGAAGCCCTGAGCGCAGAGCTGCGCAAGGCCAGGGAAGGTGGCACATGAGTTCACAGAAGTTCATTGCCCGCAACCGCGCCCCCCGGGTTCAGATCGAGTATGATGTGGAACTGTACGGGGCCGAGAAGAAGGTGCAGTTGCCCTTTGTGATGGGCGTCATGTCCGATCTTGCGGGCAAGTCCGAGGTGCCCCAGCCCGGCATCGCCGACCGCAAGTTCCTTGAGATCGACGTGGACAATTTCGACGAACGTATGAAGTCGATGGCGCCGCGCGCGGCATTCACCGTGCCCAACACCCTGACGGGCGAAGGCAATCTGGCCGTTGACCTCACATTCGCCAAGATGTCTGATTTCAGCCCCGAGGCGATTGCCGCGAATGTCGACACCCTCAAGCCCCTGCTTGAGGCGCGCCGCCAACTGTCTGACCTGATGACCTATATGGACGGCAAGGCCGGGGCCGAGGCCCTGATCGAAGAGATCCTGACCAAGCCCGACCTGCTGAAATCCCTGACCGCCAGCGCGGCGACCACCACGCGTTCTGACGCTGCCCTGGACGGCTTGCGCGAGATAACCCCCGAAGACCCCCCGGAAACGGATACCGCCGCCGATGTCCTGGCCGGGATCGAACGGGTGGAGGACGTACCCGAGGCAGATACGAGCGCCGACGTCCTCGCGGGCATTGAACGGGTGGAGGATGTGCCGCAAGAGGATCAGGCGGCTGACGTCCTCTCGGGGATCGAACGGGTGGAGGA